>JAFQKA010000056.1 GCA_017397175.1 Clostridia bacterium | reverse complement strand
GCTCGCCCACGAGAGCTTTGAGGACGAAGAAATTGCCGAGATATTGAACAAATATTTTATATCCATCAAGGTAGATAAGGAGGAGCGCCCCGACATAGACAGTGTCTATATGGCGGTCTGTCAGGCGTTCACGGGAGGCGGTGGCTGGCCCACAAGCATCTTTATGACCGCCGAGCAGAAGCCTTTTTTCGCGGGGACGTATTTTCCCAAAAATTCTCGCAGTGGTATGGTAGGGTTTAGGGAGCTTCTGCTCGCCATTCACGAAAAATGGGTATCCGACCGCGACATGCTCTTGCGTGATTCTGAGAAAATCATCAAGCATTTGAGTAAGTCGGAGATTACGTCAAGCATCGCAGATATTGATCTGACTCATTTAGCAGTTCAGCAATACGAGCGTATCTATGACGAAAAACACGGCGGCTTCGGACGGGCACCAAAGTTCCCAACACCGCACAATCTGCTGTTTTTGCTCGACTACTATGAGCGTTACAAAACAGCCTCATGTTTGAACATGGTGGAGCATACTCTCTTGCAGATGTACCGCGGCGGTCTGTTCGACCACATTGGTTTTGGTTTCTGCCGCTATTCCACCGACAAAAAATTTCTTGTTCCGCATTTTGAGAAAATGTTGTACGACAACGCGCTCCTAATCCTTGCCTATTGTAAGGCGTACACGGTCACGAAAAAGGCATTATATCTCTATATCGCAGAAAAAACGGCAAGCTATATTATCCGTGAAATGAACTCTGACGAGGGCGGCTTTTACAGCTCGCAGGATGCCGACAGTGAGGGCGAGGAAGGAAAATATTATCTGTTTACACCCGACGAGATCATCGGGATACTTGGACAAGAGGACGGAGCGCGCTTCAACCGTCATTTTGATATAACGGACGCAGGCAATTTCGAGGGAAAGAATATCCCAAATCTCTTAAAAAGTGATCCTTTGGACAAATCGTTTGAGCCATTTCTGACTGTACTCGACGATTACCGTAAAAACCGAACTGCGCTACACCGTGACGAGAAGATCTTAACGTCGTGGAACAGTCTGATGATTGTCGCTATGTGTGAGCTGTATCTTGTCAGCGGGAAGGAAGTATATCTTTCCGCCGCGCAAAAGGCTGACAGCTTTATACAGAAATATCTGTGTGACGGTGATACACTCCACGTCAGCTTTCATATGGAAAAACGAGGCGTGAGAGGATTTCTCGATGATTATTCCGCGTATATTTTTGCGCAATTGTCGCTGTACCGCGCCACTTTGAATCATGAACATTTGAATCGGGCAAAGTGTTTGTGCGATAAGGTCATATCGGACTTCGGGGATAACACGTGTGGATTTTATTTATACAGCAAAAACCACGAGGAACTGATCCTGCGTCCCAAGGAAACCTATGACGGCGCGATCCCAAGCGGAAATTCGTTGATGGCGTATAATCTTGTTCGCCTATCTCTTATTACTGACGAGGAAAAATACAAAACCGAATCGGAACGGCAGCTTGATTTCCTCGCACAAAGCGCGGCACAATATCCCACAAACCACGCTATGTTTTTGACAGCGCTTTTGGAATACGAGAAGCCGCCAATGAAAATAACGGTAGTACTCGACGAACAGACAAACAAAAGCTGTTTGCCGCTTAAATTCCCGCACGATGCGATCGTTATTCTTCTGCCGAAACCCACAAAAGAATACCCGCTCAAAAACGGCAAGACCACCTATTACGTGTGCCGAGGTCACAGCTGCCTACCGCCAACCAACGACTTGAATGAATTGTTTGAAAATGCGCACACTTAATCACAGAAAGGAGTGATATATATGGCTGAAAACAAGGATACGAAAAAAGAGCAAGAGCCCAAAGAAAAAAAGCCCCTGACCAAGCCCGGCGATATCAAGGGTAAGATTGAGGTTCCCGACACCCGTGAACGTAGAGACGGCCCCAGCGGAAATTGAATTTTGAAAAAATAATCAGCTTCCAACAAGCTTTTTAGCTTCGGAGGCTGATTTTTCTATTGCTTTTCGGAAACTTCGGCTAATTTATATAAATTCTTAAAAACAGCCGAAAAAATCATTGACAAACGGGCAAAATAGGAGTATAATATGGATAGTATTAAAATGCCATAGGTGTACATGGAGGAATTTATGAATTACATCTACCGTCATATGGAAAATCGAATCATGGAGCTGTCGCAGTCGTACTCTGCCATTCTTTTGACAGGTCCACGTCAGGCGGGCAAGACCACAATGCTTCGCTCGCTTGCGGAGAAGGAGAACAAGGGGCGCGAGTACGTGTCGCTTGACGACCTCTCCACGCGCGACATGGCAAAGAACGACCCCACGCTCTTTTTGCAGATACACAAGCCCCCCGTACTGATCGACGAGGTTCAGTATGCGCCGGAGCTTTTTACCTATATCAAAATTCACATCGACGAGCATCACAATCCGGGCGACTTCTGGATGACGGGCTCGCAGATCTTTCGCTTGATGAAGGGTGTGCAGGAGTCGCTTGCGGGGCGCGTCGCGCTTCTGCATATGTCGCCCATGTCCCAGCGTGAGATCATCGGTGCGGACTGCATTCCGTTTGCTGTAAAGCTCGACACCCTTCTCGCGGAGAGCAAGAAAATGGCACCTGTGGACACACCGACACTGTTTGAGCGCATTTGGCGCGGCTCGATGCCCGGTATTGTTTCGGGGCTCTATCCCGACCGCAATATGTACTATTCATCCTATATTTCCACCTACGTGGAGCGCGACGTGCGCGAGATTTCGGGCACGGTGGATGCCCTGAAATTCAACCGCTTTATTACCGCCGTTGCCGCGAGAACCTCGCAGCTGCTCAACTACAAGGCGATTGCAGATGATGCCGAGATCGATATGCCTACCGCAAAGGCTTGGATGAACATTCTCGAAACTCTTGGTATCATCTTCCTGCTTCATCCGTATTCCAATAACGTGCTCAAGCGCACGATCAAGACGCCCAAGGTCTATTTCTACGACACGGGACTTGTGTGCTATCTCACGAAATGGTCAAGCCCCGAGGTCGCCGAAAGCGGTGCTATGAGCGGCGCGCTTCTTGAGAACTTTACCGTATCCGAGATTATGAAGGGCTATCAGAATGCGGGACTTGAGCCGTATCTCTATTTCTATCGTGATAAGGACACCAAGGAGATCGACGTTATCATGGAAGGCGACGGCAAGCTCTGTCCCCTTGAGATCAAGAAAACCGCAACACCCGATAAGCGCATCCTCCGAGCCTTTGGCGTCATTGACCGCGCACCCTTGCAGGTCGGCACGGGCGCTGTTCTCTGTATGGCAGAACAGTTCGGCGCATTTGATCGGGATCATTTGATCGTGCCGATTTGGATGATATAAAACAATTTCCTATCTAAGAAGAAGGAACCGATCATGAAACGCATCTTTGTTGTTTTTCTTTGTATCTGTGCCCTACTTGTTACCGCCTGCTCGTCCGAAAAGATCAGACCTTCCGCGTTGTAGTGACAGCGGAACCGCCTGTCATGCGACAGGACTACAAGCAGATCGAGCGGATCCTGTTGGATTTCAAAACAGAAGCATAACTCAAAGATCCTGCCGTCCGTGGACGGCAGGATCTTTTTGCAAAAAACTGCAAGAAAAACGGATTTTGGACATAGTAAGATAAGACAACCGAATACCGTACCCCTTACCGTCCATCCTTCCGACACCCAAGCCGAACCGTATGGTTTCGGCTTTTTTTGACGCTTTCCGACGAAACACAGGCGCACCCGATTCGATATCGGAGGAAAGCATGGTAGACTTTCCCCGCTTGTGTTTGGAGGAAGCTACCATGAGAATAGAAAAAGAAATGCTGTTGAAAGACCAGCTCCGCCTGTTAGCCATTCGCACCCGCGACCGTCTCGATTTGACGCAACGGGAGATGGCCGAGCGCTTGGAAATGAGCGAAAGCTCCTATTCCGACATCGAGACCGGCGTTTATATGTGCGGAACCCTGACGGCCATGTTGCTGTTGCTGATGCAGGAGGATCCGCGCAGGTTCCTGCAAGCGCTTGACGAAGCCTTTGCCAAGCAATACGAAGGACTCCTGCTGACATGAACGCCGTGATCTACGAAAGAATTCGAGGCATCACGGTGTCGGAGGGAAAACGCTACACGACCTACGGCATCGTCGCCCGCGCTCTCTGCGGCTCGGAGCAGAATAGTGTCACGGTCGCATCGGTACCCGACATCTCCACCGACATGGCGGAGGTCGACGCACTGGTCGCGCGCTGTAACCGTTTGGCCCTATCCCCCGTCCACCTCAATGACGTCGTTGAGGATTTCTTACTCGGTTAAGCATCCTCCGATGACGATAGAAAAAGAACGGAACCCATGACATAATAACATAGAAAAGGAGGCACTCCAAGCACAAGACCCGTTCTCCCCTCCCGCAGTTCGCAAAGCGAATCTGCCACGGAGGGGTTCTTTGTTCCTCACATTTTGTGACGCAGAGGGGGTGGTAGGCCTGCCGCTTGTGCTCTTGACGCTATTGTAATTTTGTGTTGCTACACATAG
>JAFQKA010000055.1 GCA_017397175.1 Clostridia bacterium | reverse complement strand
TACAAAAAACAATGTTGTTCAGACATTGTTTTTTGTCAGATTAGTTTGGGGGGTCCAGCCACCTTTTTAAAGGGGGTTGGCGCCTCGACGACCCGTTTTCGACGGGAGGATAATATCCTCCCCTACAAGAATCGCTCTTGTTTCACATTGTGGGAAGTATTCTATGACCGTTCGATTCTTCGGGTCGTCGAGGCGCCGACCCCTACCAATTTTGATTTTCTTAATCAAAAACGACGGTGTTTAACCGTCGTTTTCGTTGTGGTATTATTTATCTGATTCAACCCTTTTCCTCAATCTTCATCAAAACCAATGGTGTTCAGCCATTGGTTCCCCGAGTTTAGTTTGGGGAGTCCAGGCCCCTTTTCAAAGGGGCTTGGTGGTGGGGGTTATTTGGGGAAAATAAAGGAATCGGGCTTTTTATATTCGGAAATATCCGCTGTAAACAGAGTGGTATTCATAGAGAAAATGGCGGCACCGTCACGAGTGATCTCGGTATAATGGATATAGCCGTAATCCAGGTAATAATAGTAGACCTCACGAGTTTGCGAAGCGGTCTTTGATAGGTTTATTACAAGCATATTGGAGGCCTTGTTCCGGAACATTGAAAGGGACAATGAAGCAAGCCCCGTTTGCTCCCGACGCTCGCCGCCCGCCGAGTAATCCGAAACCAATGCGGCAATCTCCCTATGGTCGGTAAGTCCTACCAGTTTTTCCAAAGTAAATTCGCCTCCAAGGGGGCAAACCGATGTATCTCCTGTTATTTCGTTTACGATGTACGCCTGAGTTCCGTCGGATATCAACGTCTCAACAAGAGAATCGGATTCTATCACCTTTACGTTGAAAAGATCACCTTCTCTGAGTATGCACAGCCGTTGCTCGACCTTATTTGTACCGTCCGAGCGGACAACGGTGCATTCTCGGTAGTAGGTAGTTTTTGTGTTGTATTTTTCAAATGCCTCGGCATCGGAAAGCTCCGGAGTGGGCAGGTATTCAAGCTCCTCGGGGAAAAGACCGTTCAGATGCTCTTCGATCTGCGCCCCGTCATTTTTTTCGGTTTCCTTTTGCTCGTTATTTTTATTGTTCAAGGAACCGCTGCCGGTGAGGTAAAGCAGAGTGATCGCCACAATGCAGACGAATACCGCGATAAAGATCATAACGACAGCGCCGACGGCACCGCCTTTGGTGAGAACGCCGGTCTGTTCGGTCTGCTGACGTCTTTTTGCCATGTGGAATCACTCCTTTCTTTGTTTAATTCTCAGTCTTGTCGATTTCCGTTTTTTTGCCGATCATATCGGCTGCTTTTGCTTCGTCCATGGTCTTGATACCCGATTCGATAGCATCGATCTGATCAAAAAGTCCTGTCAGCGGACGGAGATGGGGACGCTTGAAAACCCCCGCGGTTGCAATGAACAGGGCAACGCCCGCAACAAGCATGATGACCGCAGGCACGTACTTTTCAAGGGAGAGAAGTACCGCCGCGCAGCCCATGATTCCGCAAACCGAATAGAGAATACGAACGCTCTTTTTCTGCCCGAAGCCCAGATCTATAAGTCGGTGGTGAATGTGGCCTCTGTCGGCAGTAAATGGACTTTTTCCGTGCAGAAGACGGCGTAAGATCGCAACTGTGGTGTCAAAAAGAGGAAGAGCAAATATAGACAACGGAATGAGGAAGGAAAGAACCGTGGAGGTCTTGAAAATTCCCTGTACCGAAAGGACTGCCAGCAAAAATCCCAAGGGCTGAGAACCGCTGTCTCCCATAAATATCTTTGCCGGGTGCGAGTTGTAAGGCATGAAGCCCGTGCAGGCACCGACGATGATGGCTGTAATAAGGGCCGCCTGGACGTCGCCGACGATAAGGGTGACGAAAAGCAGAGAGATGGAACAGATAATGGAAACTCCGCATGCCAAGCCGTCCAGACCGTCTATAAGGTTCAGGGCGTTTGTCAGCGCAACGATCCAGATCACTGTAATGACCACGGACCAGTTGCCAAAGGAGTAAAACTTGTTTCCGATAGAAACAAATTCAACGCAAACGCCGTTCAGTGCCACCAAAAGAGCGGCGACGATCTGAATACCCAGCTTGAGGAAAGCGTTGAGCGAGAAAATGTCGTCGAAAACTCCCATGACGACCATCATAAGCGTGCCGTAAAGCGCGGCGGTTATAAAATTGGAGGGACGGCAGAAGGCAAGCATAGTAAGGCAGATTCCAATAAAAATGGCAACTCCGCCCATTCTTGGGGTGGGCACCTTGTGCATTCTGCGGTTGTCCTTTGGAACGTCGACCGCGTGAAGCCTGTATGCCAGGACGCGGATCAGGGGAGTGCAGCAGAAGGACAGGAGGCCTGCGCAAAGCATTGCCATCAGTCCTTGTATCAAAGTTTTCATGGATAAAAGAATCCTTTCACATCAGCGGCTCAGATAAGAAAGCCGACCTTTTTCTTGACCTTAGACAGGGTCTTCTGTGCAAAGTAGGCGGCGGTATCGGCGCCGTTCTTCATGACCGATTCAAGGTAAGCCTTGTCCGACAGCAGACGAGCGTGTTCAGCCTGAACGGGCGCAAGAGTGTCTGCAACAGCTTCGCCCACTGCCAGCTTGAAATCGCCGTAGCCGCGACCCTCGAACTCCCGCTCGATCTCGTCATAGCTCTTGCCCGAAACGCAGGAATAGATGGACATGAGGTTGTTGATTCCGTCCTTGCCCTCTCCGTAGCGCACGCAGGTGTCGCTGTCGGTGACGGCGCGTTTGAACTTTCTTATTATTGTGTCCTTGTCGTCGAGAATGTAAACCACAGCGTTTGCGTTTTCGTCCGATTTGCTCATTTTTTTAGTGGGATCTGCCAGAGACATTATCTTCATGCCGCTCTTTGAGATGATAGGCTCGGGAATGGTGAAGGTCTCGGAATAGGCCTGGTTAAAGCGTCCGGCGATGTCGCGCGCCAGCTCAACGTGCTGCTTCTGATCCACACCAACGGGCACAACGTCCGTCTGATAGAGCAGAATATCTGCCGCCATGAGGGTGGGGTAGGTGAAAAGACCTGCGTTTATGTTGTCCGAATGCTTTGCGCTCTTGTCCTTGAACTGAGTCATGCGTGAAAGCTCACCGAACATGGTATAGCAGTTGAGGATCCAAGCCAGCTCCGCGTGAGCGGGGACGTGGGACTGAACGTAAAGAGTGTTTTTCTCGGGGTCAAGACCGGCGGCGATATAGAGAGCCAGGGTCTCGTAGGTGCGGCGGCGCAGCTCTGCGGGGACCTGACGCACGGTGATGGCGTGCATATCGACTACGCAGTAGAATGTCTGATATTCATCGCTGTATTGAGAGAAATTGCGCAAAGCTCCCAGATAATTTCCGATGGTGAGATTGCCGCTGGGCTGAATGCCCGAATATGAAACTTTTTTATCCTTTAACATAGTGTACCTCTTTATTTTTTCTGCGGTCGAGCCGCGAAAATTTGAATATACACTCCCATTATAACATATGGTAGATTTTTTTTCAAGCGAATTTGAAAAATAAGCCAAAAAACGTGTAATGTAAACGGTTCTTTTTTATGCCGAGCATATATAAAACAAGGTTTTCGTTAAAAGTTCCAATTTTTGACGCCTTGAATTATGCAAATGACCAATTCTTTGAAAAACGGGGGTAAAAATCGGTGGTTGCTCTTGACTTGCAAGGAAAAAAGTGTTAAAATACAAAAGTAAGATTGTCTAACTATCTAAAATCTTATTTTTTAAGGAGAAACTATCATGAAAACAACAAGAAAAATCCTTCTTGCCCTTGTTTTGACACTGGCTGTGGCTGCAGTCATGTCCGTGTGCGCTTTTGCGGCGTTTGATCTGGACGTTGAACTGCCCGCAGGCGCAGTTAAGGGCGATGCTAAATGGGTCGATTCCGGCTATGAAGATATCGACGCTGAAGGCAGCGGCTGGATAATGATCGGCGGAGCTATCGATTATTCCGGCACAACAGAAGCATATCCTACAATCGCAAAGGCTGATTCGGGACGCTTCTATTGGAACAAGGCAACCGATAAGGGCGTTTACGTAGTTACGTCCTCCAATATGTCGGCTAACTGGAATGACTGGACTCCCGTCAGCGCGGCTAACCCCACGGCGGCAGACCAGAAGAAGATGTATGCTTTTGCTTCCGCTTTCGTTGACGAAATGTTCGGCTACTATGGCTCCGGCTCATATCAGAAGGCTCTTGGCGGCGACGTTCCCGCTGATACCGAGGCATCCGTTTACGTAAACGGTTCTAATATCGGCAAGGCTAAGTACGTAGTATACGAAAGATATGTCAACGACTATAAGAAAGCATCCACACAGTGGACAAACTTCGCTGTAACCAAGGCTTCCTACGACAGCTTTGTTGCAAAGAAAGCAGAGCTTGAGGCTGCAGGTACAACAGGCGAGGCTCTTGAGGACGCACTTGTTGAGTTCGTATACGCAAACTTCGCAGGCTACAAGATGGCTCGTAACGTAAAGGAAAACGGTTCTTTCGTAATGCTTACATGGGTATGGCAGCAGCTTTCCGAGGCAGGCTACGTTTTTGATACCGTTGAATTCCGTACAAAGCAGACCAGCGCATACTTCAGCACATTTGGTCTGGCTATCAGAGCGCTTGACGCGGACACTGTTCTTTTTGAAGACGTTATCACCAGACTTTCCCTTACAGAGGCAGACCGTGGCTTCCTCTATGATATGGATACGCTGACGACCTTTGCACACGTTGATTTCAACGACGACGGTACTTACACGGGTACATTCACGGATGGTGCAATAGATCTCCGCGGATTTGACACGATTACTCCTTACAAGACTCCCGCTCAGTACACTTCCTATCTGCTCAGAAGTTCTGCGGCAATCAAGGAAGTTATCTGGTTTGATTCTATCCTGGCCAACGGCGAAGAGGTTGCCGGTATTATTGACCAGATCGCACTTCGCGACTGCACAGCTCTTGAGAAATTTACTATTCCCGCAAGCGTAACCCTTAAAGAGATCAAGGCAAACGCATTCAACGGATGCAAGGCTCTTAAGGTTATCGACGTAAAGGGCGTAGTAGCCGATGATATGACGATCGATGCAAGCGCATTCACAGGCGTTTCCGACCTGACCATCAAGGTTTATTCCGACATCGACAAGGCTAACATGGAAAAGGCGCTTACAGCTGCAGGCGTAAGTGCAACCGTTGTAACAACTAAGGTTGATGAAGGCGGCGAAACCGTTTCTCTCCCCAATGTTATTACAGCTGACGGCTTTATGCTCCGCACTCAGTCCTACAACGGTCTCCGTGCTCTCTTCTCCTTCGATGAGGACAAGGCAACCGCAGTAGCTGCTGAAACAGGCTATACCCTTGTTGAGTACGGCGCTATCGCAGCTTCCGCTGCAAACTATGAACTTGCAGGCTCCGGCGAGGCTCTCCTGGCTGTAGCAGACGGCAAGAAGATCCAGAGAATCGTTATTTTTGCTGACGACGATACGGGTCTTAACAAGTACGTTGACGTTGACGCAAAGCAGTACTGCATCGCAGTAAAGGACTTCGTGGGTGCTAACACACTCAAGGAGATCTACGTTGCAGGTTATGCAATGTGGTCTAACGGTACTGATACGGTTGTTACCGTTTCCGAGTACGTATCTCCCAAGGTAAATAAGACTATCTCCCTTTACACTCTCACACTTGAGATGTTCAAGGCAGGTGCCATCAACTCTCAGATGGCAGACGAGATCTGCGTTTGGGACGTTCTGAAGAACGGTGCGTTCTCTGTTACAGAGGCAGAGACCAAGGCTCCCAGCGATCTCCTTACACTTACTCAGGGCTATGAGTACGATGCAGAGGGCAAGTTCACATACGTTGATCTTCCTCTCCGTGCTTGGAATATGTATAAGAACGCTTCCGGCAACGTGGTTTGGAACTCCCGCGGTGTAACCGTTGAGGAAACTGCAACGACAGGTATCCTCTGGTCCGTTCTGGTTGACGGCGATAACCTCCTTGTTGTTTACCGTGCAGACGAGGCATTCGAGGGTACAGCTACTCTTCCTAAGCTTTCTGACAGTTACGGCGTAAGCGCTCCTTTCTCCGAGAAGTACTTCAGAGTCACAGCTGAAAGCCAGGTAGTCACCGATCCCACTGCTAACGGTCTGCTCAAGACTGCTACTATCTATTCTCCTATCTTTACAGACGAGAACTCCGCTAAGATCAAGACTATCGTTGTTGACTACGGTGTAGATAAGTTCGGCGAGCAGAGCCTTTCCGCTGCTTCTGTTACCACGATCGTATATCCCGAGGGAATGACTTCAGGAAATTATCTCCTTTCCGGATGTACAAGCCTTAAGAACTTCACATATGCAACAGCTGATAAGACATATCTCGACGCATATGACGTAAGCTCCCTTGTTGACCTTACAGGTCTTGCACAGGTAAGTGATTACGGTGTTGCTCAGAATGCTGCAGCGATTGAGAACATCCTTCTTCCCGAAGCAGATAAGATCAAGAACGGTCAGCAGTACGGCTTCGGCGGCGCAAAGGCTCTTACAAGAGTATGGACAGTTGGCTTTGATATGCCCGAGGCAGGTGTGATGGATCTTTCTCAGACAAAGATCACAACTATCTGCAAGGGTTACTTTAACAACCTTGATAACATTGATGACATCTATATGCCCGAGACCTTCAAGTCTATCAGCGCATATTCTATGGCAACTCTGAACCAGAAGACCGATACAGCAAGATGGAACGTATTCGGCAATAACTCTTCCGAGACAAAGCTGAACATCCACGTTGCTAACTGGGATGCTCTCAACGTTATTGCAAACACATTCTACGAGGCTCGTCAGAACCCCGATTACAATAACGGAAAAGCAGACAGTGGCATCGACCACATCGTTGACTTCCTCCAGATCACATACGAGGGAGTAACGAAGACAGTCCTCGAGTGGCGCGCAGATTTTCCTGCACAGCCCGCTGCATAAGTCAGTTGACTGAAACTAATTATTAAAACGAGCACCCCCGCCCGACAAGGGTGGGGGTGCTTTGCGAGATTTGGATAAAAGAATGAAGATCAATAGATACGAGGGGGAGCTGTTCTCCTCTCTTGATTTAAAAAGGCTGATAGGTCCGCTTATAATAGAGCAAACTCTTGCCATTACAGTGGGAATGTTCGACAGCATGATGGTATCCTCTCTTGGGGACGCGGCGGTTTCGGGCGTTTCTCTGGTGGACATGATAAATGCTGTCATGATATACGTGTTCTCGGCACTTGCCACGGGCGGTGCGGTGGTGGTATCAAGATTCGTCGGTGCGAGACGGGCAGACGATGCTCAAAAAACAGTTCGACAACTGTTTTTTGTTTCGTTGGCGGTGTCTCTTGGTATTATGGTCTTGTGCATCGGGTTCCGCGATCCGTTGCTGCGTCTGATCTTTGGCAACGTGGAAGCGGACGTTATGCGGGCGAGCCGATCGTATTTTCTTATAACGGCTCTGTCCTTTCCGGTCCTTGCCGTGTATAATGCCTGCGCCGCGGTTTTTCGTGCCATCGGAAATTCGAAAATTTCCATGCAGGTTTCCCTTGCAAGCAATCTGCTGAATATTGCGGGAAATGCGCTCCTTATTTACGTTTTCAAATGGGGTGTTGCGGGCGCGGCGCTCTCCACGCTTTTTGCGCGGGCTTTTGCAATGGTTTTCCTGCTTGTCAAGCTTTCCATGCCCGGGCATGTGCTTACAACAAAGCTTTTTGCGCCCTTCAAGCCCGATAGAAACCTTATTTGGCAGATACTATACATAGGTATCCCCAGCGGAATTGAAAACGGAATGTTTCATCTGGGTCGGCTTTTGGTGGTTCGGATAGTTACTCTGTTCGGCACCGCCGCCATCGCCGCAAACTCGGTGGCAAACACGCTCTGCGGTGTTGGCTGTATCGCGGGCAGCGCGTGCAGTCTTGCCATGGTGACCGTTATCGGTCAGTGCGTGGGTAACGGGGATATGGACGTTCTGCGTTCTCATGCCAAGCGAATGATGAAGATAGTTTATCTGCTTGGTATCGGCTTTAATTTACTGGTTTTTGTCACCCTGCCCATTACAATGCGTCTTTATAACGTGTCAGGCGAAGCAACGCGGCTTGCCGTTGAGCTGATTTTGCTCCACGGTATCTGTGCCATTCTGTTTTGGCCTGCGTCCTTTACCATGCCGAACATTTTGCGCGCGGCGGGTGACGTTAAATTTACTATGTTGGTCAGCGTCGGGTCAATGGTACTCTGCCGAATCGTGCTTTCCTTTGTTTTCGGAAAGTACCTTGGTTGGGGTGTGGTCGGTGTTTGGGTGGCAATGATCTGCGACTGGCTTGTGAGAATTGCGTTCTTTGTCAGACGGCTTTTGAGTGGCAGGTGGGAGGATTTTGCCCGTCGCCATGCGTGAGATAATTTTTGAGTAATTTAAGAAAAAGGCTCCTTCAAATTCGAAGGAGCCTTTTTGTTTTTTGAAAATTACTTTTTGAAGACTTTGTTTAAAAGTGCGGTCACGACCATAATAACGCCGATAACCACGAAAATTGCAAGCATTCCCTTGCCCATGTAGGGAAGATATTCCACGAAGTTTTGTGCGTTCATATTATTCCTCCTTATTTAGCGCCAAAGAATGCAAGGATAAGACCGCCCGCGATAACCGACGCGATCTGACCCGAAACGTTTACACCGATAGAATGCATGAGCAGGAAGTTCTGGGGATCCTCGTCCTGACCCATCTTGTGAACGATACGGCCTGCCATGGGGAATGCGGAGATGCCCGCAGCACCGATCATGGGGTTGATCTTTTCTTTGAGGAACAGATTGAGAAACTTGGCAAAGAACACACCGCCTGCGGTATCAAATACGAATGCGAAGAGACCCAGGCCCAGGATCATCAGAGTATTGACTGACAGGAACTTGTCTGCCTCCATCTGAGTTGCAACGGTGATACCCAGGAAGATGGTTATAAGATTTGCAAGAACCTTCTGCGCTGTCTCGGAAAGCGAATCAAGCACGCCGCACTCGCGGATAAGGTTACCGAACATAAGGAAACCGACAAGCGAAACCGATGCGGGAGCGATAAGACCTGCCACGATCGTGATAACGATGGGGAACAGGATCCTTGTGGTCTTTGAAACAGACTTTTGTGCATAGGGCATACGGATCATGCGCTCCTTCTTTGTTGTGCAGAGCTTGATGATCGGGGGCTGAATAACGGGGACAAGCGCCATGTAAGAGTACGCCGCCACCATGATAGCGCCAAGATACTGAGACTGGAGCTGCTGTGCAACAACGATAGCCGTAGGGCCGTCAGCCGCGCCGATAATAGCGATAGACGCCGCATCGTTTTCGGGGAAGAACATCGATGCCGCGCAAAGGGTAAAGAAGATACCGAACTGCGCTGCCGCGCCGAACAGCATAAGCTTGGGGTTCGACAGCACGGGGCCGAAATCGATCATAGCACCGATACCGATAAAGAGGATAAGAGGGAACAGCTCGTTTGCGATACCCGCCTCATAAAGCGTGGTAAGCGCACCCTCTTCTCCGATAGCTCCTGAGCTGGGAATATTTACTAAAATTGCGCCAAAGCCCATGGGAAGAAGCAGAGTAGGCTCCATCTTTTTGGCAATGGCAAGATAGATGAGAATTCCGCCGATCAGCCACATAACGATCATTTTCCAGTCGTTTGTAACAAGATCGACTACACCTTTGTAAAGAATTTCCATGTTAGTCTCCTTTTTTATTTTTTACTTATTTATTTTATCACAAAACATTTGTTTTTTCAACAACTTTCGATATAAAAAGCAAAAAAGACTTTCGGAAAAGCAACGATTGCTTTTCCAAAAGTCTTGCATTTTAATTTCACGGCGAGAAACGACTTTCGTCTCTGTGATGACGCCGGGAACACGGACGAAGAAAGTCCGTTTGCTACTCCCTTTTGGAGAATATTTTATACTGTTTCGACCTTTATCAGGTTCGTGTTGCCCGAGGCTCCGTTAATGTCGCCTGCGGTCATTACAACACTGTCTCCCTCCTGCAAATGAAGGGCTTCCTTCGCTGCTTTCAGGGCATGGTAGAAAAGCACGTCGGTAGAGTTGAAATGCTCGGTAAGCACGGGGAGCACGCCCCAGGAAAGAGCCAGCTTGTACCACACCTTTTTGTTCACTGCCATTCCCACGATATCCGTAGGTGAGCGGAATCTTGACACCATTCGGACGGTCATGCCCGACATGGAGGTAACAACGATAGCCTTGGCTCCGATGTCGATCGCCATTCCGCAGGTAGCGTGAGAGATGGCGTCGGCGCGATTCTTTATCTTAAACTCGTTGTTTTTGAAACGTGTCGCGTAGTGAATATGCTTTTCGGTCTCTTCTACGATCTCCGCCATAGTCTTGACGGTCTGCACGGGATACTTTCCCGCCGCGGATTCACCCGAAAGCATCACGGCACTCGTTCCGTCGTAAACGGCGTTGGCAACGTCGGATATCTCGGCTCTTGTGGGACGGGGATTCTGTATCATGGATTCAAGCATTTCGGTAGCGGTAATGACCCGCTTACCCAACAGTCGGCATTTGGTGATGAGAAATTTCTGCAGTGCGGGAAGCTCTGTAAAGGGAACCTCAACGCCAAGGTCGCCTCGGCCGATCATAATTCCCGAGCACTCCTCGCAGATCTCCTCAATGTTATCTATTCCCGACTGATTTTCTATCTTTGCGATAATGTCGATATTGTCGCCGCCGTGCTCGTGCATGAACGTCTTGAGATCAAGCAGATCCTCACGCCGTGATACAAAGGACGCCGCAATAAAATCAACGTCGTTCTCGATTCCGAAAAGCAGATCCGCCTTGTCCTGCTCGCTCAGATAGGTCTGCTTTAAGACCTTTCCGGGGAAGCTCATGCTCTTTCTGTCCGAAAGCTCACCGCCCACCACAACGCGGCAGATCACGTCTGTGTGGGTGATCTCCTTCACTTCGAAAATAACAAGACCGTTATTTACAAGCACCCGATCTCCGATAGACAGGTCGTTCACAAGACCCTCGTAGTTTACCGAAACGCGGGTGTTGTCACCCTCAACGTCAAGAACCGTAAAGGTAAACTCGTCACCGTCGGAAAGTGTTATCTTTCCGTCACGGAAGGTCTTTATGCGATATTCGGGTCCTTTGGTGTCAAGCATAATGGCGATGGGAAGATCCAGCTCCTCTCTCACCCTTTTGATCATTTCGATATTTTCTTTGTGTTGCTCGTGAGAGCCGTGGGAGAAATTCAAACGGGCCACGTTAAGGCCTGCGCGGCACATGGCTGCAAAAACCTTTTCGTCCCTGCTGGCAGGACCGACGGTGCAGATGATTTTCGTCTTTCTCATTTTATTGCCTCTTTTTCTAAAATCCAAAATATTATACCCCATATTTTCCTGTTTTTCAAGGGTGTTTGAGGAAAAATCAGCCTCGCGGCACCCGTTTAACGAAATAAGCCCCAAAATGCAATAATTATAAGGACTATTCCGCCTGCCAGCTCGGCCTTAGACTTGTGCTTTGAACCGAAAACGTTGCCAAGACCCACCCCCGCAAAGCTGACCGTAAAGGTCACAAGGCAGATGATAGCGCAGGCACAAAGGGTATTCAGAAGTCCGCTCATGTGAGGATTCAATATCACAGGTTCCATAGCAAAAGCGACCCCCGCCGCAAACGCGTCAATGCTCGTTGCCACCGACATGGCAAGCATTGTCCCAAAGTCAAGCCGCGGATCTGCTTTTTCCCCGTAAATTGCCGATTCACGGATCATTTTTATGCCGATAAACGCCAAAAGGACAAACGCAATAAACGGAGATGCCGCCCGAACGTATTTTTCAAAAAACGATCCGAACAAATAACCGAGAAACGGCATCAATCCCTGAAAACCTCCAAACCAGACTCCGCACAAAAGCGCGCTTGAGGTGTTTACCCGACGCATGGAGAGCCCCTTGCAGACCGAAACGGCAAAAGCGTCAGCCGACAGGGCAAGAGCCTCTATCAAAACAAGCAAAAGTCCCATTTGACCTCCTTATTTTTGTTTTTGTTTTAATTTTACCACCGCAAACGTGCGAAGTTGGCATAATTTTGTCAACGGAACAGTAAAATTTGAAAAAAGGAGGATTTTGCCATGTTTTTGACCAAACCGTACAACCGGGAACGCGCCGTAGAATACGCGCGGCGCTGGGCACTGTCGAGAAATCCGTTGTTTGAGAACTTTTCGGGTATCGGCGGTGACTGCACAAACTTTGTTTCCCAATGCGTTTATGCAGGGTGCTGTCAGATGAACTATACCCCCGATTTCGGGTGGTACTACGTGTCGGGGGACGACCGCGCGCCTGCCTGGACGGGGGTTGAGTTCTTCTATGATTTCATGACCTCAAACGAACAGGAAGGACCATTTGCCACCGAGGTACGGCGATCTCGGGTGCGCCCGGGAGACGTGATCCAGTTGGCGGATTCGTCGGGGGATTTTTACCACACTCTGATAGTAAGTGCCGTCACGGGAATCCAGATCCTTGTCTGCGCACATTCTCAGGATTCTCTTGACCGTCCCCTTTCCTCTTACAATTACGCCACCGCCAGGTTTTTGCGGATCGACGGCGCGAGAGTAGAGGTTGAGGACGAATGCTTTGAAGGGTTGATAAACGGAACCTCTCTATAAAAATCAACCTCGGCTGGTCTTACCGCCGAGGTTGATTTTTATTTTCTGTGATAGAGTGATCTTTTTTCGTATTTTGGCTCGCAGCTTGTGTTTATGCCCAACTTTTTGAAGGTCTTCTCGTCAACGGATGAGAGAATGACCGAGAAATGTGCGTCACATCCTCGCAGAAGAGGCAGAGCGTTTACAGCCGCCTTTGCCTCGTCGCTGTATACCGAGCTTGCGGCAAGAGCGACCAGCACCTCGTCCGAATGGAGACGGGGATTTTTATTGCCCAGCGCGCCTGTTTTCAGAGCGCAGACAGGTTCAAGAGTTCTGGCGTCGATCAGATCAATGTTGTCATCGATTCCCGCCAGATATTTGATAGCGTTGAGAAGCAGAGCAGCGGAAGCGCCGAGAAGACTTGAAGTCTTACCGGTGACGATAGTGCCGTCGGGCAGCTCCATTGCGCCTGCGGGCTTGCCTGTTTCTTCCGCCTTTTTCAGGGAAGCGGCAATTGCGGGGCATATCTCACGGGTCACGTGAGCCTGTTGGAGCAGAAGCTCATGCTTTGCAAGAAGCTCCTTTGGAGCGTTGTGTGAAGCCACGTCCTTTGCGGCGCTGAAATAACGTCGAATCATTTCTTTGCCTGCAGCCTCGTTACAAACGTCATCGTCGGTAATACAGAATCCGACCATATTTACGCCCATGTCCGTAGGGGATTTGTAGGGACACTCACCGAGGATTTCCGTCATCATTGCCTGAAGAACGGGGAAGATCTCAACGTCGCGGTTGTAGTTCACCGCGGTCTGTCCGTAGGCCTCCAGATGGAAGGGGTCGATCATATTTACGTCGTCCAGGTCGGCGGTTGCCGACTCGTAGGCGATGTTAACGGGATGCTTCAAAGGGAGATTCCACACAGGGAAGGTCTCGAATTTTGCATATCCCGCCTTTATTCCGCGCTTGTTTTCGTGATATAGCTGGGACAGGCAGGTGGCCATTTTTCCGCTTCCGGGACCGGGAGCGGTGACGACGACAAGCGGGCGTTCAGTCTCAATAAATTCGTTTTTGCCGAAGCCTTCGTCGCTTACTATTGTTTGCACGTCGGAGGGGTATCCGGGAATCGAGTAGTGAAGGAAGCTCTTCATACCGAGATCGCCGAGCCTGCGGCGGAACTTGTCTGCGCCGGGCTGTCCCGCATAGCGTGTAATTACAACGCTTCCGACGTAGAAGCCGAGACTGCGGAAGATGTCGATAAGGCGCAGGGTATCGTCGTCGTAGCCGATGCCCAGGTCGCCGCGGAGCTTGTTTTTCTCAATATCGTCGGCATTGATGGCAATGATTATCTCGACCTCGTCCTTGATTATTGCCAGCATTTTTATTTTTGCGTCAGGCTCAAATCCGGGCAGAACTCTTGAGGCATGATAGTCGTCAAAGAGCTTGCCGCCAAACTCCAGATAGAGCTTTCCGCCGAACTTTTCGATTCGTTCCCTGATGTTTCGGGACTGTATCGTCATATATTTTTCGCAGTCAAAACCGATTTTCATAGCCAACCTCGCGTGCAAAAAACTTCATTTTTTATTATACCACACATTTAGACTGCGTGCAAGGTGTTTTTGAAAAATAGGATATTTTTATTTTCATTTATTGAACAACGTCCTCGGTGTTCCGCAGAAGCGAATGTCCATGGAAGGTTTCCCTTTGAAGAGGAAGAAAAAATTTTAACGCACCCGGTAGGGGTCGGCACCTCGACGACCCGTAAAACGAACGATAATGAATTGCGTCCCACAACATGAGGGTAAACGGTTTCTCTATACCCGGTAGGGGAGGATATCATCCTCCCGCTTACCCGCGAGTGAAATTCATTCACGGGCGGGCGACACGAACTTGTTCGTTTATGGTCGCCCCTACAGGGTTAATCAAATCGAACACTCTCCACAAAAACAAAGAGCAGTGCCAAATGGCACTGCTCTTATTGTTTTATTCAAGCTGAATTATTCGTAAAGCTTGCCCATCTTTTCGAGGCGCTCGTACTTAGCCTTTGCAGCCTTTTCAGCCTTATCGAACAGCTCTGCTGCTCTGTCGGGGAACTGCTGTGCAAGACGGCTGTAACGTGTCTCGCTTGTGATGAATTCCTTGTAGTCTGCTGTTGCAGGCTTGCAGTCGATGGTAAGAGGATTCTTGCCCTCTGCCTTGAGTGCGGGGTTGTATCTGAACGTCTGCCAGTAACCTGCCTCAACCGCTCTCTTCATCTCGAGCTGGCAGTTAGCCATTGTACCCTTGATACCGTGCATCTCACAAGGAGCGTAGCCGATGATAAGGGAAGGACCGTTGTATGCCTCAGCCTCAGTGAGAGCCTTGAGGAGCTGGTTCATGTCAGCACCCATTGCAACCTGTGCAACGTATACGTAACCGTAGGACATTGCGATCTCTGCAAGGTTCTTCTTGCCGATCGCCTTGCCTGCAGCTGCGAACTGTGCAACCTGACCGATGTTGGAAGCCTTGGAAGCCTGTCCACCGGTGTTAGAGTAAACCTCGGTATCGAATACCATGATGTTTACGTC
>JAFQKA010000054.1 GCA_017397175.1 Clostridia bacterium | reverse complement strand
GAGAAAAAAGAAGAAAGGCTTCCTCGGTCACGCTTACCGTTTGATAAAATTCCCCTGCATCCGGCGCGGTGAATTTTATCTGCTCTCATGCGTGACCTGCGGTCACTCTACATCCGCGAATTCGGCCGGTCCAAATCATTCGCTCCGAATTCGCTGGTTTGAGGGGGTTGGTTATACCGTATCCGTTCGCCACAAAAAACAATGTTGTTCAGACATCGTTTTCGTTGTGGTTTTGTTAAGTTATTCAATACCTTTTCCTCAACCTTCGCCAAAAACAATGGTGTTCAGCCATTGTTTTCCCGAGTTTAGTTTGGGGGATTCAACACCCTTTTTAAAGGGGGTTGGGCGAATTCGCTGGTCTGTGGAGATGGTGGGTGGTGATCGTTTGTCTACATCATACCCGGTAGGGGTCGGCGCCTCGACGACCCGTAAAAAACGAATAATTACAGAATTCTTCCCACAATGGGACGAATTAACGACCACAATGTAGGGGTGACCACCGGTCGTCCGCAAAAACGAACGATTTCATCTGACCCGGTAGGGGAGGATATTATCCTCCCGCCGAAAACGGGACGCCGAGGACGTCGTCCCCTACAAATTTTATTTTACGTCCCCAAAAACGATGTTGTTCAGACATCGTTTTCGTTGTGATGTTATTGTGTGATTCAATCCCTTTTCCTCAATCTTCACCAAAAAAGATGTTGTTCAGACATCTTTTTCCCGAGTTTAGTTTGGGGAGTCCAGGCCCCTTTTCAAAGGGGCTTGGTGGGGGGTCCAGCCCCTTTTTAAAGGGGGCTGGGGGGCTTTTGAAAAAGCACCCCGCTACCACCCTGCAAACTTACTTTATTCCTCTGATAACGTCTGCTCCCACGTAACGGCGGAGAGCTTCGGGAACTGTGATCGAGCCGTCGGCGTTCTGGTAGTTCTCCATGATAGCCGCAACGGTACGTCCAACAGCTACGCCCGAGCCGTTGAGAGTATGCACGAGCTTTGCCTTCTCGCCGGGTGCGGGACGGTACTTGATATTTGCGCGGCGCGCCTGATAGTCCTCAAAATCCGAGCAGGAGCTGATTTCAACGTATCTGCCGTAGGAAGGCATATAGACCTCGATATCGTATGTCTTTGCAGACGAGAATCCAAGGTCGCCCGTGGACAGGCAGACTACGCGGTAAGGAAGTCCCAGACCCTGCAGAACTCTCTCTGCGTCATTCGTCAGCTTTTCAAGCTCGTCGTAGGAGCTTTCGGGTGTGGTGAATTTTACAAGCTCAACCTTGTTGAACTGGTGCTGGCGGATAAGTCCTCTTGTGTCGCGTCCCGCAGAACCCGCCTCGGCGCGGAAGCAAGCGGAGTACGCGCAGTAGCAGATAGGCAGCTGAGATGCCTCAAGGATCTCGTCGCGGTGAATATTCGTTACGGGAACCTCTGCCGTGGGGATAAGGAAGCAATCGTTGTTTGCAACTCTGAATGCGTCCTCCTCAAACTTGGGAAGCTGACCCGTACCCTTCATGGACGCTCTGTTTACCATGTAAGGAGGCAGAATTTCCGTGTAACCGTTCTCGGTGTGAGTGTCAAGGAAGTAGGAAATGATGGCGCGCTCAAGTCTTGCACCAAGACCGCGGTAGAAGTGGAAGCGGGGACCCGTTACCTTTGCCGCCGTCTCGGGATCGAGAATGCCAAGCTCCTTGCCAAGGTCCCAGTGAGCCTTAGGCTCAAAATCAAACGCGCGAGGCTCACCCCAACGGCGAATCTCCACGTTGTCGCTGTCGTCCGCGCCCGTCTGAACGGTGGCGTTGGGCAGGTTGGGGATAGAAAGCAGAGTGTTGGTCATTGTCTCGTCGATGACGGAAATTCTCTCGTTGTCAGCCTTGACCGTGTCCGAAAGTGCCTTCATCTCCGCGAAAATGGGAGTTACGTCCTTGCCCTCCTTCTTCAGCGCGGGAATGGTCTTGTTGATTCTGTTCTGCTCCGCCTTCTTCGCTTCGGTATCGGCGATCAGCGCGCGTCTCTCGGCGTCAAGAGCGATCAGCTCGTCGATCTTGTCGTCGTAGTTGGCATTTCTTGTTTTAAGTCTTTCCTTTGTGTATTCTACGTTTTCTTTGATAAATTTAATGTCAAGCATTTTTCTTGTCCTTCCTGCTTAAATATTGCTATAAATTGCTTTAGTCTTGGTCAAAAATTGCGTTTCCGCAAATTTTCTTCAAAAGTTCTTCAAGATCCTCGTTGTCGTTGTAGGCAATTTCGACCGTCTTTTTGCGACCCTCGTTCTGAATCTTCACCCGTCGTCCGAGCTGCTCCATTGCCCGCTTTTCGAGGTCGTTTAAGTAGATCCTCGCCTGCTTTTGAGCGGAGGTCTCTGCCACCGCCTCTTCTGCGCCCGTCAGCTTGCGCTCGTATTCGGAGTTAAGGCGTTTTACCGCCGCCTCGACCTCGCGCACCGAAAGTCCTCTCATGTAGGTCTTGGTCGCCAAAGCGGTCACGTCCTCGGGATTTTTCAGGGAGTGGATCGCTCTTGCGTGTCCCGTTGTTACTCTGCCGTCTCGGAGCATTTCAAGCACGTCGTCGGGCAGATCCAGCAGGCGCATCATATTGGTGATGGTGGGTCGGGATTTTCCCACCTGCTCTGCCACCTGCTCCTGGGTAAGTCCGAATCGTTCTATGAGGTCGCGGTAACCCAGCGCTTCCTCAAGAGGATTCAGATCCTGTCTCTGTACGTTTTCAATAAGAGCCACCTGCGCTGCCTTCTGGTCGTCGCCGTCAAGGATTATTACGGGAATTTCGCTGAGCCCCGCCATTTTTGAGGCTCTCCAGCGGCGTTCGCCCGCAATTATCTCGTAGCTGCCCGCGCTCAGGGGGTTTTCTCTTACGATGATCGGCTGCAGCACCCCATGCTGCGCGATAGAGACTGAAAGTCCTTTCAGGCTCTCTTCTTCAAAGGTCTTTCGGGGCTGACTCTTCCTCGGTTCGATCTCCGAGAGGCGAAGGGTTGTTACCGACCCTTTTTTCGTCTCAAGGATGTTGTCGTCGAGGGTTGAGAAAAAATCTCTGCCAAGACCTGTGTTTCTTCTTGCCATTTTATTTATGTCCTTTCCGCTGCTCCGTATGCGGTTTTGAGGGATTTTTGCCCCAAAATTCCGCTTTTTGGAGGGCGATTTTCTTACTTTTCCTTTAAATGCGAGTTGCAAGCTCCTTTGCAACCTCGAGATATTCAAGTGTACCCTTTGAGTTTTTGTCATGATAATACACCGGTGTTCCGAAGCCCGGAGCCTCGGAAAGTCTTACGTTTCTTGAAATTGCGGTCTTGAACAGCTTTTCCGCGTAATGCTTTTTCAGCTCGGAAATGACCTGCATAGACAGTAGCAGTCGACCGTTGTACATGGTCACAAGGATTCCCGTGACGGTCAGGGACGGATTGTATTTCTGCTTTATCTTGCCGATGGTGATAACAAGCTGAGAAAGTCCCTCGAGGGCGTAAAATTCGCACTGCATGGGGATAACCACGCCGTCCGACGCCACGAGCGCGTTGAGAGTGAGCATTCCGAGAGACGGAGGACAGTCCACGATCAGATAATCGTAGTCGTCGCGGATCGTCTCAAGTGCCTTTTTCATCTGCTCTTCCCCGTGCTCCACCTGGAAAAGATCAAGCTCACTGCCTGCCAAGCCTATGTTCGTGGGGATTATGTCAAGATTTTTAAACTTTGTTGTGACTATTGCATCCTTTGCGGGGACACCGTCAAGAAGCACCTCGCAGGTAGTATATTTCAGATTTTTCTTTGCAACTCCCACGCCGCTGGTAGCGTTTCCCTGGGGGTCCATGTCAACGATAAGCACCTTTTTTCCAAGGATACCGAGGGACGCGGCCACGTTTACCGCTGAGGTCGTCTTACCGACGCCGCCTTTTTGATTTGCAAACGTTATAATTTTTCCCATTTAAAACTCCGTTTTTGTCTTTTAAAGCCCCTGTTCGGGACAATTTTTATCCTATATTATATAATATCACAAGTCGCTCTTTTTTTCAACCGTTTTTTCGGGATTTTTTAAGGTTTTTTCGTGAATTTTTCACGATGTTTCACGTGAAACGTTTCTGAAAGAAAATGCCCAATGTTTCACGTGAAACATTGGGTGAAAAGGTTTGCATGAAGGTGGGTCTCCCTTGTGTAAAGGAGGTGGCACGAGCCTGCGAGTGACAGAGGGGTTGTGAAAAACATGAAATCTACGGTTGTGTGAGGTTTGAACAGGCTTAATGTCGACGATTTTTTAATTTCCTTTTCATTGTAAATGAAAAGGAGAAAGGTGGAGTTTGAGGAAACGGTTTTGTTTTTGAGGATTCATTTGCGTTTGGATTTTCTTTGTCTCATTTCTCTTGTTTCTTCTTTCGCAAAAGAAGAAACAAGAGAAACCAGACGGAAAGAGAAAAAAGAAGAAAGGCTTCCTCGGTCACGCTTACCGTTTGAT
>JAFQKA010000007.1 GCA_017397175.1 Clostridia bacterium | reverse complement strand
TTCAAATTTATCCTTTTTTATCAGACTTTACAAGCAAAAATACGGATACACGCCAAAAAAAGAATAAATATTCCGTAAATTGTATGCACCCCCAAAAGCCTTTAGCTTTTGGGGGTGCATACCACTATGATAGAGTTTTATTGATAAAGCAAAATATGGGGACTCACATCGGAGTCCCCATAGGAAAAACCATTAGATTTCGGGAATAACGATCTCGATCTCACGGCCTGCGTCAGAAGACTTAGCAATACCGTCAAGGATCGCCTGGTTGTAAATGATGTCGGATGTAGGAACGGGTGCCTTGCCGTTGTACTTGCAAGCGTCAAGGAAAGAACGAACCTTAGCATCCCAGAGGTTGATGTCCTTAAGAAGCGGAACAACAGTCTCAACCTGCTCGCCTGCAACCTCGTGATAGATGGTCATAGGAGCATTGAGTGTACCGTTCCAGCAGTCTGTGGAAGGAACGCGGAGACCGCCCTTTGTACCAAGGAAGATAGTATCGCCGGGTGTGTTGATGTTCATAGCCCATGCAATACGGAAGTCGAGAGTAATGCCGCCCTCAAGACGAATGAACGCTGCTGCGAAGTCGTCAACGCCGAACTTTTCAGCATACTCGGGGTGGTTGATCTTTACATAGTTAGAGTATTTGGGGTTGGTTCCGAAGAATGCGGACTTGTAACCGGAAACCGTAAGAGGCTTGGGGTTACCAAGAGCGTTCAGAACGAGGTCAAGAGAGTAGCATCCGATATCAGCGAGTGCGCCGAGACCTGCAGTAGCATCCTCAATAAATGTTGTTCCGAAGGGGGTAGGAATACCGCGACGGCGTCCGCCACCTGTCTGAACGTAGTAGATGTCACCAAGCTCGCCGGACTGAACGATCTTCTTGATCATCTGCATGTTGGGGCTGAATCTGGGCTGGAAGCCGATAGAGATAACCTTGCCGCTTCTCTTTTCAGCCTTGCAAATTTCAGCAGCCTCCTCGATGGTTACGCACATAGGCTTCTCGAGAAGTACGTTGATACCGTTGTCAAGAGCATAGATAGCGGGACCTGCATGCTGACGGTTGTATGTACAAATGGATACAGCGTCGAGCTTGAGGCTCTTATCGTCGATCATCTCTCTGTCGTTTGCATAGTCTGTCTTAACACCCTCAACGCCGTGCTTTGCCATAAAAGCAGCAGCCTTGCCGGGGATCAGGTCGCAAGCAGCAACAATTTCAACGTCGGGCTGTCTCTTGTAAGCCTCGATGTGAGCGTCTGCGATCCAACCTGTACCGATGATACCAACGCGAACCTTATGGTTGGCATCAACAACCTTTACTTCCTGGTTTTTCTCAAAAGCATTCATATCTGCCATGGGAAAAGTCCTCCTTAAAAATAAAATTCTTATTTAATCCGGTATCCTGACCGGAATTTTTTGATTTTGTCCCTTAGATTTCGGGAATTTCGATCTTGACCTCTTGTCCCAGATCTGCCGAGCGCGCAATTCCGTCCAGGATCGCCTGATTGAGAATGATCTGCGACGTGGGAACGGGTGCCTCGGTGCCGTTCTTAATAGCATCAAGGAAGGTACGGATCTTACGGTTAAAGAGGTAGTTCTTAGCTGTCGTCTTAGGTCTGGGAATGATCGGAACCACTGTTTCGACCTGCTCGCCCGCCACCTCGTGATAGATGGTCATGGGGCCGCCGACAGAACCGTTCCAGCAATCGGTGGAGGGGATTCGCAAACCGCCCTTTGTACCGAGAATAATGGTATCTCCGGGGGTGTTTACGTTCATCGCCCAAGCAATACGGAAGTCAAGGATTATTCCGCCTTCAAGACGAACGAATGCCGCAGCAAAAT
The DNA here is from genome assembly GCA_017397175.1 of Clostridia bacterium. Classification (GTDB taxonomy): domain Bacteria; phylum Bacillota; class Clostridia; order Oscillospirales; family CAG-272; genus SIG710. Next base: position 15,777 of record JAFQKA010000007.1, on the reverse strand, counting down.
CGTCAACTCCGAACACATCAGCGTGCTCGGGGCAACCGAAGAACTGGTAACGGGAATAATTTCTGTCCTTTCCGAAGAATGCGGACTTGTATCCCGTAACCGTCAGAGGCTTGGGATAACCGATAGCATTCAGCACCATGTCAAGGGAATAGCATCCGATATCAGCGAGTGCACCAAGACCCGCAGTATCATCGCGCAAAAAGCTGTCCTTGTCCTTTGCAAAGGGGATACCGCGACGGCGTCCGCCGCCTGTCTGGATATAATAGACGTCGCCAAGCTCGCCCGACTGAACGATCTTTTTGATCATCTGCATATTTGCATCCATTCTGGGCTGGAAACCGATGGAAAGTATCTTTCCGCTCTTCTTCTCGACGCGCATCATCTCCACAGCCTCGTCAAGCGTTACGCTGAAGGGCTTTTCGAGCATGACGTGAATACCGTGCTCAAGAGCGTAGATGGTAGGATCCTTGTGCTGACGGTTGTAGGTACAAACCGAAACGGCGTCGAGCTTCAGGCTCTCGTCATCGATCATCTCACGATGATCCTTGTATTCGGTCTTCGCACCCTCAACACCGTGATCCCGCATAAAAGCCGCGGCCTTGCCGGGAACGAGGTCACAGCCTGCAACGATCTCAACGTCAGGCATTTCAAGATATGCGTTAACATGAGATTTTGCGATACCGCCGCAACCGATGATACCTACGCGGAGCTTTCTCGAGGTGTCGATAGTCTCGACCTCGTTATTCTCCATAAATGCATTTATATTTGCCACTTAAATCACTTCCTTGAGTAATCTCAGTTGCCAAGCGTCTTCAGATAGTTGCGGGACATTTCGATAGACTCCATAGGTGTCTTTTCCATGCTGGGTCTGTCCTGCTCAACGATGATCCACTCTGTGCCCGCCTCCTCGCTTGCCTTAAGGATTCCGTAGAAATCCTGGCAACCGTAGCCTACGGGACGAAGCTCAAACGCACCGGGAGCCGTAACCTTCTTTGCGATGCCGATAAGCTCGTACATATCGGCAGACTTTTCGCCTGCATAGTCCTTTAAGTGAACGATAGGCGCTCTGCCTGCGTACTTTCTGATATAGCCTGCGGGATCCTCGCCGCCGACCTTTACCCAACAAGTATCAAGCTCAGTCTTGAGAAGATCCTCGGAAACGGTATCGTAAAGCATATCAAGCGCGTACTTGTCGTCAATCTTTACAAACTCAAAATCGTGGTTATGGTAAAGCAGTGTAATACCCTGCTTTTTGCACTCCTCGCCGATAAGCGCGATGTTCTTGACAGTCTCATTCCAAAGCTCTCCGCCGGGACGATCCTTCTCGCCAAGGTAAGGAACCGCTATATACTTGCAGCCGATCTCAACGTACTTTGCGACCGTGCCTGCAGTATCCTTCATAAGATCTGCATAAGGAACGTGAGCAGAGATCGGAACAAGGCCGATTTCAGCGCACATAGCCTTGATGGCAGAAGGCTCATTGCCGTAAAGGCCTGCGAACTCAACGCCGTCATAGCCCATTTCTTTAATCTTTTCAAGGGTGCCGCGAAGGTCAGCCGCCGCGTCATCGCGAACGGAATAAACCTGAACACCTACGGGAAACTTCTTCATTTCGGTAATCCTCCAAAATTGCTAATTTGCACGGGGCGCACTACCCCACGCTATTCTATCCTAATTGTAAGACATTTTTTGCTTTGATGCAAGACAAGAATAGGCATTTTTAGGACAAATGTTGCTATAAAATATCCGATAAAATATATATATTTTACATTGCCCCGAAAAAAATCTTCTCAAAACAGTTGTCAAGCCAACATTTTAGGTTATTTTTAACAAAAATCAAGCAGACAAATGTTGCAATCAACACAACTAAAACCACAGATCACTTCAAAAGTGGTTCTTATCAACTTTCTTTTTGGTAAACTCTGACGTAATCAAACAGAACACTGTCGGTAAAGACACGTCCGTCCATGGCGTCCGCCCACGAGCCGAACTCGATCGTGAGTTTAATATAGCACGCCGCTTGGCAAGAGCCGGGCCAGTTGGACATTCCCTCGGAAATGCGGTAAGTTTCTACTCCGTCAATATAGAAAACATACGCAGTCTCTGTCCAGAGAAGACCGAAAGTATGGTACTCCCCGTCATAAACATTGAGTCCCTCAACACCCTTTCCCGTGGACTTGTGATCTGCGCCGTAGCCGTCCCAGTGAATTGCGTGGTTTATGCCTTCCTTTTCAACGCTGTAGGATTCCATAATGTCTATTTCAGCACCGTCAACTGCACCGTTACCGACTTTTTCCTCGCCGCTGCACATAAGCCAGAAAGCACTCCAGAAGCCGGGTTCGCTTTGAAGTCTTGCAGAGCATTCAAAATACCCTCTTGCCTGCTCGAACATTCTTTTTGTGTACCATTTATTCTGCGTACGGATAGCACCGGAGGTCAGATTTCCGTTGGCATCACGTTTTGCCTCAAGTACCAAATTTCCCTTGCCGTCAAGGTAGGCCCTGTCGTCGTCCCATTTTCCGCCAAGGTCCTGTCTGTTCCATTCGGGACAACGCTCCCACTTCGTCGTGTCGAGCTTTGTACCGTCAAACCCATCAAAGAAAGTCAGCTTGTACCGTTCCCCGTCAAATTCCAGAAAGTCCTCGGGTACAAAAGCGTCCATCTGCTCTTCCGTGTCCGCTGCGGGTTCGGTGTCCTCAGGGGTTTGAGTGTCTGCAAAATTTTCGGTGTGTGCGCCGGGCGTTTCCGTTCCACTAATCTCATCGCCATTCTCGTTGATATCCACGTCTGTAACATTACCGCCGGGTTTTGACGAAGTACAGGATACAAGTACAACGCTGAAAGCAAGCACTGCCAACAATATCAACACAAAATTCTTCATTTTTCCTCCATTTCACTACAACAAAGCAGTATAAAAGAGCCTCTTCTGTTCATTCGGCAATTTCAGTCAATTTTAAGCATTTTCAGAACCTTTTCCACGTCCATTATCTCTTCATAGGCAGCGGGTCCCACGTTGTGTCCGAAAACGACGGTCGGAGTTGTTGTGATAGCATAATTATAGCCCGAAAAAGCCTGTGAAACGGTATTGTTTTCATCACGCCAGTCGGCACCGATAGCAGCGGTAACGTAAGGCGCCCACTCTTCCTCTTTTATCCAGCATTCAAAGCTGCATACAACGCCCAGGATCGGCACCTCGGGATCAAGCGTAACGTTCTTTCCCCAGAAGTGAAGAACGCTTCCCGTAGCGCCTTGATCTTTTTTGTCCGTACCGTTAAGCTCCGCGCCCGTCATCTTGATCTCGTAATGATCGTCTACAAGGGTAACCCTCGACTCATCAAGCTTCCTGGAGCCAAGCCCCAACGTCCATGGCAAGTAATAAATATTATTTGGTTTTGCAGGGGTATCAAGCTCGCTTGCCATATACCAACCGTCCTCCTCGGTGCAGAGCAACAGAGTGGTACGTCCGAGACAGATGGTAAATTCCGCATCGTCGGGAATCGGCAAATCCGAATTATTGTAAATTGCGCCTATGGTCAGTATCTTCACGAATTTTTCGTCATATCCGTAGAGATTACCCGCGTTTACGCGATTCATAACAGTCGCACGCCGGCTGGGAAGACAGGTATAGGCGTAAAGCGGATCGTTTATCTTGTCGGCATACAGAATACCGTCAAATTTATCCTCGTTTACCGAGGCATTCTTATTCTTGTATCCTTTCCATTTTACCGCGCCTGTACCCGTGCAAGGAACGTCAACTATCCTCCACATGGTCTCCTCGTCGAGAAGGAAGGTCAGCTCGTCTATGTAATATCCTTCAACGCCTTCGATGAAATAACTGCTGTCATCTGCACTGACATTCATTCCGAGAGCACCTGCGGCTCTGACGTCATAGTACTTTATTCCGCCGATCTCACGGCAAAGGGTCTCGGGATCGAGCGGCGGCACATAGGGTTCAAAAAGATCGCCGGCGTCAACCTCAACGTCCTCGCCTTTGGGACCGAGTTTTACGTCCCAACCCGCAATATACTGCGCGAGCAGTACCGCGTCTGCGGCGTTGATCTTTCCGTCATAAAAGACGTCCGCGTTTTTCTTATCTTCTTCTGTAAAGTCCATATCCCACCCTGCCAGATATTGAGCGAGAATTACAGCGTCTATCGCATCTACCGAGCGGTCTCTGTTAAGATCTCCGAAAACAGCAAAGGCGGCAATCGTAAAAGAAACTATCAGAATAGCTGCCGTCAAGCAAAACAAAATTGGCTTTTTCATTTCTCCTCCAAATTATAAACGGTCAATGGACATTCAACCGTTTTTTTGAATTATACCACAAACATATCGTCCGCGCAACAATTTGAATGTATTTTTTCGGACGCATCTGCAAAAAACGACGGGTAACCCCGTCGTTTTTGTTTTTTTATCTGAGGAACAGAGCATCAAGAAGCTCTGTTCTCCAATAATTGTTCTGCCCCCAGTACGCGTTGTCCTCGTAAAGCGCAAACTCGTTGGCATCGTAACCCCACCAAGTAAGGGGGATATCGTTGTCGCTACAGAACTGCGCGATCATTCTGATGTATGTGTCCGTATCAGTCGGATCTGCCACCTCTACATTCATGCCAACCTCGTTGACCACGACACGCATACCGGTCCTGTCAATAAATTCCTTGACCTTGCTCAGATCCCATCTGACCGTGCCCTTGTGAGCGTCGGTAAGACGAACCTGACTTGTGTAGGCGGGATTTGCCCAAGTGCAGCCCTGATGGGTAAATTCACCGGGATTATAAAGGTGAACCACCATAATCAGATTGTCATCGCCTGCGGGAATATTGACCTCGGGAAGCTTCCAAGGCTGATTTCCATCCGGACCTGCTATAAGAATGAGACGGTTTGCGTTTTTACCGCCGGCAGCACGGATGATCTGAACTACCTCCATCTGGAAATTTATAAGTATGGACGTGCTTGCCTTATAGTGAGGCTCGTTCATAAGTTCGAACATGAGAAGGTCGGACTTATCCTTATATCTTTCAGCGATCAATTTCCAGATAGCTTTGAATGTTGCGGTATCGGATGCGCTTGTAGGATCAAATTCATACCAAGCGTGGAAATCAAGCATAACGCCCATTTCAAGACCGATAATGTTATCTATAGCCGTATCAACGATAGCCATTTTCGTCTCATTGAGCTTACCCGTGCTTGAATCGTAGAAATTGCGGAAATCAACGGGAACTCTGATGTGGTCAAAGCCCTGATTTTTAATATCCTTGAGGGTGTTCAGATTTTTGAGATTGTTTGCCGCATCATTGTATCTTGACGTTCCCTCAAGTCCGTTTATGTTAACACCTCTGTAATAGTTCCAGTACGGCTCATCGTCAGGCTCAACGTCTGGCTCAACGTCTGGCTCAACGTCTGGCTCAACGGGAGTTGTGGTATCCGGCGCGGGTGCGGTGGTTTCCGAATCTCCGGGCGTAGTGGTTTCATCACCGAAAAGATCGCCGGCGTCAACCTCAACGTCCTCGCCTTTGGGACCGAGCTTTACGTCCCAACCCGCAATATACTGCGCGAGCAGTACCGCGTCTGCGGCATTGATTTTTCCGTCATAAAAGACGTCCGCGTTTTTCTTATCTTCTTCTGTAAAGTCCATATCCCACCCTGCCAGATATTGAGCGAGAATTACAGCGTCTATCGCATCTACCGAGCGGTCTCTGTTAAGGTCCCCAAAAACAGCAAGGGCAGCAATAGTCAAAGAAACTATCAGAATAGCTGCCGTCAAGCAAAACAAAATTGTTTTTTTCATTTTTACCTCCAACTTATGAACGGTCAATGGAAATATAACCGCCTAAAGAATTATACCATATACAGGGAGTTTACGCAATAACATATACGATATTCTTAAAGAATTTTTATGTTTCTCTGTCGGAAAAAGAAAAACAAAAAACCTTTTGCGGCATTTTTCGCTCCGCCATGCGACATAAATCTCGCTTGAAGAGGAATATAATTATTCATAAAGTGACAGGGAGGTGATTTTTATAGTTGTTTACGCAGACCTTCTCTTTCTTATCGATTTCAGCATGGACCTCCTGACTTTTTACATAGTTTCAAAGGTCCTGCGGCGGCGAATTTCACTTTTGAGGATGGTGTCCGCCGCCGCTATGGGAGGCGTTTACTCGGTAGCCACTCTACCGTTGCCTCGCGGGATCTTTTCCTTTATTTTCGGCATTTTCGTCTGTTTTGTCATGTGTATGACGGCCTTTCTCGGAAAACGATGGGAAAATCTTGCCAAAATGCCTGTTTACACAGGATTGTTTTTCATCGTTTCATCGTTGCTCGGAGGCATGATGACCGCCTTTTACAGCCTGCTAAATCAAAATCCGCTGACACAGGAGACAGACAAAAACGATCTTTCTCTTTGGGTCTTTGCAATAGGCGCACTTGCCAGCGGCGCGGCAACGCTTCTTGGAAGCAAGCTGCTGTCGCGAACGGCAAAAGCCAAACACGGCACACTGAAGGTCACCATCGGTGGCAGACAGGGAGAATTTTCGGGATTATCAGACTCGGGCAATCTTCTGCGCGACCCTATCGGCGGCAAAGCGGTTATAATCATTGATCGAAAAAAAGCGATGAACGCTTTTCCTCTTCTGTTTCGGCGCGGCCACGTGTCGATCCCCTCGGAAATTGCTTCAAAAATTCGAATGATCCCCGTCACCACCGCCTCAGGCAGCGCTCTGCTCACCGCGGTGCGCCCGGACGAAATGATCCTTTGCTTCGACGGAGAAGAACAGAAAATAGACGCACTTGTGGCAATTTCAAAAGAAAACATTTCAAGCAGCGGAAGCGACGCCGTTATCCCTGTTGAATTCTTTACGTAAAGGAGACAAAAATGATAAGTATAAGCGATGCTCTGAAAAAAAGTTGTCGAATGCTTCGTCTGGCATACAGTCGGCTTATAGCGGAAAAAGGAGACGGCCTTTTTTACATAAACGGTCCCGAAACATTGCCGCCGCCTCTGCCACGGGAGCTGGAGGCCGAATATATTGAGAGAATGGAGATAGACGAGGATGCGAGGATTGTTCTGGTTGAGCATAATCTCAGGCTGGTTGTTTACATCGCAAAAAAATTCGAAAGCACGGGGATCGGGATCGAGGACCTGATCTCCATCGGCACTATCGGTCTGATAAAGGCAATAAACACCTTCAAATCCGACCGCAACATAAAGCTTGCCACCTATGCTTCGCGGTGCATCGAAAACGAAATTCTTATGTATATACGCAAGCGAAGCGCGTCACGGTGCGAGGTGTCCATCGACGAGCCGCTGAACGTAGATTGGGATGGAAATGAGCTTCTTTTGTCGGATACGCTCGGAAGCGAAGAGGACAGCGTCACATACGAGCTTGAAAAGAGAGAAGAACGGCAGGTGATACGGGACGCGGTGGCAAGGCTCGAAGATCGTGAGAGAATAATAATCGAAATGCGCTACGGCCTCGCGGGACAAAAGGAAATGACACAGAAGGAAGTAGCCGATGCTCTCGGAATCTCCCAATCCTACATCTCACGGTTGGAAAAAAGGATAATTTCACATCTTCGCGAGGAGATAGCGGAGAAAATATAGAAAATGCCACGGCTGCGCCGTGGCATTTTCTATATTTTTTCTCCGTTTATATATGTAGCAACCACATTAAAATTATTGTCGCACACGGCAAAATCCGCGCGCTTGCCCGCTTCGATCGAACCTCGGTCAAGATCCGCGCCGACAGCCTTGGCAGGATTCAAGGTCGCCATAGAAACGATCTCGTGCAATGGAAGATCCGTATGGCTTGCCATATTTCGGAGCGCCTCGTTCAACCGCAGAACACTGCCTGCAAGAGTTCCGTCAAGCAGTCTGCACTCGCCGTCCTTCACTGTTACCGCCTGACCGCCCAAGGTGTAGTTGCCGTCGGGCATTCCCGCCGCGCGCATGCTGTCGGTTATGAGCACCAGCTTGTCACGCTTTGCCTTTGCCGCAGACGAAAACAGCCCCGGGTGAACGTGGATCGTGTCAGCGATCAGCTCGCAATAAGCATCAGACACCAGTGCCGCGCCAACGGCACCCGGAGCGCGGTGATTTAAAGGTGTCATAGCGTTAAACAAGTGGGTAAAATGGCTCGCGCCCGCATCTATTGCCTCCATGGCACGTTCAAAATCGCAATCGGTGTGTCCCAACGAAACTTTTATTCCCATTATGGCGGTTTCTTTGATAAATTCAAGGCTTCCCTCAAGCTCGGGAGCGACTGTCACCAAGCGCAAGATATCGCGGTTGCGCTCCATCAGACCAACGTCGGGAGATCTGATAAACTCACCCGACTGGGCACCTTTTTTCTTTTCGCTGATAAATGGTCCTTCACAGTTGACACCAAGAACAAAAGCCCTTTTTTCGTCAAATTCCGCGCGTTCCCGACGAGCAATATCAAAGGCTCGCTCTATGCTGTCATATGAAAGGGTCATGGTCGTAGGGCAAAATGCGGTAACGCCGTTTTTCGTCAACTCAAGGGCTATTTTACGCATGCCCCCAATGTCCCCGTCCGAGCAGTCGTGACCGCCGTATCCGTGGGTGTGAATATCAATAAGTCCGGGCAAAACAAGCTTTCCCGAAACATCTATTCTCTCGGCTTCGCTCGGAATCTCGTCCATATTGCAAATTCCGATTATCTTCTCGTCAAAAAGCAGAGCCTGGCCGCTTTCAACTCTGTCGCAAAGCACTAATTTTCCGCCGATAAATGCCTTCATTTGCCCATTTCCTTTCGTTTTATTTGTCGCCGTAGGCCTCTCTGTCGCAGATCAACACCACGTCGGGATGGACCTTTAACATAGTTGCGGGAATTTCCGTGTTTATCTCGTCACGCAGAAGCGCGGAGATGGCGTGTCGCTTCTCCTTACCGCTGGCAAGAAGAATGATCTTTTTCGCCGACAGGATCGTGGAGATCCCCATGGTTATCGCCTGCTTTGGCACGTCGTCTTCGCTATCAAAAAAGCGGGAATTTGCCGTAATGGTGCTTTCGGTCAGATCGGTCAGATGGGTCTTGGTATTCAGGCTGTCGTCAGGCTCGTTAAAGCCGATGTGACCGTTCATTCCGATACCAAGCACCTGCAGGTCGATGCCGCCTGAGGCCTGTATCTTTTCCTCATATTCCCTGCACTCACGCTCAACGTCGGTACACTCGCCCGACGGAATATGGATATTCTCGGGGCGCAGATTTACACGGCTGTACAGGTGCTTTTGCATAAAATAATAGTAGCTCTGATCGTTATCTCGCTTGATAGGATAATATTCGTCAAGGTTAAAGGTAGTGACCCCCGAAAAATCCAGATTCATCTCGGCAAGACGGTCGTACATACCGATAGGGGACGACCCCGTGGCAAGCCCGAGAACACAATCGGGCTTCAGAGTTATCTGCGCGCAGATAAGCTCCGCGGCACGGTCGGATATTTCCTTGTAGCTGTCACACAAAATTATTCTCACGGTCAAGAGCCCTCCGTTTAATATTCTGCTTTTATTATATCCCTCGCCGTGTTGTCAGTCAATACACAGTTGTGTAAAAACGCGGAGTTTTTTCTTGTTTTATAAACTCACAGTTTATTTTTATGCTATATGTATAATTTGTTTTCTCCCTCTCAACTTACACCATAATGTAAATCCGACCGCCGCAGCGGTCGGATCATTTTTAAAGAATCTCGTTCAAACGTCGCATCGTTTCCCCGTCAGGCTCGCACAGATGCCCGAATTTGAACGCTATACCCATATTGTCGTACTTCTGGGAGCAAATCTTGCGGAATGGCAAAAGCTCGATCCCCTCGACGTTTGAGCGGCTGTCAGCAATTGCCTTTAATCTCTGAATATTTTCCTCGTTGTCATTGAGTGTAGGGATTATCACCTGCCTCAAAACCGTCGGAATTTTCATTTCTTCAAGCAGGTCAAGAAAATTCAGAACACCGCAGTAATCGCACCCCACGTGCTTTATATAAAGCTCCGGGTCGGTGTATTTTACGTCAAGCAGAACGCGGTCGGTAACTGAGAGAAGTGCTTTTACGGTATCATTTATGACGCACCCCGAGGTGTCAAGGCAGGTATTCATTCCCTTCTCGCTACAAAGCCCGAAAAGCTCGTGAACAAATTCAGCCTGCATGAGAGGCTCGCCGCCCGAAACGGTAACACCGCCGTCGTCACCGAAATATTCCTTGTATCTCTCGATCTTTTCGGCAATCTGCACCGCCGAATATTCCTCGCCGCCCGCAAAATCCCAAGTGTCGGGGTTATGACAGCAGCCGCACCGCAAAGGGCACCCCTGCATGAACACTACGAACCGAACCCCCGGTCCGTCCACCGTTCCGAGGCTTTGCAGCGAATGGATACGGCCGATCACAGCGCACAATGGAAGGTACGGCTGATAACCTCTCTCTGCTGCTCCCGTGAGAGCTTGTTGAAGTTAACAGCATATCCGGAAACGCGAATGGTAAGATTGGGATAATCCTCGGGATTCTCATAAGCCCTCATAAGCGTCTCACGATTCAACACGTTCACGTTTATGTGGTGAGCGTTCTTTACAAAATAACCGTCAAGGATCGAAACAAGATTATCAACTCTCTGTCCCTCGCCGTGCCCAAGCGCGTCGGGAGTTATAGAGAAGGTGTTTGAAATACCGTCGCGGCAGTCGTCGTAGCTGAGCTTTGCAACGGAATTGAGAGATGCCAAAGCTCCGTTCTGCTCGCGGTTGTGCATGGGGTTAGCACCGGGGGCAAAGGGTGAAAATGCCTCACGTCCATCGGGCGTTGCGCCGGTGTTTTTGCCGTACATTACGTTAGATGTGATAGTAAGCACGGACAGGGTGTGAATTGCGTTTCTGTAGGTGGGGGTTTTGCGCAACTCGCTTATGAACTTGTGAGTCATTTCCTTTGCGATAAGATCAACTCTGTCGTCATCGTTTCCGTACTTGGGGAAATCTCCCATCGTCTCAAAATTCACAACAAATCCGTTCGCGTCGGTAACAGGCTTAACGGAGGCAAATTTTATTGCGCTGAGCGAATCGGCAACAACGGACAATCCCGCAACGCCAAACGCCATGAATCTTTCAACCGCCGTATCGTGAAGTGCCATCTGTATCTTCTCATATGCATACTTGTCGTGCATATAGTGAATGATGTTCATGGTATTTACGTAGAGCTTTGCAAGCCACTCGATGTAAATATTGTATCTTTCCATGACGGTTTCATAGTCAAGTTTATCACCGTCAAGCACGGGCATCTGAGGACCGATATGAATACCGCTTGTGGTATCATATCCGCCGTTGATGGCAATAAGAAGCAACTTTGAAAGATTGCATCTGGCACCGAAGAACTGCATCTGCTTACCGACCTTCATAGCCGAAACACAGCAGGCGATAGCGTAATCGTCGCCGTAAATTGGGCGCATTACATCATCGTTTTCATACTGGATAGAGTCTGTGTCGCAGGAAACCTTGGCACAGAATTTCTTAAATCCCTGCGGCAAAGCCTTGGACCAGAGAATGGTCAGATTCGGCTCGGGAGACGAGCCGAGAGTGTAAAGAGTATTGAGCATTCGGAAAGAGGACTTTGTGACAAGAGTTCTTCCGTCCTCGCCCATGCCGCCGACAGCCTCGGTTATCCACATGGGGTCGCCGCCGAACAGCTCGTTATATTCGGGCGTTCTCAGGTGACGCGCCAGGCGGAGCTTCATAACGAAATCGTCCAGGATCTCCTGCGCGCCATCCTCGGTGAGAAGTCCGTTTTCAATATCGCGCTCAAAGTAAATATCAAAGAAAGTACTCACGCGTCCCAGCGACATTGCCGCACCGTTCTGTTCCTTGATTGCAGCCAAATAACCAAAGTATGTCCACTGCACTGCCTCACGGGCGTTTGATGCAGGCTGGCTTATATCAAAGCCGTACATCTGCGCCATTTCCTTGAGACGTCCAAGGAAATCTATCTGACGGAAAAGCTCCTCGTCAAGACGAATATTCTCCGCATCGAAGACCTGGGACTCAAGTGCCTTTTTGTCCTTTTTCTTTTCCTCGATAAGCTTGTCCACACCGTAAAGAGCAACGCGGCGGTAGTCACCGATGATCCTTCCGCGTCCGTAGGCGTCGGGAAGACCCGTAATTACGTGACAGCGACGTGCAAGACGCATCTCGTCGGTATAGGCTCTGAAAACACCGTCGTTGTGTGTGGTTCTGTATCTGAATTCCTCTTCAATCTCCGCAGACAGCTTATATCCGTATGCCTCACACGCTTGGCGCGCCATTCTTATGCCGCCAAAGGGATTTACACCGCGCTTGAGCGGACGGTTGGTCTGCAGACCGACGATTATTTCGTTTTCCTTGTCCACGTATCCGGGAGAATAGCTGGTCAGCGAGGAGACCGTGGCAGTATCAATGTCAAGAACGCCGCCCATCTGTCTCTCAAGCTTGAAAAGGCGCTGAACCTTCTGCATCATTTCATCGGTGCGTTCCGTCGCCTTCGCAAGAAACGCGCCGTCACCCGTATATTCCTTATAATTTGACTGTATAAAATCGCGGACGTTTATCTCGTCGCGCCACAACTGTCCTTTGAATCCGTTCCAATTCTTGTGTTCCATATAATCCTCCATTCCACCGATCGCAAAACAAAAAGGCAAATCGGTGTGACACCAATTTGCCCAGACGGTCGGCTTATACATTTGCACTCCCCCGCGGTTTATCCGCGTTTCCGTCAGTCATGCAAACGGTTCGTTTTTATTATACACAACATATTTCATTTTGTCAAGATATCCTCAACGATTTTTCCGTTTTTTCAAAAAAGCCTTGCGCTACAGCGCAAGGCTTTTTATCAGTTGAAGTCAAAGGAGATAAGATTGGTTCTGTCGCTGTCACCCCGATTTGAAAGGATCTGCAGCTTCAATGCCGTCACACTTTTCCCTACGGCCACGTGGTATGCTCTCTTTATATTATTGTCAACCGAAAGCAATTCAACTTCGCCATCTGCTGTCACCGCCGTAAGACGGAAAGACTTGCAAAGGGTGGTAGGCAGATGTGTCTGAGGGCTGTCAAGCAGGACGTTGCCGCGGGTAGCGTGGTATTTCTCTGCCACATGACCCGGGAGGGTCTCTCGGTCAAGGTCGCTGTCAAAAACGATGTGAACGGAATTTATTTCGGTATTGCTCTCAAAGGAATATTCAACCGTTCCTCCGTTTGCAACGGAGAAATCAACCTGCTCCGTGCCGTAAACTCTGTTCGGTCTGTCCTCGCCCGACCAAAGGCTGGGTGCGCCGCCTCGCAACGCGCTCTCACACAAAGGCGAAACACGTCTCTTAAAATGAGGCAGGAAGCAATCATCGTCCATAAGCAACGTCTGAAGCTCGTCCATGTGGGACAGATAAACGTCATGCGGCGCAATAGCGTTTTTCTTTGCGATAGATGCCGCCGTTCCCACCGCCTGACCGAGCAGGCCGCAGGTTGCCATAACTCTGATACTGCTCATCGCAGTGTGCGTCATGCTGATATTTCGTCCCGCAAAGAACAGATTATCCACGTTCGCACTGTAAAGCGAACGGTAAGGAAGGCAATAAGGGGACGGAGTGGTGAAATTAGTATTTGCCGCACCGCGGTGGTAGTATCCGCCGGGATAGTGGTCGTCAAGAGGCCAACCGCCAAACGCTACGGTATCCGGGAAAACAACGTCCCCCGAAACGTCCCGCTGTGTGATGATATACTCACCCTTCATACGTCTCGACTCACGCTTCGCGGGCAGGAAGCTGAGGAAGTTCAATTCCCACTTGTCCGCATCGTGCTCTCCGCTGTTTTTTATGTTATCCCATGCACCGAGAGCCAAGGAAAGCAGACGATCCTTGGTGGTCTCCGCATCGTCGATGGTATTTTCCGTACCGCCAAGCTCAAGATACCAGAAATTCTCCCAGGGATTGTAAATATTCATGCGGCGGTTTTTCGTGTCGTCTTTTGTGAGCTTTGTGACAAATTCCGAGGGAGTGAATTTTATATCCCTCTCGGTCTGAAGTCCCTGAAGGAGACAGCTTGAACCCATTGTCAGCTTGTCCGATTCGGTGACGTAGGTATCCTCACCGAACTCGGTGTTAGCCTCGCGCCCGAACATAAACTCCGCGCCCGTAAGAGGTGCCAGAATACTGTCACCCGAGCAGTCCGCGAAGTAGTCAGCCTTAACAGTTATACGCTTTTGCGTCGTCATCTGATAGCCCGTGACAGAGTTTATTTTCACGGTCCTGCCATGAGAAAAGCTTCCCTGTTCTGCATCGGCCTCCATACAGGTGGTGTTCATAAGCAGAGTAATATTCTTCTCACGCTTGACAAAATCAAGGAGAATAGAATCCCAGATATAGTGGTTTTTCGTGGGATTTCTGTAAAGATTTTCAAGCAATATCTCTTCAACTATACCCGTTTCACGGTTGTTCTTGCCCGATGCTCCGCTGACCCACATACGGATCTCGGAGGAGCAGTTTCCGCCAAGCACGGGGCGCTCCTGCATAAGCACAACTTCAATTCCGTGACGTGCCGCCGCTATGGCGGTGCAAACGCCCGCAAGACCTCCGCCGACTACACAGAGATCGGTATTTAAAATGATTTCGTTTAACATAATCGCCTCCGAAATTTTCAAGCTTGACTATTTATAACACAAAAAAAACCGTTTGTCAATGACAAACGGTTTTTTTGTGACGATTCTGCTAAAAATGTATGTCCGTCTTTTCAAATACGGAGATCAGTACCAACCCTATGACAAGTCCGGCAATGCCCTGCACGCCGTTTACAGGGATGTTCACCGCCGACGGACCGAATCCATACAGAAATCCTTCAAACACGAAGTAGCCCGCAACCATAATTATCTCGGCAAGTACACCGCCCGCCAGTCGAGGGAGAAGTCTATGAGCGGGCTTTTTCACCGACGACAGGCAGAAAAAGGCCACAAGTGCCATCAATCCCTTGATAACAAAAGTGGCAGGTGCATACACCGCATATCCCGAGAACAGGTCGGCAAGAGCAGATCCGAAGCCAGCCGCGAAAAATGCGTACCAGGGAGCAAGCAGCCAGCCGCACAGAAGGACTATGCAGTCACCCAGATTAAGGTACCCGTTCAGCGGGGACGGCACCTTTATCACCATTGTTGCCACGCAGGTAAGCGAAGCCATAAGCGCTGTTATTACGATCTTTCTTGTTTTTGTATTCATTCTGTTTTGCCTCATTCTTTCAAAAAGGTATTGTAGCACGGAATTCGGCATTTTGCAAGAAGTTTTTAAAAAAAGAGAGACCAAAAATACCTTTTTCTCTGCAACACGAAAACGAGGTACGGGGTTCTAAGTCGGTGCCTCTTACAAAAAAGAGACGAAGGACTTAGAACCCTAACGTGCGCGATCGTTCTCAAATATCTTTAGTCCACTTCAGCGCACGCTTGTGCACAAATGTTGCGGAGCATCATTTGTGCGGGGTTCTAAGTCGGTGGTGCTCTCTACGAAAAAGAAAGAGATGGCTGATGCCATCTCTTTCTTTTTGGCACTCACTAACAAAATAGATCCATACAGCAAGTTTTTTCGAAATCGATCCATGGTTTTCGGTCGGTGGGTAGACTTACCCCTTGGCGAGGATGGGCGCAAAAAGTTGTCCGAGGTCTTTCGGGCTTTTGCTTCATGCTTGCAAACGAATCTATGTACAATTACTCTTTCTTTGAAAACTCATTGAAGTATTTTTCGAGTTTTCTCTCTATGAGAGGAGTATATTTTTTATTCAAAGCCTT
>JAFQKA010000053.1 GCA_017397175.1 Clostridia bacterium | reverse complement strand
GCGTCCGGCGCGGTGAATTTTATCTGCTCTCATGCGTGACCTGCGGTCATTCTACGTCCGCGAATTCGGCCGGTCCAAACCATTCGCTCCGAATTCGCTGGTTTTGTGGAAATGGTGAGTTGTAATCGTTCGTTCTCAACACACCCGGTAGGGGAGGATATTATCCTCCCGTCGAAAACGGGACGCCGAGGACGTCGTCCCCTACCAAATTTAATTTTTCCTCCCCAAAAACGATGTTGTTCAGACATCGTTTTCGTTGTGGTTTTGTTATGTGATTCAAGCCCTTTTCCTCAATCTTCATCAAAACCAATGGTGTTTAGCCATTGGTTTCCCGAGTTTAGTTTGGGGGATCCAACACCCTTTTTAAAGGGGGGTGGTGGGGGGGAGGTCAGATATCCGCTTCCTTTATATAATCCTTTCCGTTGATGGCGATAAATTCCTTTCTTGCGGGAAGATCGTCGCCAAGGAGAGTTTCAAAGATCCACGCGGTCGTTTCCGCATCCGCCTCGGTGATAGCCACAAGACGGCGGGTGGCGGGATTCATGGTGGTCAGAGCCATCATTTCGGGACTGTTCTCACCAAGTCCCTTTGATCTCTGGAGCTTGTACTTTTTGTCGCCCAGAGAACGGAGAATGTCGGTCTTTTCGAACTCGTCGTAGGCAAAGTAGGTCTGATCCTTTGTGGTGATCTCGAAAAGAGGGGTCTCCGCTATAAATACCTTGCCTTCCTTGATGAGGGTGGGCAGAAGACGGTAGAACATGGTGAGAATCAGAGTTCTGATCTGGAATCCGTCCTCGTCCGCATCGGTACAGATGATGATTTTCGACCAGCGGAGGTTGTTTATGTCGAACTTGGGAATGTCGCCTTTGATCTTGCCGTCGATCTCAACGCCGCAGCCGATGACACGGAGCAGGTCGGTGATAATATCGCTCTTAAAAATCCTGTCGTAGCCGCATTTGAGGCAGTTGAGGGTTTTACCGCGCACCGAGATAAGCGCCTGGAACTCTGCGTTTCGGCTGAGCTTACAGGAGCCGAGAGCCGATTTACCCTCCACGATGTAGACCTCGCGGACGTTGGGGTCTTTTGATCGGCAGTCGATATAGTTTTCAACGCGGTTCGCGATGCCAATAGTCCCTGTCAGTTTCTTTTTGATGTCGATTCGGGTGTTTTCCGCCGATTCGCGGCTTCTCTTATTCACAAGCACCTGGTTTGCGAACTTTTCGGCGTCGGCAGGGTGCTCGCGGAAGTAAATATCCAGATTCTGCACCAGATAATCACGCATCGCCTCGTAAATAAAGGTGTTTGTGATCGACTTTTTCGTCTGGTTTTCGTATGATGTGACGGTAGAAAAGCTGTTGATGACCAGCACGAGGCAGTCCGCCACGTCTCCAAAGGTTATCTTTGCTTCCTTCGCCTTGTATTTTCCCGCACCCTTAATATATTTGTCAAGAGCGGAGACAAACGCGATCTTCACCGCCTTGTCGGGAGAGCCGCCGTGCTCCAAGTGGCTTGAATTATGGTAATATTCAAGCATATTGACCTTGTTTGACACGCAGAAGGAAAATTCTGCCTTGAGCTTGTATTCGTCCTTGTCTTCGCGGTCGCGACCCGAGGTCTCCATCTTCCACAGCACGGGGGACGTGAGCGTTTCCTCACCTGCGATCTCTTTGATATAGTCCTCAATGCCGTTTTCGTAGTAAAAGGTCTGCTCGGTAAAGGACTTGTCCTCCTGCTGGAGTTTCAGGGTGAATTTTATGCCCGAGTTTACTACCGCCTGGCGGTGGAGAACGTCGGAGAAGAAATCGTGGGGAATGTTTATGTCGGTGAACACCTCGATGTCGGGGCGCCATTTTATGACAGTACCCGTGCGCTTTTCCTTCTTTTCAAGGTCACGGACGGAAAATTCACTTGCAGGCTCACCTTTTTTGAAGCTGACCGTACTCAGATGAGCGCCGTCGTAGGAATAGACCTCCATATATTCGGAGCTGTATTGCGTCGCGCAGGCGCCCAGACCGTTGAGACCCAGGGAGTACTGATAGGCGGAGTCGCCGCCGTTGTTGTTGTACTTACCGCCGGCGTAAAGCTCACAGAAAACAAGCTCCCAGTTGTATTTACCCTCTTTTTCGTTCCAGCCCAGAGGCACGCCCCGTCCAAAGTCCTCTACCTGCAGGGACTTGTCCGCAAAGACAGTGATCTTTATCTCGCTTCCGTAGCCCTCTCTCGCCTCGTCCACCGAGTTTGAGAGGATCTCGAAAAAGGAATGCTCGCAGCCCTCAAGACCGTCCGAGCCGAATATTACGCCCGGGCGTTTTCTGACTCTGTCCGCGCCCTTGAGCGAGGAGATGCTTTGGTCGTTATATTTCTTTTTCGCACTTGAAGTGTTTGCCATTTGCTACCTCGTTTTGTCAAAATATATGTATACATTGTATATTATACCACAATATTTTGATTTTGAAAAGGGGTTTTTGTCAAAATGTTTCGGCGGCGGATCTTTACGCAATTTTTCTCTATTCAAAAAACATGTACAAACAGTCCCCGTAAAGAATAGAAAAAGAAGAAAAAACAAAAAATATTTTTGCAAAACCCCTTTACAAACAGGAAAAAACATGATATAATACCTCTCGTATGCGTTTGCTCGGTCTCCGGCGCAAGCCCCGCTCTCGGGGAAGTTCACCTTCCGGTTTCTGTGCGACTGCAAAAAATAATTTATATGAGGTGAAAACAAAATGATGCTCAAGGAAGAAAAGCAGGCAATTATTGCCCAGTACCAGACAGCTGAAGGCGACACAGGTTCGCCCGAGGTTCAGATCGCGATTCTCACACACAGAATCAACAACCTCACCGAGCACCTGAAGAAGAACAAGGGCGACCACCACAGCCGCCGCGGTCTTCTGAAGATGGTTGGTCACAGAAGAAACCTTCTCGGTTATCTTCAGAGAGTTGACATCGAGCGTTACCGCTCCATCGTTGAGAGACTCGGTCTGAGAAAGTAAAAAAGCTTGGGAGTGACGGGTAGAAAGTCAGATCTTTCTGCTCTTCACTCTCTACTGTTTTTTTCGTAACTGCGTCAAAATCCGTTCCGAAGGGAGAAGCATTTAAATATGCCCCCGACCGCGCGTCGGAGCCGTATTTAAGTGCTGACCTTCAGAGGAACGGTAAAAAATAAAAACTCTGAGGAGGAAAACAAAATGTCTGATATTATCAGCTCTGCAATGGAATTCAAAAATTTCAAAACGTTCCACTACACCCTGGCAGGCCGTCCCCTTACCATCGAAACAGGTAAGATGGCAGGTCTTGCAAACGGCTCCGTTCTCGTTCGCTACGGCGAAACAGCCGTTCTCTGCTGCGCGACAGCCAGCGCAAAGCCCCGTGACGGCATCGACTTCCTGCCCCTCTCCGTAGATTTCGAGGAGAGAATGTATGCTGCAGGTAAGATCCCCGGCGGCTACCTCAAGCGCGAGGGTAAGCCCTCCGAGAAGGCTGTCCTCACTTCCCGTGTTATCGACCGTCCTATCCGTCCTCTTTTCCCTAAGGACTTGAGAAACGACATCGCACTCACACTTACCGTTATGAGCGTTGACCACGACTGCTCCCCCGAGATCGCGGCTATGATCGGTGCTTCCACAGCTCTTGCTATCTCCGATATTCCGTGGAACGGCCCTATCAGCGGCGTTTTCGTAGGTCTGGTTGACGGTCAGCTTGTTATCAACCCCACCGAGGAGCAGAGAAAGGTCAGCGATCTTGAGCTGACTGTTGCTTCTTCTGCAAAGAAGGTCGTTATGATCGAGGCAGGTGCAAACGAGGTTGAGGACGACAAGATGTACGAGGCTATTATGCTCGCTCACCAGGAGAACCAGGGTGTGCTTGAGTTCATCAACGCTATCGTTGACGAGATCGGCAAGCCCAAGTTCGCTTACCCTTCCTGCGAGCTTGACCACGATATGTTCGAT
>JAFQKA010000052.1 GCA_017397175.1 Clostridia bacterium | reverse complement strand
CGACAAGGCAACGCTGTCATTCGTTCTTGTGGGAATGATAAACTGCGTATGCTTGGATACGCCGTAATTTGCGGGAAGGGTCTCTACGTTTATAGTGTATGAGCAATAGAGCGAAGGCTTGACAAATTCAAAATCTCCGTCGGCATCGGCATATACCGACCTTTCGTAGGTCTCAACGTAATAAAGGAAATTGCCTTCCTCGTCGTAAGTTCGCTCGGAGTAATAAATTTTTATTTCTACGTCGGACAGATCAATATTATCCTCGCAGACTATCTTTCCTGAAAAAACTTGGGTTGCCCCTAATGCACTTGTTGACACGATCAGACAAAAAATCATTGAAATGCATATCACAATTGATATTATACGATATTTCTTTAACATAGTTTGCTCCTTTCGATGATAAAAAAACATTATTGCAAAAATTTTTGATTTTTGTCTGCATCGTTATCACTTCCTTTCTTTTCTTCTTGTGGTATTATTATAGCATAAAATTTGTTAAAAATCAACAGGCAACGCCAATGTATACTTGTTTTTTTACAAGAAATAACCAACAATCACCAGCGCACCTACCTGCGCCGCCATAATAGCAGGAATACCGATCATAAAAGACAGATGCCTTGTCTTATGCCTTATTGCTTGCATAGTCAGGAACATGGCAAAGGAGCCGCCGAATGCCGCCCATAAAAAAAGCGTTCTTTCTCGTATGCGCCCCTCGGGTCTGTTCTTTGACGCCCATTTATCGTATACCGTCACGCAAAGTGCCGCCAGCGAGACCGCACAAAAATAAATGTAAGGCAGATAACCGAATATTTTATCGGGCATAAGCACTCCTCCTTTTTTTATTATTTTACATCAAACTCCGCAAAAAATCAATATTCTGCCCTCTTTTCCTTGACAAAGTCAAATAATTATTATATAATGATGGTCGGAAAACAACCTTTTGGAGGACAGAAATGAACTATCAATTTAAAATTCTCGAAAATGAAAATTGGTGGGGTGGCACTGCCGCAGGCGGTCCCGATCAGCCCTACACCACAAAAAGCAATGTAAAATACGACTTCCGCCGTCATTGCCCCAACCAGACAATGCCTCTGCTTGTTTCAAGCGAGGGTCGTTACATCTGGAGTGAAAACCCTTTCGCGCTTAGTATCCACGACGGTATCATCGAAATGGAAGGAGAGGAAATAATCCTCGTTGAGGCAGGCTCGACCTTGAAGGACGCATATCTTGCCGCATCGAAGGCACACTTCCCCTTTGAAGGCAAGGATCTGCCCTCCGAATTCTTTTCAACCGCTCAATATAACACCTGGATGGAGTTTACATACTTCCCCACCCAGCAGGGCGTACTTGATTACGCACATAAGATCGTTGAGAACGGATTTAAGCCCGGTATCCTCATTATCGACGAGGGATGGCACGGCAGATACGGAATCTGGGAATTTGACAAGCTCACCTTCCCCGATCCCAAGGCTATGATGGACGAGCTTCACGAGCTTGGCTTCAAGGTCATGCTCTGGGTAACTCCCATGATCACCCCCGACGGCCTCAACTACGTGCGCTCCACCTCCCGCAATCCCTGTTTTGCAGGTCCCGAGTATAAAAACCACTTCCTGCGCACAGACGAGGGCAAGGTGGCATTGGTTGAGTGGTGGAACGGTTATTCCGCGATCCACGATTTCTTCAACCCCGCCGACGTTGAGTATCTTGACAGCAAGCTTCAGGCTCTCATGCGCGACTACGGTGTCGACGGCTTCAAGTTCGACGGCGGAACCGTTGGAATGTACCACTCCAAAAACATTATCAACGGCGTTCACTCTGCCCACACTCCCCACGAGCACAATATTGAATGGAACAAGTTCGGTTCTCGATACAAGTTCCACGAATACAAGGATACGTACAAGGGCGGCGGACGCTGCGTAATCCAGAGAATCCGCGACCGCAACCACGCTTGGGACGGCGACGGTCTGGCTTCCATTCTTCCCTTCGCTCTTACGCAGGGTCTTATCGGCCACCCCTTCATCTGTCCCGACATGATTGGCGGCGGTGAATGGACATACCGCTGGAACGGCACAGAGGTAGACCAGGAGCTGTTCGTGCGTATGGCACAGGCTTCCGCGCTCTTCCCCATGATGCAGTTCTCCTGGGCGCCTTGGGCAGCTCTTGACGAAGAGCACCTTGGATACATTAAGGACGCAGCAGCTCTCCACTGCAAGTTTGCAGATAAGATCATTGACCTTGTGCACAAGTCCACAACGTCGGGTGAGCCTATCCTGCGCACAATGGAGTATAACTACCCTCACGCCGGCTACGCTGACGCGCATGATATGTTCATGCTGGGCGACGACGTGCTCGTTTGCCCCGTTATCGTCAAGGGTCAGACAGAGCGCGAGATCCGACTGCCCGAGGGCAAGTGGCAGACAGAGGACGGTAAGGTCTGGGAAGGCACACACACCTTTGCAACACCCGTTTCAAAGCTCCTGTACTTTACAAAGGCATAATAAAAATTTCGGGGCGCCCGTTTGGGCACCCCGTTTTTTCGAACGACCAATGGTCGCCCCCACAACATAAATTGTTTTTCCTTTCTACGGGTCGTCGAGGCGCCGACCCCTACCAATATAAAAAACGACGGCTGACGCCGTCGTTTTTGTTTATATCTTCAATTTCTGAAGTCTTATGTCCGTACCCTCGAAAACAAGGGGGGTGTACTCGCCGAAAAGTCGGCTCGTAATTCTGTCCCAATATCTGTCCCGCAGATCCTTGGAATTGAGATTCGTGCTGATGATAGTCGACAGATTTTTGCTCAGGCGCGTATTGATCACGTTGTAAAGCGTGGAAACGGTAAACTGGTTTGCCACCTCGGTACCGAGATCGTCCAAAATCAGAAGTTCGCACTCAAAATACTTTGAAATATCCGCCTGAGTGTTGCTGTAACCGTTGCCGAACCGTTCCTGCTCAAAGTCAGAGACCATATCCATGACCGAGACGTAAAGCACGTCAAAGCCGCGGTCGATCACCGTCTTTGCAATAGCGGTTGACAGATGGGTCTTGCCAAGTCCCGTGCCGCCGAGCATAAGCAAATTGCCCGAATTTTCCCCTTCAAAATCAAAGGCAAACCGCTTAGCTATCTCAAAATTTTGCTTCATGCGGTCGTATGCACGGGAATTTGACTTGTAATAGTCGAGCGAAAAGGTCTCAAAGGTCTGGCTCTGCAAAAGCCGTGCTATACCCGAGGAACGGTATCCCTCCATTATCAGCGCCATTCTCATGCAATTGCACATTTTACCCTCAACGTATCCCGTATCCGAGCAGGTCGAGCATTCGTAGCGTACCGAGGTGTAGTCCTCGGGATAGCCGTATTCGCGCAACAATGCCGCTCTTGCTTCCTGCAGAGAAAGGCTCTCCTCCTCCAGCATTTTTATCCTTTTCGGGGCATCTTCACCGCCGCCGATAGTTGCATAAACGCCTCGCAGACCCACGTCGGCTATCGCCCGGTCAAGCTTTGCTATTTCGGGGATCTTCGCCTGAAGTTCCGCACGACGGGCATCGGCCTCAAGCTCCGCTTTCTTCCATTTCCCGTCATATATTTCCCGTATTTTCTTGAAATTTTCCTTATTGAATGCCATCTGTGAAATTTTTAGCCCGTAGGCTTTCCTTTCATCAATTAGGTTTAAAAAAGTCAGTTTTCTCCGTCGCCGTATCCGTGCTTCATGGCGGCGCGCAAAAATTCGTCCTCGTTGAAGCTGCCGCCCGTCGCCACCTTGTCCCGTCCTCTCTGCACGATCTCTTCCTCTATTTTTTCAATAGAATCAAGTCCCTCACTATGCCAACGGTCAAGTATTGCTCCCGCATAAGGCAGAGAAGGCTTTTGTGTGCTTTCGATGGTCAGCTCGTAAGCCTTTTCTATGATCTCAAAGGAGAATTTGTATTCTCCGAGCCATTTTTGCACAAGCTTTTTCTCCTTGCCCGTCAAGGCTCGGGAATTTATTCCGAAGGTGGTTCTCACCTTTGTCTCAAGCTCCTGCGACTTTTCAAGAAAGCTCAGGTGTTCTCTGAGCATATCCGCCTCGGTTATCTCCTCGTCGGCAAATCTGAAGGCAAGCTTTTCAACCGTTCTTACCGACTTTCTCTCCATCTTGCCCACGTGAGCAAAGAGCAAAAGTATGTATTCGTGATCGAAGCCAAGATAATCGGAAAGACCGATAAGAATATTTATCTCGCTTGTATTGAACACCTTTCCGTAAAGCTGTTGGCAGGCATCAATGAGAGTAGAAAGCTCTTTTCGTTTTTCAAGTATCGTGGTAAGCTCCTCGGTGGTGTATTTCGGCAGCTCGTCCGCATGGAGCAAATTTGCATTTCCCTTTTCGGGGGATGTTTCTTCTCTTTCGGGCATGGAAATCACATTGTCCTCAGCTTCTTCAAGCTCAATAACGCCCGCTCCCCGCCAAAAAGCAATGGCATTTGCCACGTCCTCTTCG
Source organism: Clostridia bacterium (assembly GCA_017397175.1). Taxonomy (GTDB): domain Bacteria; phylum Bacillota; class Clostridia; order Oscillospirales; family CAG-272; genus SIG710. Next base: position 76,314 of record JAFQKA010000052.1, on the reverse strand, counting down.
GAAAAGCCATGATCCGACGCCACCACTTTTTTTGCCGTCTCCACGTCAGTGGCAAGCCGTCCGAGAGCGCAGAGGCAAACAAGGATCTTTATGTCCTTCTTGGTCGCCTTTTCAAATTTCGTCACAGCGGCAAAAGGAATACTCACCGCCTCGTTTCCGAAGTTTATCTTAAAGGATGCGTCAGGCATCGCCGTTCTCCTTTTCACGCTTCATATTCAGCTCGTAGCAAAGGGTCATAAGAGAGTCACCCAGGTGAACGTTTTCGATCTTCAGCCTGTCGGAAAAGCTCTCAAGCTCGCGCCCCGTGAAATTCCACGCACCGCCAACCCCGTTCTCCACCAGCTTCTCGGCGATATCCACGGCATTTTCCTTTGGCAGGGTCAAAACCGCAATGTCAACCACGTTTTCCCGGCAGAATCGGTCAAATTCCGACATTGGATACACGTGAATTCCGCCGATCGTTGAATCGTACACGGCAGGGTCAACGTCAAACATGGCGATAACCGAAACTCCGCGCTTTGTAAACATGGGATTTCTCGCCAGCGCACGGCCCAGGTTTCCCGCGCCGACGATAACCGCGCGGAAGTTACTGTTCACGCCCAGTATCTCGCTGATCTTGGCATAGAGATATTTTACGTTATAGCCGTAGCCCTGCTGACCGAATCCTCCGAAGCAATTGAAATCCTGGCGGATCTGAGAAGCAGTCACGTTCATAAGGCGCGAAAGCTCCTCCGAGCTTATTCTCATTTTTCCCGTGCGGATAAGCTCACGCAGATATCTGAAATATCTGGGCAGGCGCTTGATAACAGCTTGGGACACGTTGGGCTTGGGCATTGCGGGAGATGTATCTGCCGCCACCTCGCTTATTACTTTTGAGAAATCAATATCGTTGTTCATTTTATGCTTTTATCCTTTCGGAATTTTTTCTTTTTTCATGTTTGACCGACATCAAAAAGGAATTTTATGAAAGGCAAAAAATTCCTCAAAAAGAAGTAAAAAAAGTCGGTTTTTATCGGGAATATTCGTTTAAGAATTCATTTTTGTTGAAAGTGTCTACTGTTGAAATTTCAACACGAAAAAGAGTTTTCCACCTGTTTCGACGTTTTCCACATGACGGGGTTTTCCACACTTTCAACAGGTTTTTCCACAGAAAATCCTGTTTTTTCAAGGTTTTTAAGGGAACTTTTTTGAAATAATTACTGAAAACGGGCTTTTTTCCACAGGTTGTGGAGAAAAGCTGTTGAAAACCGAATTTATGTTAGACAGGTGTTTAAAGTGTGCAGTTTGCCGATTTTGAAAAAAGTTGATTTTCACTCTTGACAAACGGTTTTTGTTCCGAATACGGAAAGGCGGTTTTCGGCTTTTTCTCCTCAGACGAAAATTCTCTCCGTTCTCTCTTTTTTACGGCTCGCAGGCAGATGCGTTCAGCGCGGTGTCGGCAAAATTTCCTTGCAGGAATTCGTAATAAGCCGCCGCCGCTATCATCGCCGCATTGTCCCCGCAAAGAGACAGTGACGGGCAGGTAAAGCTCACCTTTTTCTTTTCGCAGACCTTTCCCACTTCACGCCGCAAATGGGAGTTTGCCGCAACACCGCCTGCCATAACTAAGTGACGGGCACCCGTGATTTCAAGCGCCTTTGCCACTTTCTTTGAAACAGCCGCCGTCACCGCCGCCGTGTACGATGCAGCCAGGTCCGCACGGTTTATCTCTTCCCCTCTCTGCTGAGCCTGGTTTATGTAATTGAGCGCCGAGGTTTTAAGACCGCTGAAGGAGAAATCAAGGTTGTCACCCAAAAGCGCGGGAGAAGGCAGAGAAATCGCCTTGGGATCACCCTCATATGCCAGCTTGTCCAGTGCCGCACCGCCGGGATAAGGCAAGCCGATGACCCGCCCCACCTTGTCAAAGGACTCTCCTGCCGCATCATCTCTCGTTGCGCCGATCTCCTCGTAGTCAGTGTAGCTTTTCACGTTGTAAACAGAAGTATGACCGCCCGACACCACCAATGCAAGAAAAGGCGGTTCAAGCTCGGGATTCTCAAGTAATGCCGCCGAAACGTGACCGTGTACGTGATTCACCGCCACAAGCGGAATAGAGTTGGCAAATGCCAGAGACTTGCCGAAATTCACGCCCACCAAAAGCGCACCGATAAGTCCGGGAAAAGCCGTCACACCGATGGCTCCTATGTCCGACAGCGTCAAGCCCGCCGTGTCAAGTGCCTCGCGGGTTATTTTTGACACCGCTTCAATATGGGCGCGGCTGGCGATCTCGGGGACTACTCCGCCGTACAGGCGGTGAACGTCTATCTGAGACGCAACAATATTTGAAAGTATCCTTCTCTTGCCCTCACCCATCTCGACCACGGCCGCAGATGTTTCGTCGCAAGAGCTTTCAAGACCTAAAATATACATTTTTATTCCTTTATTTATGAAAGTCGTTTCACCATTATGATCGCCGCCTCCCGAGGAAAGCGGTAAAAATTCGGGCGTCTGCCAAGATTCTCAAACCCAAGCCCCTCATAAAGGGAAATCGCCGCCGAATTTGACTCTCTCACCTCAAGGGACATAGAAACGCACCCGCGCTCATGTGCAACGCGAAAAAGCTCGCACATGACAGCCTTGGCGTATCCCTTGCCGCGGTGTGCCTCGGTGGTCGCCACGTTCGTTATCTCCGCTTCGTCAAGAGCTATGACCATACCGCCGTATGCAGCCACGTCACCGTCGTGCAAGGCAACAACACCCGTTCCCTGACCGAGTATGAGGGTATCCTCAAGTGCCTTTTCGCTCCAAGGGCAGGAAAAGCACTCCTTTTCAATCTCGGCTATTGCCGCCAGATGCTCACGCGCAATGATTTTAATTTCAAAATCAGGCATTTTCGTCACCGAAGAACATAAGTCCCACCGCCCGTCTGATCTTTTCAAGGCACTCCTCGTAATCCTCAAGAGTTCCGCCGAAGGGGTCGGGAATATTCTCCGCCAGGCAGGCGATCTTTGAAGCATACTGCGGAAACGCCGTCATAAGTGCCATAGTATGGGACGCGGAAATTCCCACCACAAGATCGCAGGTCAAAAAATCCGATTCGCTTATCTGATGTGCCGTGTGTGCGGGATAGTTGTTGTTCGGTGTTGCCCGAACGCCGTTATTTTCAAGTGCCTTCACGGCATTTTGCGATATAGGCATACCCTCAAGAGCCGCAATGCCTGCGGAGCAGGCTATTATCCTGCGGCGATCGAGCAGCTCGGGCGGGCAAGCAGTACAAAAATCGGGAACGTGCCCCATTTGATTCAAAACTGCCTCTGCCATAGGAGAACGGCAGGTATTTCCCGTACACACAAAGCAGACAGTCAGAGGGTTCTTATCTGCGGGAACACCGATCTTTTCAAGCCTTTCTTCAAGACAAATACTCATTTTTAATATCCGAATTCGCCCGATAGAGAATCGTCGTTTTCGATCCATTCATCGGTGTCGATCTCACGGTAGTCCTCTTTTGTATCGCGGATAACCACTTTTTTGATGCCTGCATTGATTATCATGCGCTTACACATCATACAGCAATTGTTGCCCGATTGGATCTCTCCGTCCACGGGAGAGGTGCAGCAGAGATAAAGAGTCGAATCAAGCATCTGATCGCGGGGCGCGGCGATTATTGCATTTGCCTCGGAATGAATAGAACGGCAAAGCTCGTATCTTTCACCGCGGGGAATGTTCATCTTCTCTCTCATGCAGAATTTAAGGTCACAGCAGTTTTTTCTGCCTCTGGGCGCGCCGTTATAGCCCGTGGAAACGATCACGTCGTTTTTAACGATAATGGCACCGTAGCAACGGCGAAGACAGGTACTTCTTTCGGAAACGGTCTGTGCGATATCAAGGTAATAATTGTGCTTTGAAACTCTGGACATATCCTTTTCCTTTCTTTTGCCGCAAAAATGACGACAATACTCCATAATAAGTTCATTATATAACAATTTGTAGAGAAAATCAAGAGAATTTTATTGATTTTGAAAATAAACCGACAAATCTCAAAAAAAAACATCAAAAACCCCCGCCGAAGCGGGGGTTTTGAAAGCTTGTTTTTCAGAAGAAGCCGTCGCCTACGTTTACATCAACGTCACCAATAGAAACGTCGAGTACGCCAAGCGCGTCTATCGAAACGACTTCGATCTCCGGAGCTGTATAGTTTTTCATTTTGCTTTTCCTCCTTTTATGAGAACAGATCGGGGAATATAGTCTTTACAGACACACCGTTTACAGACAGGTTGTCGCAGTTTGACGCCTGAGCGGCCTTTGCTCCCGCCTGAAGATCTTTAATAAAGGTTTCAAGGTAGGTTATGAAGTTTGTGCCCGCATAATCCACCTGATTACCGTTATCATCAACCAAAATGAAGTTGTAGCTTCTGCCTGCGCCGTATGCACGGTAAGAACGGTCGTCCTCGCCCGAAGTGAACGCGTTGTGACTCGACTTGAGAGTGGCCTTCACGATAATCGTATTGATGGTGACACCTGCATTGAAGTAACCCTTGTTGATGTTGCCGTGCCACCCCTTACTTACGTCGATAGTTCCTGCCGCAGGCATAGTGTAGCCACTGTAGCCGCTTACCGACCAATATCTCAAGAGAGAGTTTGCGTTATTGAACGTAAGCTGACCGTCAACGTTTATACCCTTCTGTGTAACAACGTTTACAGCCGCACTGTTGTCGCAAAGGAAACTTCCGTTGCTGACAGTCGAGCAGCCTCTCAGATCATAGAGGTGATCTACATTGTACTTGGTCTCCGACTTCGCATCGGGATCGCCTGTCCAGATAATATCCTCAAGATTTGCGTTCTTTGAGATCGCATAAGCTTCAACCGCCGTGCAGCTCTCGGGAAGAACGTAGGTCTTTGCGGGAGTTAAGTAGGAAAGAGAATCCTTATCAAGTGCAACGATACCGTCATCGACAACGATGGTTGAGATGGCATTGAACACGGTCTGAGTGACAGCAGGCGAATATACTGTCATAGAGCCGTTGGTCTTTGCGTTGGTTGCCGCCTTGTTTACGTCACCGTACAGATAGTGGAAAGGCTGGTAGTAAGAATACTGGGAGTTTCTTCCCGCCGTGGGTACCTTGTAATCATAGGTAATGCCCTCGGGAGCCGCATTCTTGTTCTTTGTGATAAGAACTACGTATTTTGCACCGTCACAGAGGATAGACCACTGTACGCCCGAGGTGGGAACAGCCTCGGTGGTATCGGGCTTGTAGCCCCAGCCTGCGGTAAGGCTTCCGCCTGTAAAGTTGGGATTGAGGACGTACTTACGGTAATCTACGTTCCAATATGTAAAGGATCCGTTGTCAAGAGTATATCCGACGTTTGCGGCAACAACAGGTGTATTGAAGGAGCTTGTAGTCAGCGCACCCAGCTCAAGAACTGAGTAGAAATACTTCTGAGCATCCTCCTCGCTCTCGTAATCCGAGCCGTTGATCTGACCGCGCTTTACAAGACCGAGAGTTGTGTCATAGAGGCTGATAGAATTCTTTGCCTCGCCGTCCTTTGTATAATCAAGAGTTGTAAAGGTATAGAAGGTATTTCCGTCGGCATCTTCCCACTCAGTATATGCCGCCACGTAATATTCCGAGGTGATCTGGTCACCTGTCATACCGTAAAGCGAGAGACAGAAGGGATAGTAACCTGTTTCGGGATCGTATCCGCTGAGGAATACGCGTCTGCCGTCGGTGAAATCCGCATTGGTCACGAGAACACTGACGACCTTGCTGTTTTCGTCTGCGCTGGCACTGAGCATTTCCTGAGCAACCAAAGAAGAGGATGCCAGTCCCGTTTCGCTGAGAACAGCCGCCTCATAAGACTCGTAGGTAGCAGCTGTTGACGCGATGACACCCAGACCCTTGAAAGTGTAATTTGCCGCCGCATTGGCTGCAGCCGCCTCACCCTTCTCTTCCCAGAGGAACTGGAAACGGATAGCCAGCTTATCGGAAGATGCGGAAGTGAAATCCTTCATCTTAACGAGCACGCCCGTGGAAGAAACGGGATTCTGGATAGGATTGAAGATCTCAACCGAAACGTTTTTGACACCTGCCGTTGTCAGTGCCTTTTGTACGTTTACCGCAGAGGTCTTGTCAAGGACGTACATAGTAACGCTGTCACAACCGGAGAATGCGGTGGAAGCGATAGTAAGATCCTCGGAAACAGCACGTAAAACGTACATCTCCTTCAGACCCGAGTTTGCAAATACGTTCTTTCCGATCTGTGACAGAGGAGTATCGGCATTTGCGGGAATAGTAAAGCTCTTAAGGTTAGTAGCACCGTAAAGGGTATAGTCGTAGATAACGCCCGAAACGTCTACCGAGCCGCCGGACGAAGCCCACATAAGGCTCTTATAGTAAACAACGTCGGTAACGGCAGCGGAGCCGTAAAGCATATATCCGGTATAACCGTATTCTTTCTTACTGTTTGCGGTAAAGCCCGAAAGATCTGCCGTACCTTCCTTCACTTCACCCGTATAGGTGCCGTCCTTGGCAAAGGTGACGTGGGATATGGTCGTAAGAGAATTCATCAATCTGAACATACCGCGGTCGAGAGACGCGTTGCTCTCGGGCGCAAATGTCACAAGAGAGGTGTCGATCAGGACCTTGGTGGTCTTGTCGAATGCCGTAAGAACAGAACCGAAGTTCTGGAAGTTGCGTGTTTTTGAGCCAAGGTTACGAAGCTCAAGAGTGTCAACGGAGTTACCAAGGCAACCTACGTTTGCATTCTCCGACGTGCTGGGGTTGATAAGGAATGCCATCGCAACGTAGCCGTAGTCGCCCAGATAGTTTTCAAGACCGCCCTTCCAGCCAAAGCTTCCGCCGTTACCCTTGACCATGTAGTACTTATAGCTGTTATCAGCAGCGTACGTGTTTGCAGCCGCGGTAAGTGTGGAAACGGTATCGGCATCAACGCCGTTAGCCTGTGCCCAGAGGGTAAGACCTGTCAAAAGAGCACGAGACATCTTCTGATTGTCACTTGCAGGCGTATAAGTAGAACCCGTCAGAGTGCTGGGGTTACCCGCCTCTGCAAAAGCCGCCGCATAGGTCTCATCGGCACTGTACAGCGTGTAAAGAGCTTTTGCAATAGCGCGCTCCATCACGATTATCCCTTCGTTTGTTCTCGTGTCCGCATTGGCGTTAGACACACCGCTGGGGAACGAAGTGGAATAAATATCCGCAGACCCTATAGTATCCGCCATATAGGTTGCCCAGGTCATCTCAAGACCGGGAACCACGGCATCCTTGAACGCATCCTGAGTAAAGATGTACTCCATTGCAAAAAGGTTATAGAGCTTGTCGTAGAGTGCGTATTTTTTTGCCGTAGTAAGCAAGGCTGTGGGGCTGTCCTGCAGAGAGTAAGCAGAAAGCTGGCTGTGCAGATTGCCCTGAGCCACGATAACCACCTTGCGCTCATACTCGTTGAAGTATGCGTAGAAGCTGTTACCGTAAGTGAGGTTCGGGTACTTATCCGATTTCAGATCAGCCGTACCGTTAGTGGCGATCATGACCCAAACGTCCTTTTCGCCGTTTGTAAAGCTTACGTGGTCGTCGATATCCGAATATCCGGAATCTTTCCAACCGTTTGCAGTGTCATCGTGGATAACACCCATGGGGCCTCCCGCAGCTTCCCAGCCGTCTCTTACGGGGATCTTGTACTCGGTGGCAAAAGCTGCTACGGCAAATACACAGACCAGCGCGAGAACAACCGTCAAAGCCAAAAGGATTTTTCTTGTTGTGTTTCTCATGGTTTTTCTCCTCCAAAGTATATATTTTTTAAAAGAATTTCGTCTGCTATCTTACTTTATTATATTTTATTACTAAAAAACATCTTTGTCAAGTGACATATCCTGCTTTGAACCCATTTTACAAAAATTCGTTGTTTTGTACAAACGGTTCAGGTTCAAGGGAATACGCCGAAAGGAATAAAAAAGCCGTTTGGAGCAAAAGATAAGGACACAACCAATTTGAAAGGAAAAAAGAAAATGGAAAAAACACCCGAACTGCTTTGCTATATATACAAAAACGTAAAAATGGGCTCGGACGCCATATTGACGCTTTTGCCCAAGGTACAGGACGAAAAATTCAAATATCAGTTGACCGACCAGCTGAACGGTTACGAAAAATTCGCCTCCGAGGCCGAATGGCAACTGACACCTTTGGGTATCGACCCCCACGAGGATTCCTTCCTCAAAAAATTAGGAGCAAAATTGGGCATACAGATGAACACCCTCACAGACACCACCGTTTCCCATATGGCGGAAATGATGATACAAGGCTCTACCATGGGTATAACCGACATGACGAAAAAGGTCAGAGAATTTGAAGGCGACGGTTGTCCCGACCGCGCCCTGCGCCTGGGTCGTGATCTTATCTCTTTCGAACAGGAAAACATCGAAAAGCTGAAGGCTTTTCTTTGATTTTAATTTGTTTCGGGGATTTTGCAAAAAATCCCCGAAAGAATCATTGACAAAGGCACAAAAGGGTGGTACAATGTCCGCGAAAAGGCAATTTTGCCAAAAAAAGGAGAGAAAAATGACTAACAAGATACTTTCAAGAGAAGAATTTTATTCTCAGGACAGCCTTGTTATCTACAAGGAATTTCCCGAGGAGATCCGTCGCAATTACGATTACAAGGTAAGTGTAACGCAGGGAGATCAGACCTGCCCGATCCCCGTTTACAACCACACCATGGAGTACAATCTCCTGGGGCGCATGGTAGGCGGAGACCTTTACAGACGATTTGCTGCCTTTGCCTTTTCGGGCGCACAGGTCAGAGTTGACATCAAGGTGGGCTTTGATTTTGACACCTACTCGGTGTTCCCTTCCGCGAAAAAGTTCAAGAGTTCTTACAAGGACGGCGTAATTTCCGTCTATCTGGATAAACCCGACTATTTCGGAATCATCCTCGATGACTGCACCAACACCATTCTTTCGGTTATTGCAGATCTGCCCGAATACCCTGCCGACGTTCCTGCAAAGGACGGTGATGGCGTAATTTACGTTGATGGCTGGAAGGACACGGAAAAGGGCGTTCTTGAGATAACAGAGCCAAACACCACCCTTTACATAGCACCCGGTGCCGTTCTCAATGCCAGAGTAATGATCGAAGCCTCGGCAACAGGAACAAAGGTTATCGGCCGCGGCGCCATTCTCGACCCGTTTGAGGATATTTATCACTACGACATCAATTTCGGCGGCTCCGAGGGTAGAGGCTACAAGATGTGCATTATCCGCGCCAACGACTGTCTCTATGACGGTCCTGTCTGCATGGACGCACGCTGCTTTAACATCGCCACAAGCGGAAACAACATAACCGTCAGAAACTACAAGGTATTCTGCTCCATGATGACCTCGGACGGATTCACCACCGGCGGCAAGAACAGCCATTTTGAACACTGCTGGATATACAATGGTGACAACGGAATCGTCATGAGCGGCGGCGACAATCATGTTTACCGTGACATCACCATCGGAACCACCTGCAAGGCACTATTCCCCCAGATCCACACCACAAATATGTTCCTTGAGGACATCTACGTGTTCCGCGTAGGCGAGCCTGCAATTACCAACGTCTACAACAACACCGAGCCCCGAAACGTTTCCATAACGATAAACAATTTCGACCTTATCGACTGCACCAATCTCCCCGCCTTCTTCCAGGGTCAGAACATGGGTACTCTTCCCAAAGAGATAACATTCAACAACGTTTCCCTGCCCACAATGTCGGGCAAATCCGACCCTCACAGAGAAAAGCCCAACGGCACGATCAACAACCTGATAATCATGAAGAACCCCGAAAAGCTCTTCACCGAAAATTATACCCTCAATTTCAACAATCTTTACATTGCCGGAAAGGCTATCGAGAGCTTTGACGACGTTGTTGTGAACCGCGAGTACAACAACACCTACAACATCTCAAACGACGGCACCTACACCCCCTGCAAGAGAGATCTGCACACAGCAAATTACAGATCAAACGGCAGAGTTTACGTTGGCGCGATGCGCGTAGGCTTTGGTGGCGAGGTGGTTATTGAGAACGGCGAGTTCTATCTTCCCGCAAAGGAGATCACAAAGTACGTTCGTACAACTTCTCAGCCCACGACCACCGAAATAAACGGAGCGCTTTACGTAAGATCGAGCGATCTTGCGCTGCTTGACACAGTGGAAAAGGCAGAAATAATATCGGGGGATCTTCACATCACTCTGAAGCAGAAGAAGGGCAATCTTCTTACCCCCGACGAGGGCAAGATAAGCCGCATTTCCGAAAACGCCTGCTTCCTGGTCGACCTTGTTGTAGAGCACGAGGGTGACGATACGATCTACGCCTGCTACGCTCACAGAGACGAATGCCGCGGCGGAATCTCCATCATGGTAACTCCCGAGGTCAAGATGTACGGCGCAGGTAAATATACCTTCTCCTTTGATGCCCGTTGCGACGATGAGACGGAAAGCGTTATCAAATACGGCTGGAACTACGATAATATCGACAACTCCTACGGTTTAGATCTTGAAGCGATCTTCGGCGGCAAATGGACACACCACAGCATCACGCTGAACGTCACCGAGGAAATGGTCGCCTGCGAGCAGTTCCTGGTAAAGATAAACGGCACAACAATGAAAAAATACTCACTCAAAAACCTTGAGATCACAAAGAACTAAACAGAAAACGGAAGGCGTTTCGCCTTCCGTTTTCGTTTAGTCGTAAAGTCCCGAAGAAATGTATCTGTCACCCGAATCGGGAAGAAGAACAACGATGGTCTTCCCTGCGTTTTCGGGCCTTTTCGCCTCGGAGATCGCCGCAAAGACCGCCGCGCCCGAGGAGATCCCGATGAGTATTCCCTCTTTTTTGCCAAACTCTCGCGCGGTCAGGATCGCGTCCTCGTCAGAAACGGGAATTATCCTGTCAACCACCGTCCTGTCAAGTACCTTCGGCTCAAATCCCGCGCCGATTCCCTGAATTTTGTGGGGCCCGCCGCGTCCCTCGGTCAAAAAAGGTGAGGAAGCAGGCTCAACGCCCACGATCTCTGCCGTCGCCTTCTTTGACTTCAAATATTTGCCGACACCCGTGATCGTTCCTCCCGTGCCGACGCCCGCAACAAAAATATCCACCTCGCCATCGGTATCCTCGAATATTTCGGGGCCCGTGGTCTTGAAATGCGCCGCCGCATTGGCGGGATTTTCAAACTGTCCGGGAATAAAGGAGTTGGGTATCTCCCGCGCCAGTCTTTCAGCCTCCTCAATGGCACCGCTCATGCCCTTTGATCCGTCGGTCAGCACCAGCTCGGCTCCAAACGCCCGCATAAGAGCATGTCTCTCCGCACTCATATTGTCGGGCATGACGATAATGCAACGATATCCGCGCACCGCCGCCACCGAGGCAAGTCCAATGCCCGTATTACCGCTGGTGGGCTCGATTATAACCGAGCCTTCCTTGAGCAGTCCGCGGCGCTCCGCATCGGCTATCATTTCAAATCCCACTCTGTCCTTTGCAGATCCTGCGGGGTTTTTCGACTCAAGCTTGGCGTAAATTTTAACGCTGTTGCCGACCTCTTTTTCAATTTTCGTCAATTCAAGCAAAGGAGTTGAACCGATCAGCTCCTCCGCAGACTTGTAAATTCTTGCCATATCAATCTGCCTCTTTCACAAGATGTTTTATTACCTCGCCTGCAATTATAAGTCCCGCCACGGACGGTACAAAGGATACGCTTGCAGGCACGCTTCTCCGCCCGTTTGGTGCTTTAAGATCACCATTTGACGGTTTTATTGGTTCCTCCCTTGAGTATACCACCTTTAATTTTTTTACACCGCGTTTTTTCAGCTCGCTTCTCATAACGCGGGCAAGCGGGCAAACAGAGGTCTTGTATATATCCGTCACTTCAAACGCTGTGGGATCAAGCTTGTTTCCCGTCCCCATAGAGCTGATAACAGGGACGCTTACAGCCTGGCATCGTATGACTATCTCGATCTTTGCACTGACCGTGTCAACGGCGTCAACCACGAAATCAAACTGTGAGAAATCTATCTCGCCCGCGTTTTCGGGCAGGAAAAACATATTTTTCGTGCAGACCTCGGCCGCGGGATTTATGCTCAGAACCCTATCCTTTGCCACGTCAACCTTTGGCCGTCCCACGGTCGTCTCGGTGGCGATTATCTACGGTTTATATTCGAAAGGGACACCGTGTCGTTGTCTATGAGAGTGAATTTTGCCACACCGCTACGCGCCAGGCCCTCAAGAACGTAGCCGCCGACACCGCCCACGCCGAAGATCGCCACGTGAGCATTCTTCAATTTTTCCACCGACGCCTCGCCCAAAAGCAGGGTCGTCCGCTCAAATCTTTCTTCCATTTCAGTCCTCAATACTTTCAATTACGCCGCCGCCAAGCAGTATGTCGCCGTCGTATATTACCGCCGTTTGTCCACAGGTCATTGCCCTCTGGGGTTCGTCGAAGGTTATCTTAACACGGCCGTCTGCCATCACAAAAACCGTTGCCCAAGCCTCGCTTTGGCGGTATCTTGCCTTGGCTTTCGCCCGTATTTCCCCGTCGGGACACCCGATCGAGACCCAGTTAAAATCCTTTGCAATAAGAGTCCTGTGGAAAAGAAGATCTTCTTTTCCCACCGTCACGGTATTATCCTCCATGCACTTACGACAGACGTAAACCGGCTCGCCCATGGAAAGTCCCAGTCCCTTTCTCTGTCCGATAGTGTAGCGCACTGCACCCCGGTGCTCACCAACCTCGTTTCCCTGCACGTCAAGGAACTTTCCGCAGGGATATTTTTTGCCCGTGTATCTCTCCATAAACGCCGCGTAATCCCCATCGGGAATAAAACAAATATCCTGGCTGTCCTTTTTTCGAGCCACGTCAAAGCCAAGCTCACTTGCCACCGTGCGCACCGCGCCCTTGTCCGTTTCTCCCAAAGGGAAAATGATCCTTGAAAGCTGCTCCTGCGTCAAGTTGCAGAGCACGTAGCTCTGATCCTTTTCCACTGACAACGCTTTTTTCAGCTGATAACGTCCCGTTTCGGGGGAATATTCCACCCTCGCATAGTGTCCCGTGGCAATATATTCAAGTCCCTGCGACCGCGCAAAATCAAGAAGCTTGCCGAACTTCACCGTTCTGTTGCAATCGACGCAAGGGTTTGGCGTACCGCCTTCCTCATAGATACGAATAAATTTTTCAACGATCTCCCGCTTGAAATCCTCACGGAAATCAAGAACCGACAAGGAGATTCCAAGCTCCGCGCAGACTTTTTCCGCATCGGAAATGTCTTTCTCCTGCCCGAGATCGTCCACGCCTCGGTACATTCGGAAGATAGCTCCCTCGGTCTTATAGCCGCGGGACAGCATCATATGTGCCGCCACGGCACTGTCAACACCGCCGCTCATGGCAACAAGAACGGATTTTTCCTTTGGCTCGCCTTGCATTCCCGCGACCTCCTTTGCTTTTATGGTAAAATTATACCTCGTTTTCCCCTTCAAGTCAATAGAATATAACTATTTCGAGCCTCGGAATATGTAATCTGCAAGCAATCCGCCGCCCACAGACAGCAGAACAGATGATAATATGTATTCAAACATTTTTGTATATTTTACGTATATTTCAAGCGGATCCGCGTCTGCCGCATTAAAAGCAAAGCACAAAAGAGACAGTGAAACGACCAACAAGGTCGCAGACAACACAACAAAACCTTGCCTTGTTATTTTTTGAGCAAATTTTTTCATATTTCAAAACCTCTTTCCCGTTTTTTCTCCCAAAATCACACATAAAAATATCATCACGCCACGAAAATGCAGATTATTTATCTATGAATATATTCTATCATATTCAAAAAAGCATTTCAAACCCAAATTTGTGGTGTATTTTACAACATTTTGATAAAAAACTCTTTACAAACGGCAGATTTTGTATTAAAATAGAGAAAAGCGGTTGTGTCCGTGAAAAAGAAAGGAAGGATTTTTTATATGAGATGTCCTTTTTGCGGGAATATCGACAGCAAGGTTATCGATTCCCGACCAATAAACGAATTTACAAGTATTCGCCGTCGCCGCGAATGCCCTGCCTGCACAAAGCGGTTCACCACCTTTGAAATGGTGGAATCGGTCCAGATAATCGTCACAAAGAAGGACGGAAGCAAAGAGCTGTTCGATAAAAACAAGCTCATGTCGGGTCTGCTCAAGGCCTGCCAGAAGCGTCCCGTGAATGCAGCGGAGATTGCCGACGACATCGAAAGCGAGCTTCAGAACTCTCTCCGCCAGGAGATCTCATCTATCGAACTGGGCGAGATCGCAATGCAAAAGCTGAAAAAGCTGGATCACGTCGCTTACGTTCGATTCGCTTCGGTCTACCGGGAGTTCAAGGACATCGACACCTTCATGAACGAGCTGAAGGCTCTTATAAAAAATTAAGCAAAAAAATTCCGCAGGAACACCTGCGGGGTTTTTCAGCGTGTCGAGAAAGTCTCGACACGCTGTGAGACTTCGAAAAAGGTAGGTATATTTTTCGTTCTTGCATTCGTCGGCGTACAAAGGTACGACAGAGTGCAAGAACGGAAAAAGCAAGCAAGCACAAGGATTTCTCGATGAAATCCTTGTGCTTTTATTTTTATAATAGTGCTATTTGTTTTTTGAAAATTGTTCCTTCTTTTGCTTTATCGCTTGCGGTAGAACAGCTTTTTCGACAGTCTGTTTTGTTTTATGCATTTCCTTGCTTGCGCTTAGCCTCAGCCTTCAAACGAAGCTCGGTGTTGAGAATACTCTTGCGAAGTCGAATAGACTTGGGCGTGACCTCGATCAGTTCATCGTCGTTTATGAACTCAATAGCCTCCTCCAAGCTGAAAATGATGGGAGGAGTAAGAATGAGCTTTTCGTCCGCACCGGTGGAGCGAATGGCGGTCAGGTGCTTCTTCTTGCAGGGATTTACCGCAATGTCCTGACCCTTGGGATTCTGTCCTACGATCATGCCTTCGTAAACGGGGGTCTGAACACCCACGAACATATCGCCTCTTTCCTGCGTTCCGTAAAGACCGTAGCTGGTGGTCTCACCCGTTTCGGAAGCCACAAGAGAGCCTGTAAAGCGCATGGGGATCTCGCCCTTGAAGGGCTGATAGCCGTCAAACAGAGTATTGATGATACCCTCACCCTTGGTGTCAGTCATAAATTCGGAGCGGTAGCCGATAAGGCATCTTGAGGGAATGGAATATTCGATTCTGGTTCTTGAGCCCGATCCGATAGGGTTCATTTCGAGCAGCTCTCCCTTACGGCGGCCAAGCTTTTCGATAACGGTACCGACAGATTCCGCAGGAACGTCGATAGTCACGCGCTCCATAGGCTCGCACTTTACGCCGTCTATTTCCTTGTAGAGCACGCGGGGAGTGCTGCAGCAAAGCTCATAGCCCTCGCGTCTCATGTTTTCAATAAGGATCGAAAGGTGCATTTCACCACGTCCCGCAACTCTGAACTGATCGGTGGTGTCTCCGTCGCTGACACGAAGCGAAACGTCACGGAGCAGCTCCTTGTAAAGGCGGTCGCGGAGCTGACGGGAGGTGACGAACTTGCCCTCTCTGCCGGCAAAAGGGCTGTCGTTTACCGCGAAGGTCATCTCCATGGTAGGCTCGCTTACCTTAACAAATTCAAGAGGCTCGGGATTTGAAACGGCGGTTATGGTATCTCCGATAGTAATATCGGCCGCACCCGAGAAGCAGACCACGTCGCCCACCTTTGCCTCGTTTACCTGCACGCGGTTAAGACCGTCAAACTGATAGATCGAAACGATCTTTACCTTTTTGGGAGTCATGCCCGTGTGATAATTGCAGACCATCGCCTCCTGACCGACTCTCATGGAGCCGCGCTCGATACGTCCGATACCGATCCTGCCCACAAACTCGTTGTAGTCGATGGAAGAAACGAGCATCTGCAGATCTCCCTCGTCATCGCCTTCGGGAGCGGGCATATATTCAAGGATCGTGTCAAACAGGGGGCGAAGGTCCTCGCCGGGCTGATAAGGAGAAAGAGAAGCCGTTCCCTGACGTCCCGAGCAAAAGATCATGGGGCTGTCAAGCTGCTCGTCGGTAGCATCAAGATCGCAAAGAAGCTCAAGAACCTCCTCCTCAACCTCCTCGAGACGGGCATCGGGCTTGTCTATTTTGTTGACCACAACGATAACGCGGTGGTTCATCTCAAGCGCCTTGCTGAGTACAAAACGTGTCTGGGGCATAGGTCCTTCTGCCGCGTCAACAAGCAGAATTACACCGTTTACCATCTTCAGAACGCGCTCTACCTCGCCGCCAAAATCCGCATGGCCGGGGGTGTCGATGATATTTATCTTCACATCGCCGTAATGTACAGCGGTGTTTTTTGCCAAAATCGTTATTCCGCGTTCGCGCTCAAGATCATTACTGTCCATTACGCGCTCAGTCGTCACCTGATTTTCACGATAAACGCCGCCCTGCTTTAACATTTCGTCCACAAGCGTGGTCTTTCCGTGGTCAACGTGAGCAATAATGGCTATATTTCTCAAATCTTCTCTTTTCAAAATCGGTACCCCCAAATTTATTTGATTCTTTAGAGCCGTTTTAACCGCGTTTTTTCAAAAAACGCTACAACTATTTATTATATCACAAATCTGATACAGATTAAACTGTTTTCTCTCCGAATTTTCAACAAAAATTTTGTCGATTTTTGTGCAATTCGGAGATTTTTTGTGTCAATCAGCGAGAAAGGGCGTTTTTTACCCTGTTTTTCTGTTAGAAGCGGTTCTAATCACCACGCAAAAGCGGTCAAAGACAATCATCTAATACGATATTCGATACGCATGAATATAAAATCACGGACAAATTCGAGTTTTGACGTATATGCACGTTATTCTCATCTAACATTTGTTTAATATAAATCTAACTTCGATATTTATTTTCTTGTATCTATATATGCTCGTCAAACAATCGATAATATTTTAATAAAAACGCTTGACAAATATTGGTATGTATGATAAACTTGAAACATAGAGATTCATTTTTTCGACTTGCGAGGAAAGATCTCCACTTTCCCTCACGGTGTATATGACCAATATTCAGAAAGGTGCCCATATGGGCAAGATAGAAGATGGAAATACAGCTTTTAAGAGAACCCAACATACTGCACGAGGCGGCCATGCTGCTCTTTAACTCGCGTAATGATCAGTCTTGCATTGAATTGAAAAATGCCATCAGCAAAAAGTTCTCGATTGATTCCGACGTGCTCGACAACTGCTTCAACGCAATTATCGAGCTTACAGAGCACGTAACGAGCAATCTGGAGGCAGATGAAAAGCTTCTTGACTTCCTTTTCGCGCGCCACAGCTCAATGAAGGGATGCTTTGCCTTCTATTTAATACATGACGTGTGCCGTCGCACCTCTCCGGACTTTCTCGGCGACATCAAGCGTTTGCGTGAGCTTTCCAAGCCTGTTTTCTTCATAAATTTATCTTCTATGCTTATAAACGAGTTTGCTCCCGACGATTATGACGGTGATATCACCAATTATTCCGAGCTTTTCTCCTTTATTGAAAGTATGCCCATTCCCTCAGACGAGAAATTCGAGCTTTGCCGTCTCTACAACGGATTTGAGACATATAAATCGCTTTTGGCTGACATTTTAGAGGACGCGGGACGGCTTTTTGCCGAAAAATACGACGTTGTAAAGCACTACATCGGCTGGTTCATTACCGCCATAAACGAACCGCTCGAGAAGGGCGGGCAGAAATTTGTTGAGGATAACTACGGCATTGAAGTATCCCCATCGGTTGATGTACTCTACCTCCAGCCGTCTATCGTCATGTGCAACACCACCCGCTATCTTATGAGCTTTACAGACGAGCGCGTCTACGATTTCTTCTACATAGGCGTTCTGTTCGAGCCTTTGCGCGAGATCACCGACTCCTCTACTCTTGAAGACAAGCTCTGCCGAAACCTCCGTACCATCGGCGACCAGAGAAAGTTTGAAATACTTCACCTTCTTTCCGAATCGCCCAAATACGGTCAACAGTTAGCCTCCCTGCTGGATATCAGCACCGCAACCGTGTCTCACCACATGGCGCTTCTGATGGAATGCGGATTCGTTGAGATCAAGCGAGAGTCAAACCGAATCTATTATTGCCTGAATCGTAAAAAGATCCGCGATTTCATGGACGAATTAAGCGATTCCCTTCTTAACTGAATATAAAACCGTGGGAGCCTTTTTAAAAAGGCTCCCACGGTTTATTTTTCAATCTCAGCCGTTGCAGCAGAAGAGGATAATGAGGGCAATGAGAATGATCCAGAGGCAGCTGTTGCCGCCATCAAAAAGATTGCAAAGACAATTCATGGTAATACCTCCGTTGAATTCGGGGGATTTTGCTCCCCTCTGCTATCATATTATGTCGACGGCGCTTTTTTGTGAAAATAAGTCTTGAAAAAAAAACGCCGACGGGGTATAATATGACTTGATAACGGCAAAAACCAAAAAGGAGAAAAAAATGGTAGAAAAAATACAATCCTTTCGAGTTGACCACGATTTTATAGTTCCGGGGATCTACATTTCCCGAATCGACGGCGATATCACCACATACGACCTGCGGACAAGAAAACCCAACTGCGGAGACTACATGGATAATCTGACCATGCACAGCACAGAGCATATGTTCGCAACCTACGTCCGCAGCTCGGCCATCGGCGATAAGGTCATATATTTTGGTCCTATGGGCTGTCAGACGGGCTTCTATTTGCTGGTCCGCGGCGCAAACCACATGGAGAATTTCAATACCATAAAAGCGGTACTGCGGCAGATAATCGAGCACGACGGTGAAATGTTCGGAGCAGAGCGCAAGGAATGCGGCAATTATCTGAATCTTGATCTTGAGAGTGCTAAAAAGGAGTGCCGCGCGTTCCTTGAAATCCTCGAGGCAGCAGGCGAACCGAGTTTTGAATACCCCACTGAGTAACGGAGGCAAAAATGAAAATCGGAATAATCGGAGCCATGAAAATAGAGGTTGAAAAGCTCTGCGACATGGCGGAAAACATAAAAAAAGAAAAAGTCGGCGGAATTGAATTCTGCCGTGGCACCCTTTGCGGGCACGACGTGGTCATCGCTGTTTGCGGCGTTGGCAAGGTTTTTGCTGCAATGTGCGCTCAGACCATGATTTTGCGCTACGCTCCCGACGCCATTATTAACACAGGCGTTGCGGGCGCGCTCGCAAGCGAGCTGCGCGTGGGCGACGTGGCGATAGCAGAAAACGTGGTTCAGCATGACATGGATACAAGTCCTATCGGTGATCCCGTGGGTCTTATCTCGGGCATTAACAGAGTGCAGATCCCGGCAGACGAGAAAATTTCTTCCGGGCTGAAAAAGACCGCCCTTGACCTTGGTATGACCTGCCTTGGCGGTACCATAGCCTCGGGCGACCAATTTATTGCGGATAAAGAAAAGAAGGGTTACATAAAAGAGACCTTTTCGGCAATCGCCTGCGAAATGGAGGGCGCGGCCATCGGTCAGGTCTGCTTTGTGAACGGAACGCCCTTCGGAATCCTCCGTTCGATCTCGGACAACGGCGACGAAAGCGCAGGTATGAGCTACGACAAGTTCATCGGCGTGGCGGTAGATAATTCCGTAAAGATCCTAACAGAGTTTCTCAAAAGATCATAAAAATCAAATAGGGATTCCCGAACGGGAATCCCTATTTTTAATTGTAAATCAGCCTAAGACAACGTCCCAGCCGGCAATGAACTGCGCCAGGAGAACCGCGTCAATGGCGTTGACTTCACCGTCGCCGTTGCAGTCGGCGGCAGAAATGTCAAGCTCGACGTCCCAGCCCGCGATCTTCTGCGCCAGAAGGACTGCGTCAACAGCATTGATCTCACCGTCGCCGCTTGGATCGCCATAGTTGATAGCTTCCCAAACCGCATAAAGCGTAAGGTCTGCATTTTCGGAATAGACCGCGCTGGGTGCGTAGACAACCACTCCGTCGGCAGTTGTTGACCAACCCTTGAAGCGGAAGCCCTTTCTTGTAGGCTCAACGTCGCTCAGAGTAGCGTCTGTGCCATATTCCTTTGTCTGCTGTTCGGGTGCGCCTTCGCCGCCGTTTGCGTTGTAGATAATGGTATAGTTAAGAGGTATCCACATAGCGTATACGGTATGATCCTCTGCCGTCGAAACGATTGTTTCGGAGGTAATCTTGTTTGCATATTCCTTTTCGAGGAACCAGCCGCCGAAAATATAGTTGGGGTACAAGGAAATCGGAAGAAGACCATAGGGCGATCCATAAGTTACAGTCTTATAGTCAATATCTATCTTTCCGCCAAGCGCGTCAAAAATCAGCTTGTAGGTATTTACTTCCCAAACAGCATAAAGCGTTGTGTCGGAGGTACTCTGATAAACGCTCTCGAAATTTACCGCACCGCTTGCAGTCTTCGTCTTGCTCCAAGTAATAAAGGTATATCCCTTTCTCGTTGGAATAGGAAGTTCGCCGAATGCTGTGCCGAAAATCACGATTTTTGAGTCTGTTTCGCACTCGCCGCCGTTTGCGTCAAATATCACAAGATATTCCGCACCTTTCCAACGAGCATAAAGCGTATGATCTTTTGCTGTTTTGACTATTGTTTCACTTGTGATAAGCTCACCACCGCTAATATCAGTATACCAGCCATCAAAAACAAAGCCGGGGAGAATCGGTGTAGGAAGATTACCGTAAGCACAATCGTATGTCACAGTCTTTCCACTATCGGAAATCGTACCGCCGTTTGCGTCATAATAAATCAAATAAGAAATTACAGACCAGTGCGCAAAAATTGTTTTATCCTCGGTAAAATCAACTATGGTTTCAGAGGAAACTGTATTTCCGCCTTCCTTTTCAGTAAACCACCCATCAAAGATATAGCCATCTCTTATAGGAGTTTCAAGCTCACCAAAAGGTCGGTCATACTGAACCGATTTTGATAATGTCGAAATGTCACCTCCACAACTATCATATATAAGGTTGACGCTTATAGGCTCCCAAATTGCTGTGAGAGTAATATTTGAATTAACCGAATATGCCTCTCCTGCTGAATATACGCCTCCGTTAGACCCTTTCCAACCGGCAAAATTGTAAAATTGTTTTGTGGGGATATCGCTGTTTATATATACAGTTTCACCATGAGATTTCTTTTGTCTTGCAAAATCCCCGCTACCGCCGTTTAAGTTGTAATATATATAGTAAACATCCAAGTATTTTTTCGTATATTCCGAAGAAGAAAAATATTTGTCGACTGAAGAGTTATAGTAAAGGTATATTGTTTCCAAACTTGAACAATTGTCAAATGCACCCGAATAAATAGTAATTGCCTGTGATTCAATAGTTACGCTCGTCAGATTGCTGCAATTACTGAAAGCATATGAATAAATGTATTTTGAGCTGGCACCACTTGGTATAGTTATACTCTCAAGTCCCTCACAATAAGAGAATGCATGAGAACAAAAACACGCTACACTTCTAGGTATAACTATGCTTTTAATGCTATTACAATGAGAAAATGCACAGTCTTCAATTATCTTCACGCCATCTAAAATGGCATAATTAGTAGCTTTATTACCTATTGGATATTGAATAAGAGTTGCTTTATCATTAGTAAAAAGAACACCGTCCACATCACAATAGCTTTTGTTGTTTGCATCAACCTCTATTGACAAAAGGCTACTGCAAATCGAAAATGCAGAGTCACCAATACTTGTTACACTTTTCGGTATGACCACACTTGTCAAGGAACTACAACCATAGAACGCCTCCGTTCCAATACTCGTCACGCTGTCGCCGATTTCTACGCTTGTGAGACTGTTGCAATTATAGAACGCATATTCACCAATACTCGTTACGCTGTCGGGGATTTCCACACTTGTGAGACTGTTACAATTTTTGAACGCATAATTACCAATGCTCGTCACGCTGTCTCCGATTTCTACGCTTGTGAGACTGCTGCAATCATAGAACGCATAATCACCAATACTTGTCACACTGTCTCCAATTTCTACGCTTGTGAGACTGCTACAATCACCGAACGCCCAAGAGCCAATACTCGTCACGCTATCGGGAATAGTTACGCTTGTGAGGCTGCTGCAACTTTGGAACGCCCGCTCACCAATACTCGTCACGTTGTCGGGAATCTCTGCGCTTGTAAGACTGCTGCAACCATAAAATGACAGATCTCCAATACTCTTCAAATTATCCGGCAGCGTTATACTATTTAAATTTGTGCAATTATAAAATGTCCTGTAACCAATGCTCGTAATATTAGCCGAGAGAGTTACAGTTGTAAGATTGGCACAGGAAAAAAATGCTTCGGAACCTAAACTTGTAACACTATTTGGAATGGTAATATCCTTCAAGCTGTCACAATGATTGAATGCCCACCCCCCAATACTTGTTACACTATCGGGTATTGTTATACTCGTCAAATTTTCACAACGCCAAAAGGCCTCACTGCCAATATTCTTTACACCTTGTGAAATTTTTACAGTCTTAACATAGCTGTTTTTCAAATACCAAGGTGCTTCTGATGAATTAACAAAATAATTGCTCATATAACCTGAGCCGGTAATTTCAAGCAAACCTGTAGAAGTATCAAGCTTGTAGTTCACATTCGTACCACAGCTACCGGTATAAATTTCCGCAAAGGCAGAAATGACAAGAAATGCGCCGAGAATGCCAATCGAAAAAAAGATAAATAATGCTTTTGATAATTTTTTCATGTCTTCTCCTCTAAATAAAAAAGTGCGTAGCTGGAGCTACGCACAAAAAATACATCACTCCAATTGCTGCGACACAATTTCACCGACTTTGCAAAAAGTATGCGAAAAAGGAGCATGTACTTTTTCAAAAAAAAAGCACATACCTTCTGCAAAACGGTTATTATATTGTGTCGCATTTAAAATTATATCTCTTTTGCTTGATTTTGTCAACAGTTTTATTCATCTGCAAGTGAGTTTTCATTTTTCTCGGAAGTTTTTACGAGAATAAAGCAATTTTGCCGCGTTTTTCGCTTCTGTTTCAAATTATAAATGACGTGTTCATTGTTTTTGCTCAAAACAGCTTGACATTTTCCCAAAGTTGTGATACAATACCAAGGCACGGCACGGAAGCATAGCTCAGATGGTTAGAGTACTTGCTTGACATGCAAGGGGTCGCTGGTTCGAATCCAGCTGTTTCCACCAAAGACTAATGGGAGGGTTCACCCTCCCATTAGTTTTTGCTGAAAACTCCACGATGAAGAACCACTCAAGCGCTTTGCGCTTGAACAATTTGCGCTGTGAGGACTTTGATCTTAACTGCACATTGGCGCAAATATTGGTTCTGAATCCGGCTGTTTCCACAAAACTCCACGATGAAGAACCACTCAAGCGCTTCGCGCTGTTGCGGGTCGCCGAGGACGTCGACCCCTACCGGGCTTTGGAGAAGTCGAATGGGTCAACCAATCCCCGAATGCATGGTCTTAACCTCTCACGAAACATTAAAAAGATTCATTTCAGGCGTGAGGACGACGGCGAGCTTGCCAGTTTATAGTCAGCCACACAGGGAAAACATTTTCATATCACCCCGAAAAAGCGGATTTAATTTTTGCAAAAGGAGCCACGCAATGACAAAACAATCCTTTCTTGAATACTGCTTCAACACATACGGCACCTCGCCCGACTATCCCTTTGACGAGGATTTTGAAACAGCCGTCCTCAGGCACGAGAGCAACCGTCGTTGGTATGCGCTCGTAATGCGAGTATCCCGCCGCAAATTCGGGCTGGACAGCGACGAGATCATCGACGTGGTAAACCTGAAATTGCCCACCGAAATGTTCGGTTCCTTCGGAAATGACAGCGGGGTCTTCCCTGCCTACCACATGAACAAGCTCCATTGGATATCGGTGCTTCTTCCCGATGCACCCGATGACGTAGTACAATTTCTTACAAACGTTAGTTTTGAAGCCACAAAAACAAAAAAATACAGCAAAAAAAGAGAAGGCTGAGCCTTCTCTTTTTTATGGCAATTTCTTTCCGCAATTATTACAATATTCAAAATCCTTCTCAAGGGGCGTTCCGCAATACGGACAGAACTTGTTATCTACTTCGTCTTTGGGTGTCTCGGCAGCACTTGGTGCGCCAAATCGTTCATTCAGCGGATCCGGCTCCTCGTTTGCATCGGTAATATCGTATTCGGAGTACCTATTTTTACCCGTGGCGTTTTTGAAATTATACACCGTTGTGACTACGGCTATTCCCGTCCAAAGAACGCCGAACAGAGCAACGATTCCGCTTAGCTGCGACGCCAAAACTGTCCATACAACTCCAAATCCTATCATAAATATTCCGACAATACCGCTCATCATGGACGGTCCGCGTCCCGGCTTTATACTTTTCATACGGTAGTCCTCCTTATTTCTTGATCTTCGGTTGATACCTTATCTCGCTTACCGAATAAACGGTCACAAACGCCTTTGGATCGGTCTTTCTGACAAAATCCATCAAATGGCGGTATTCGTTTTTATCAACGATCGTAATAACCTCCCGACGAGTGGTATTATCGTATGCGCCCGTTATTTCGTTCAGGGTCGCGCCGCTGTGAAGCTCGTGAAGAATATAGTCCACGATCTCGTCAAGCTTTGGAGATATCACGCACACACGGCGCTTGATGTTCAGACCGAAAATAAAGTGGTCTACCACGATTCCGCCAAAATAAGTTCCCAAAACCGAGAGAACGACCGTCTTTGTATCATAGCAGAACGCAGCGGTCAACGCCACGGCGATCCCCGAAAGCGAATATGCCTTTCCAAGCTCTATATGAAAGAATTTGTTGATGATCTTTGCCACTATATCAAGTCCGCCCGACGATGCGTTACAGGAAAACAGGATAGCCATTGCCATGCTGACGACCAATATGTAGCAGAGAGTATCAAGCACGGGATCCTGCGTCAGAGACTTGAAATTCGGGAAAATAAACTCAAAAACACCGATAAAAACGGGCAGCATGATCGCGGCATATACCGTTTTTGCGCCAAATTCGGGGCCTATCAGAATAAATCCGATAATAAGCAGAACCACGTTTATTATCAGGTTGATAACCGACACCTGCAACGGCACAAAATTGCTTATAACCATGGCCAAAGCCGACGCGCTTCCCACAACCACGTTGCTTGGAAGCATGAAAAAGAATATTGACGCCGCCGCCAGCAAAACGCCAAAGGTTATAACCGAAAATTCCTTAAAGTTTTTCAAAACATTGGATTTTGTCACAAGATTACCTCTTTTTTCGAGATTACGGACAGGGATCTTCCCCTGTCCACAAAAATAATACCACAAAAGGTTCTTTTCGTCAACCGATTTTGAAAAAATCGAGGGCTGCTTATTTCGAAGCAGCCCCTTTAAATTATTTAGGAGAAAAACTTATCAGTGTTCTTTGCTCCAACCAAGCTCAAGTGCGGCCCAGTCGCGAACGGGAAGGATTCTGATCCATCTCTCGAACTCGTCGTTACCCCAGACGTAGATATGAGAGTTGGTAGCTTCCTGAACGTCAGCGTAGTACCACTTGTTCTTGTTGCTGTTGTCCACCCACTTGATCATATCGGGAAGCAGGTGATCCTTGTGAGGAACTCTGTCAAGCGTGCGGTTGATGATCTTCATCGCCTCGGCACGGGTCACGTACTGGTTAGGACGGAAGGAGCCGTCTGTATAACCGTCAACGATGCCAAGCTCTCGAGCGGCCTCGATGAAATCGTTTGCCCAGTGTGCGGAGGTGTCGGAGAAGTGCGACTGCATTCCTGCCGCTGTTCCGTAGAAGGTAGCCGCGATCTTAACAAGCTCTGCTCTTGTGATGTATGCGTTGGGACGGAAGGTTCCATCAGAATATCCGTCAAGAACGCCTGCATTCTGAAGTGTGGAAACAGCTGTGTTGAACCAGTTGCCTCTCGAAACGTCGGAGAAAGTGTTGGTCGTTGCCCAGAGCTTATTACGGCTCTCTTCCTTGAGCATACGGAAGAAGATCGTAGCAACCTCTGCACGTGTGATGTTGTTTTCGGGTCTTACGGTTCCGTCGGGATAGCCGATAATATAACCGAAGTGATCGTCCTTTTCAAGCTGGACTGCCACGTAGGTGTTGGTGAAGGTTATGTTGGTGCTTTCACCCGTCTTGACCTCGACGATACCGTTCTTGACGTTGCAGTATACCGAATGAGTAAATCCGTTCATGTCTCCGCCAACCTCGGTGATCATATATCTTCCGGGGTCAAGTGTCAGAACCGTAGGAGTTCCGGGAATTACGTAGAATTCCTCGTAAACGCCGGTTACCGAGTTGTTGCTGATCTTGTGGAGCTGGAACCGGAAGGGAGCTGTGATCTTGAAGCCTGTGGGTGCCACAACGGTCTTGTTCACAACTACTTTTCCGCTTGTGTCGGCAACATCAAATCTTCCGCTGAACTCAACGTCGTTGGCGGGCATTATGAACTTGCCGTTTGAGGGGATCACATCGGTGGTGATCCAACCGCTGAACAGATAGCCCTTTGCAGTTGCCGCGGGAGCTATTGTAACCTCTTCGCCGTACTTATACGTCTGCTTTGCGGGGAGAGGAGTTGCGCCTGCGGGAACCGTTCCTGTGTAAACGTAAGTTACCTCGTAGGAATTGCGGCTGTAATAAAGCTTGAGAACGAGAGAGCCGTCTGCCGCGATCACGCCTTCGGGAATACGTCCTGCGTGACCCTTATCCTCGGTAAAGCCCTCATAGGTCTTAGCCACCGCTGTTACGGTCGCGCCCGTTTCGCCTGCGAGGTCATCCGTCTCAGAAGCAGTCACGGGATATGTACCGTCAAGGTTCTGCTTGTAGTGCTCGACCTTGTATGCTGTACCTGTGTTAGGCTTGAAAGAACCGGTGAAGATTACGTTTACGTCGGGCATATCGAACTTACCGCCCACGGGTGTGACCTGCTCGCTGGTCCAACCGGAGAAGGTGTATCCTGCAACTGTGGGGGCGTCTGCCACCGTAATATTTTCTTTGGGGTGGTGGTAAGTCGTCGCGGGAACGGCAGGTGCGCCTGCAGGAACTGTGCCTGTGTACTCGTAGGAAACCGTAAGTCTTGCCTTCTCTACGAATCTGCCAAGGATCGTAACGTCCATAGCGGGCATCGTAAAGCTTGCAGAGGATGTGGAGACCTCGTGGGAGATCCAACCCTCAAACTCGTGGTTTTCAAGGGTAGGCTTTGCCGCAAAGTCGATCACTGTTCCAAAAGGAACGTCCTTTATGCTGTACTTTTCAATATCGGGTGCGCCATCGGGCTGTACACCGATATAGCGGTAGTAAACGTTGTATGTGTTTCTCTCGTAGTAAAGCTTGATCACGAGAGTGTCGGGAGCAGGGGTTATCGTTCCGGTCAGGATATTGCCCTCAGCGGGAGTATAGCCCTCAAAGGTGCGATAGGTAGCGGAAACACGGTGGCCCGTTGTGCCGGTGTAATTATCGGTAGCCGCCAGAGTATAGTCATCTGTACCGGGTGTGATCTGCTTATAGTGCTCAACTCTCCAGGGAGTATCCGTGTTAGCCTTGAAGCGACCGACAAGTACAACGTCAGACTGAGGCATTGTGAACTCACCGCCGACGATCTCTACCGTCTCAGATTCCCAACCGTCAAAGGTGTAGCCGGGAGCGGTAGCCGCAGGAGCAACGGTTACGGTCGCGCCGTGAAGCTGAGTTGTCTCTGCGGGGAGCGCAGATGCGCCTGCGGGAACAGTGCCATCGTACTTGTATGTGACCTTGAACGCTGTTCTCTTGTAGAAGAGCTTCAGCGTGAGCGCGCCGTTAGCCAGAACCACGCCCGACGTAAGCGTATCGCTGTGACCCGGATAGCTTACGTATCCGTCAACCGTTACGTAATCTGCGCTGACGCTCTCGCCCTCATGAGAGTCCACCTTGTAGGAAACCTGGGGTTCACCCCATGTTCCGTCCTCAAGCTGGAAGTAGTGGGAGATGGTGTAGGGAGATTCATTTCTTACAAAGTATCCAACGAAGACCACGTCCTCGGCAGGCATAGTAAACTGTCCGCCCGAAACGGTAATACCGCTTACCGTCCAGCCGTGGAACGTGTAGCCCATGACCGCGGGAACAGCCTCAACGGTCACCGTATCGTTCATGTAGCGTTCCGTCTCTGCAGGGAGCGCGGGAGCGCCTGCGGGGATATTGCCTGTATATTTGTAGGAAACCTTGTAGGGAGTCTTGTCATAGTAGAGCTTGAGTACAAGAGAGCCGTCGGGAAGGATCTTTCCGGAAGCAGTTGCCGCGCTGTCTACTGCATTGTAGGTATAACCTTCAAAGTTGCCGGGCTCGCCCACAACATAAGCGTCTGTCTTACCTGTGTGGTACGTAGTATCACCAAGCACCATACCGCTGTCGTCTCTGAGATAGTGCTCAACGGTGTACTTTGTGTCGCCGTTTTCAAGGAAGAAGCCGTGAAGAACAACGTCGCGGTCGGGCATGGTTATCTTGCCGTCTGTGATGATAACGTCAGATCCGTCGGAAGCCCATCCAACAAAGGTGTAACCCTGAAGTGTGGGAGCTGCCGCCAAAGTCACGGTCTCACCTGCGCGGTGAGTCGTGGATGCGGGAAGAAGTGCGAGAGCACCGTCGGGAAGCGTGTCATCATCGTACTCATAGGTTACGGTATGTACGTTGCGGATATAGTAAAGCTTCAGAACGAGGGAGCCGTCTGCCGCAACTGTTCCGGAGGGAACGGATGTGTATGTAAGATTGGAAGGAGTAGTCACTGTCGCCGAGTAGGTGAAATGAGGGTACTCCATGATGATAGCGAAGACAGTTTCGTTTGTCGTTCCATCGTAATGATAATGGAAATCGGAAGGCTCTGCGGGGAATTCACCGTCAATGCCCTGGAGATAGTGCTCAACCTTATAAGCAACTGTATTCGAAGGAACAAAGGAGCCGATGAAGGTCACGTTGCGGGAAGGCATTGTAAATGTGCCGTTCGAAATATCCGACGTAGGAACTTCCGCAGCCTGCCAGCCTGTAAATACGTAACCGGTTACCTGAGGTTCTGCGGCAATAGTTACCGTGTCACCGGTCTTATGAGTTTCCGAAGTAGGAGGAAGGATACCTGCGGGAACCGTTCCTCTGAACTCATAGCTTACAGTGTAATCTCTCTTTGTACTTGTTGCATTAAATACGATGTCCTGCCCGGGCATTGTATATGCGCCGCTCGTGACCGTAACGTCCGTAGTCGTCCAATCCGTGTAGGTGGCAACGTCGTCATCCGCGTGCTTTGTCAGGACCGTATTCTCGGATCCGGGCAGACGGTAGAAGGTCTTATAGACTGAGCCGTCCAGCATATATGTTACTTTATTGAGAGTAACGCCGGGAGATTCGACCACTGCAACGGGAGTCTGAGTGCTGTCAAGCACTGCCGCGTTGCCAAGGTTAGTTTCAACGTATCCGCCTGTTGCCGCGATGGCAGCACCTCTCTGGTCAACTATCGAGTAGTCGGGAGTCACGTTGATTATGATGCGGAGCATCTTACCGTAGAAATTGCCGTTACGGGGAGTATCGGAAACGTAGTTCTCGTCGAAATCAAATCCGCTTACTCTGATCTGGCTGCCGACTATGGTAGCTGTAAGGTTGCTGTCAACTACGGGTGTACCCCAATCGGTAGCAGTCTTTTCAACGGTCTGAAGAGTAATCTGGTTCGTTCCGTCGGGGAGTGTGAAATAAGGTGTCAGGGAGTCTATTACCGCCGCGCTCGTACCAAGCTCGATGGTAGGTGTTCCGACCTGGTCAAGAACCGACTCAAAGATCGCGTCAAGAGTAAGAACGTCTGTGGGAACCCAGTAGTAACCTGCCGTAGGATTACCTGCACCGGCAGTTATAGTGTTGCCCGAAGCCGCAGCGTCGGGATAGTTGCTGGAAACGTAGTGGCAGAACTGATTTGTCTGGTCTGTGCCAAGCTGAGAAGCGTCTGCGTTTGCCGCAACCGAGATAACGTATACGTCTACGTTCTCGTCCTTGAGTGCCTTTGCGTTGTTTACCGCGTCTGCCGCAACGGAGGATTCGTATCCGCTTCCGTGTGTGGGAGAACCGTCGGTAAAGAGAACCACGATCTCATGGCGGCCCGCAATATCCTCTGCCGTTCTGTCGTCAAAGAGTACGTGATCCGCCAGCTCCAGACCGTAATCTATCGCGGTAGCGCCTTCCGGAACAAGAGCATCTACTGCGCTCTTGAGAGTAGCCGCGCCCGATGCGTTAACGGTTGTAAGAGGTGTAACTATCTGAGTATAGTTGTAGCCGTTGCCGTTAAAGTTGTTACCCACAACGGTGCTGTTTGCATCCTGCGTGGAGCCGGAGCCTGAGTAATAAGCGTCGGTAGCAAACTTGACGATAGAAATGCTGTGCTTATCACGATCGTTTGCAATACCGCTGTTGCTCGCCAGAGTCTGGTCGATAAAATGCTTTACGGCGTCCTGAAGGTGTTCCATCTTTGTTTTGGTGCCTGCAGGATACTCGCTGGTTCTGTTATAGAACTGATAAACAGGGTAGCTTTCGCTTCTGTTTGCAGCGATACCCGCGTTAAGCTCGGGGTAAACGTAAGTCCAGCTTGAACCGTTGCGGTAGCGGTAATAATAGTAGTTATTATCGTCCACGTTAGCACGGGAAACGGATACGTATTCGCCGTCAACGAGAATGTAATAGTTGCTTGTGCTGTTGAATCCATAGTAGGTGTTGAACCAATATGTAAAGCTTGTTCCCAGCACCTCGTTGTAGGTATCTACCATGTGTGCGTCGGTTTCGTCCATACTTCCCGACGTATCGAGAACAAGAACGATGTCTGTGGGAATAACTCGCTCTGAGTTTGTGACCTGTCCCGTGGTCATCGCCTCGATGATAATATCAACGGTGCCGTCGGGGACTCCGGCCTCTGTGTGAGGAATAGCATCCTTATAAAGGATAATACCGTCGCCCTGGTTGTTGTTCATCTTTCTCGTTTCGGACAATGTCTGCACCGCAGATACATATGGCACCGAAACGAAGATCATTGCCAGGGCCATCAAAATGGCAAAAAGCTTTTTGGTCTGTTTCATAATTTTCTCCTTCGTAATTATATGTAGATTTTAGAATTTCTTTTTACGTGCCGTCGGACTGCTCCTCTTTTCTCCTTTTGAGACAGGTGCAGATACCGAACAGCTCCTCGCAATTCTGAAAATGCAGGCAGGAGGAACAGCTGTCACCGCTATCGCTTCCGCGGTAGTGAGTGCAAATATCCTGCATTCCCGTGACGATGGGGTGTCCTTCGCATGTGTATTCGGGCTTTTGCACCAAGTCCGGATAGAGTGGCATGGGATCGTTGTATTCCCGCTCGAACTCTTCATAATATCCATAATAAAGCTCGAAGGTCTTGCCCGCGACCGTTACGGTCTTGTACAGGTCACCTTCCCTGGGTAAGGGAGAGTTTCCGGAATCAAGCGTCTTTGTAAACATCTTTTCTCCTTTCACAAAAAAATCTGCTATACCATTCAGCTGAGAACAGTATAGCAGATTTTTCCTGTTTCGGGGACTACCGAAAATCACTTTTTTCGGACATTTTTTCCTGTCCTTTTTTCGTACAAATCGGACATTTACAGTATAGCCGCAAATTCCTCTCTTGAGACACCTGTTTTTTGGGAGACCTTGGTGACAGCCTGCTTTACACCCGATATTGACATATGCAGCTTCTCGGCTATCTCTGCGTTCTTCATGCCGAAGGCCACGAGCTTTGCCACCTCTCGCTCTTTGGGCGCAAGGGAGGTATAGATCACGCGTCCGCGGGCGGCTCCGCTGAGCTTCGCCCAGCCCTCGTTATAAACCTTGTAAAGCGAGTTCACTCTTTCCCATGCCTCCGCATCCACCCTCACAAGTCTGCGCTCAAGCAAGGAATCAAGAGTGCGGCGGTATTCCGCCAAAAGACCGTAAAGACGGTCGGGAAGAGCCAAGGCTATGGCGCGGTCGATATGGCGGATAGCCTGTGTGTCGTTTCCGCCTGTATGATAGACGACAGCGCAGGTCATACGCAGATATATTTCAACGATTACTGTCTGATCTGCCACTGCTTGAGAAATCATAGGCTCAAGTGCTGCAGGGATCATCTTCAGAAACGTCAGACCGCGAACTCCCTCTATCTCAAGTTCTTTTGTAGCAACTGCATATCCTGAGGCGTAAAGATATTTCGCATAAAACACCTTGGCGGCAGGCAAGGAATCCCTGTGAAGCGGATCAAAGCAGCCTATTTTAAACCACTCGGGAAAGCTTGAGACATCATAGAGCATACTGTCCACCGCAGTGATGGCAAAAACAGCAATATCCCTTTGATCATCGGTCTTGGCGGGGGCCTCTGCTATGTGTACCTTTGCGCGGCGCCACATACTGAGGTCACCCTTCCATATGGCACAAAGTGCCAGGAGCATTCCCGCAGAAATTACCGCATAAAATCCCGAATGCTTTTGAAGCAGATAATTTGCGCTCTCATAAACAAGATCAATATCCCCTCTGGAGTAAGCGATCTCGGCGGCAAAGAGACTTTGAGCCTCATGATTACCTGACAATGCCTCTATGCTCTCCTCGGCACCGCCGGGAGTGTGATACAGATCGGTCATATACAGAAAAGGGGTCTTTCGGGGCATGGGCATGGATTCGGGATCGACAAATTCCCCGCTATTTGCAACTTTCCGTCGCCCGTCCGCAGGCTTTTGCGCCCCATCGGGGATCATCCAGTTAAGTCCGAAGCGCTCTGCGCCGTCTATTCTTCCCTTTTTGCAATAATCCTGCACGCGGCGAAGAGAAATATCCCATTTTTCGGCCGCCTGCTGTGCTGTTATCATTTTCATTACTTTATCTCCTATCTGTCGCAAAAACGACGGATATAATCGTCCATTTGTCGCACAAACGACAACTATCATTCTTATTATACTTCGTTTTTGCGACAAATGCAAGAGCAAAATATAAATTTTTCCAAAAAAATTGCGGCTCACGCCGCAATTTTATGTTATTCCTCCCGTCCAAGGGCGAAAAAGTATTTATCATGATGAGATCGAACGCTCTGAACCATTCCCATGAGAATGAAAAGCGCCAACATGGACGAGCCGCCGTAACTCATAAAGGGCAGCGTGATTCCCACGACGGGCAAAAAGCCCATGCACATTCCCGCGTTCTCAAGAGTTTGCAAAATAAGAGCCGCCGCCGCACCGATACAGATAAAACGACCATAGCTTTTTCTTGCGCCCGCCGCAATGAACAGTATCCTGATGACCAATATAGCCATAACGACAAAGAACAGCACTCCGCCTACAAGCCCGAATTTTTCGCAATAGGTGGAAAAAATAAAATCCGTCTCTGAATGGGGAGTTATCTGATAAAAATCGCCGCCGAACATTCCCCTGCCCCAAAAGCCTCCGTTTGCCACGGCACGTCTGCCCCAGGTCGCCTGATATCCCCAATAAGTGGGGTCAAGATCGGGATTGAAGCCGACGATTATCCTCTGTTGCTGATAATAGTCCAGCATATCCCAGATATATGGGAAGGCAAGTCCGACCGCCACGATCGCACCGATAAAATACCAGATGCTCAGCCCCGCGCAAAAAAGCATGATAGCCGTGATCCCGATATAGACCAGCGCAACTCCAAGGTCACCGGAAATGAGTACAAGTCCGATAATTATTCCTGCGTGGAGAGCAAGACCAAGCAAGGTCTTCAAAGAATTTATTTTTTCCTTGGCATATCCCAGGTGCCTTGAAAAGGTCAGAATATATGATGCCTTTACAAACTCCGATGGCTGGATTCCCACGGGACCGATTCTAAGATAACTGAGATTCGTGCCCATGCTGGTGCCAAACAACAGAGTGACTACCAAAAGCGCAACCGAAATTATGAAAAACGCGCCGTACAGCTTTTCCACGATCTCCTCATAATCGAGCATTGAAAGTATCATCATAGCGGCAATTCCCACAACGGTCGAGCCAAGTTGAATCACGATATTGCTCTTTGTAAGATCGGGGAACTCACCGTAGCCTCCGATGAGAGTTATAATACTCATAGAGCTGAGAATGACCGTGCATATGATTATGATTGGATCGAGCATTTTCAGCCGTTCTTTTTTGGTTACGTTAAACGAGCGTACCATACGGTCACCTCCTCTCTCATATTTGCAAATGGCTGTCGGGAATTTCGCCCGACAGCCATTTTTAATTATCTTATCAGTATGCTCTTGCCCAGACTACCATGTGACGCGCGGGCTTTCCGCAGCATACGCACACGTCACCCACGTTCTCCTGCTCAAGGGGAATGCAACGGGAGCCGATGCCGGTAGCGGCCTTTACGCCGTCCTCACATTCTTCCTCGCCGCACCACATTGCCTTGACAAATCCATCGCCGTTTTTCTCAAGCGCCTCGTTGATCTCGTCAAGAGTACGACAGCTGTAAGTTCTCTTTTCTCTGTTTTCAAGAGCCTTTGCGTACATTCCGTCGCGAACCTCCTGCAGCTTAGCCGCAACAGAGTCCTCAATTCCGTCAAGCGCCACAACGGCCTTTTCAAGGTTATGTCTCGTTACGCAGACGCACTGACCTGCCTCAATATCTCGGGGACCGATCTCAATGCGGACGGGAACGCCCTTCATTTCGTACTCTGCGTACTTCCATCCGGGGGACTGATCGCTGTCATCCAGCTTTACTCTGAATCTTTCCTTCAATTTATCATAAAGCGCAGTTGCCGCCTCGATAACGCCCGGCTTGTGTGCCGCAACGGGGATAATTACCACCTGAATGGGCGCAACGGAAGGAGGAAGCACCAGACCGTTATCGTCGCCGTGGGTCATGATGATACCGCCGATCATACGGGTGGTACAGCCCCAAGAGGTCTGGAAAGGATATTTCAACGTGTTGTCCTTTGATGCGTAAGTAATATCGAATGCCTTTGCAAAGCCGTCGCCAAAGAAGTGGGACGTTGCCGCCTGCAGGGACTTGCCGTCGTGCATCAGCGCCTCGATAGCATAGGTATCCTCTGCGCCCGCGAACTTATCAGAGGGAGTCTTGACACCCTTGATTACGGGGATCGCAAGGTCGTTCTGGTGGAAGTCGGCATAGACGTTGAGCATCTGAACCGTCTCCGCTCTCGCCTCCTCTGCCGTCTCGTGCATAGTGTGACCCTCCTGCCACAGGAATTCGCGGCTGCGCAGGAAAGGACGGGTGGTCTTCTCCCATCTTACCACCGAGCACCACTGATTGTAAAGCACGGGAAGGTCACGATAAGAACGGATAATATTTGCAAAATGCTCGCAGAAAAGGGTCTCGGAAGTAGGACGAACGCAAAGACGCTCGGTCAGCTTCTCCTCACCGCCGTGTGTTACCCATGCAACCTCGGGGGCAAAGCCCTCAACGTGATCCTTCTCCTTGTTGAGAAGAGACTCGGGGATAAACATAGGCATATATACGTTCTCATGTCCCAGTGCTTTGAAGCGATCGTCAAGATTCTTCTGAATGTTCTCCCAGATCGCATATCCGTAGGGACGGATTATCATACAGCCCTTGACGCTTGAATAGTCGATCAAGTCAGCTTTCTTACAAATATCTGTGTACCACTGAGCAAAATCAACGTCACGGTTGGTAATTTGCTCAACTGTCTTTTTCTCGTTTGCCATTTTTGGTTCCTTTCGTCGGACTTTGTTTCCGAAAATATTTATACATTATAAATTATACAGCAATAGCGCACACTTGTCAAGTGCCGATGAGAATTTTTACCCGCTCTACGTCACCCATGTTTTCGGAGAAAGATATCCCTCCCCTGCAGCATTTGATAGTGCGCGGACGACCGATGGTCGCCCCTACAATAAAGTTCTATCATTACAATGAAAAAACGACGGTGTTGAGCCGTCGTTTTTATGGTTTGTGCGAACAATATGTCTGTCCAAAATCTTTTTTGAAAGTTTTCGGGGTTTGGGGTGCTTTTCCAAAAGCACCCCAAAAACCACCCGCGCTCATGTCACTCCTCGTCGTCCTCTACGAAATCGACTTCGATCTTCTCCTGACAAGCAGGGCAGATGAAGTTGTCGGGGTCGATGTCGGGATCAAAGCAAACGGTCTCGCCGCAAGAGGGGCAAACGATCTCGATGCACTCTTCCTCTTCCATGCAATCCTCAAGATCGCAGTTGCAGCAATCGCCGTCGCACTCAAAATCATCGTCGTCCTCGATGCCGTAAACCTCGTCTTCAACCACTGCCAGATCGTCGTCGATCTCCTCAATGTAATCTCCGAGATATTCAACGTCCTCCTCGATGTTGGAGATAACACGGCTCATGTCCTCGATAAGCTCGATCATTTTTTCGATAAGCTTTGCCTCGGGCTTGTTTGCGTCCAGCGCAAGTCCCTCTGCAAGTCCTTTAATGTAAGATGCCTTTTCCGTAAGATTCATATTTTACTCCGTTCCGCCGCCATATGCGCGGCACATATTTTTTGAAACCAGGTTATCAAAACGGGGAAAAGCATATTTCCTTTCCCCGTTTCCGATTCAATTCAATTATGCTCTGGAGAGATACTCGCCTGTACGAGTGTCGATCTTGAGCACGTCACCCACGTTGATAAAGAGAGGAACCTTGATCTCGGCGCCTGTCTCAAGAGTTGCGGGCTTGAGAGTGTTTGTAGCGGTGTTGCCTGCAAAGCCGGGGTCTGTGTCAGTAACCTCAAGCTCAACGAATGTAGGAGGCTCAACGGAGAAGATGTTGCCCTTGTAGGAAACGATCTTGCACATCATCTCTTCCTTTACGAACTTGAAATTGTCATCAACCTTGTCGTGAGAAACGAGAGTTTCTTCCCATGTCTCCGTGTCAAGGAAGTGGTAAAGATCGCCATCGTCGTAAGAATACTGCATATCCTTTCTCTCGATGTAAGCGTTCTCAAACTTGTCTGTGGGGCTGAATGTTCTCTCGATAACGGAGCCTGTGATAACGTTCTTGATCTTTGTACGAACGAACGCCGCACCCTTACCGGGCTTTACGTGCTGGAATTCCACAACCTGGAAAACCTGGCCCTCCATGTCGAAAGTTATACCGTTCTTAAAATCGCCGGCTACTACCATGTTTTTATCCTCCGAATTTTTCTGGTGGCACTGCTGAACGCAGTAACCGATTTTAATTTTTATTTTACTCCTATATTGTAAACCAAAACCGTGATTATTTCAAGAGGTTTTTATAATTTTTTTGAAAAAAATGAAGTTTTCTTTCATTTTTCACACATTTTTGAGGGCAACAGAACTTTTTTTAATAAAAAAATCCGATAATTGTTGAAAAAATCACGGGTTTGAAATATAATAAAAGCAGAATACGATTCGGAGGTACATACAAATGAAAGTCTTACTTGTAAACGGAAGTTCGCGGGAGCACGGCTGCACCGACCGCGCACTGCGCGAGGTAGCCGCCGCACTGAACGAAGAAGGGATCGACACCGAGTTCTTTTTCATCGGCAACGCGCCCATTCCCGACTGCACAGCCTGCGGCTCCTGCAGAAAAACGGGAAAGTGCGTGTTTGGTGACGTGGCAAACCGTCTGGCGGAAAAAGCACTTGAATGTGACGGCTTCGTTTTCGGCTCGCCCGTATATTACGCCCACCCCAGCGCACGTCTGTTGACTGTCCTTGACCGCGCGTTCTACTCCTGCGGCAGAAATTTTGCGTTCAAGCCCGGCGCGGCCGTTGTCAGCGCACGCCGTTCGGGAACCACCGCATCGGTTGAGGTCATCAACAAATATTTCGGCATAACCTCAATGCCCATCGTCTCCTCTACTTACTGGAACGCCGTACACGGCAACACTCCCGACGAGGTCGAGCAGGATAAGGAAGGTCTTATGACCATGACGAACATCGGCAAAAACATGGCGTGGGTGCTCCGCTGCATCGAATCCGGCAAAAAGGCAGGCATCGAACGCCCCGAATTACAGAGGGAAAGAACCAATTTCATCAAATAAAAGCATCAACTGCGGGTTGCGCAAAACTGCTTTTACCCTGCCAACAAAAAACGGCGGTTATTTACAAACCGCCGTTTTTTGTTCGTTTCCTATTGAAAATTCAACAACCTTATGGTAAAATATGGCTGTAATCTTCAAAAAAGAGGTAGTCAATGAATTACACAGACGTTTTATCACTTATAGGAGGCCTTTGCCTGTTCCTTTTCGGTATGCAGGTAATGGGAAACGGACTTGAAAAGCGCGCCGGCTCAAAGCTTTCAACCTTCATCGGAAGGCTGACGACAAACAGGATAATGGGATTCTTTACAGGCGTGTGCGTGACCGCTGTAATCCAGTCCTCGTCCGCCACCACAGTAATGGTCGTGGGCTTCGTAAACTCGGGCGTTATGTCACTAAAGCAGGCGATCAACGTTATAATGGGCGCCAACGTGGGAACCACCGTAACCGCGTGGATCCTGTCGCTTGCGGGAATCGAAGGCTCCAATTTCTTTGTCTCCATGCTCAAGCCCACCAATTTCACACCGATTCTTGCCCTGATCGGAATCGTGCTTTATCTCTTCATGAAATCGGACAAGCACAAGGATATCGGAATGATCCTCCTTGGCTTTGCCACACTCATGTTCGGCATGGATGCCATGAGCGATTCTGTTGCGGGACTTCGCCACGTTCCCGAATTCACCAGCCTCATGACCGCGTTCTCCAACCCCATTCTCGGCGTTCTTGCGGGTGCGCTCCTGACGGCGATCATTCAGTCCTCCTCCGCTTCTGTCGGTATCCTGCAGGCTTTGTCCTCTACGGGCACCGTCTCCATCGGAGCCACCATACCGATCATCTTCGGTCAGAACATCGGTACTTGTATCACCGCACTTCTGTCCTCGGTGGGAACCACAAAAAACGCAAAGCGTACAAGCTTTGTACATCTGAGCTTTAACGTTATCGGCTGTATGCTGTGGCTCGTTATATTCTCCGTGGCCAGAATTGCAGTCCCCGCTCTTGCTTCCTTTGTTGACAACAACATGGCAAACGAGGTCAGTATCGCGGTCATCCACTCTGCCTTCAACATCGCCTGCACGCTTTGTCTCCTTCCTGCGGCAGGACTTCTTGAAAAGCTTGCAATAAAGCTGGTTCCCGATGCAAAGGAAACAGAGGAGCTGACCGCTATCGACGAGCGACTTCTGGCAACCCCCGCATTTGCTATCGACCGTTGCCGCACACTGACACGCGAAATGGCAGACTGCGCTGTCGATGCCCTGAGATCAAGCCTTGATTCTCTGAAAAGCTACACTCCCGAAGCTGCCGAAGAGATTCGAAATGCAGAGGACAAGACAGACCGCTATGAAGATATCCTCGGATCGTTTTTGGTAAAGCTGTCCGCACAGGAGCTTAGCAAGGCAGACAGTACCGAAACCTCAAAAATGCTCCACATGATCGGAGATTTCGAAAGAATTTCCGACCACGCGGTGAATATCATTGAATCCGCCGAGGAAATGAGAGAAAAGGGCTTCACGTTTACCGAGCAAGCACAGAAAGAGATCGAGATCATGGTAGAGGCCGTCCGCGATATAGTAGAGCGCGCCTACCGCGCTTACGTCGACGGGGATTCTTCCCTTGCCTTGAGAGTAGAGCCTCTTGAACAGGTCATCGACAATCTGAAAAAGCAGATCCGCGCACATCATATTCTGCGTTTACAGGCGGGCGATTGCTCTATCGAGGTAGGCTTTGTTCTCTCAGACCTGCTCACAAATCTTGAGCGCGTTTCCGACCACTGCTCAAACATCGCAGGCTGCATAATCGAAATGAAGCACAGCGATCTTGACCTTCACCAATATCTGGGCGAGCTTCGCAGCACAGATGAAAACTTCCTCCGCGAATACGAGGAAATGCAAAAGAAATATTCTTTGGCTTAATCCTAAATCCCGCTCTGCTATCGTCAGAGCGGGATTTTTACACTCATTTTCAAAAAATATGTAATTTTCTTGTTGTAATTGTGAAAAAAGAATGTTATAATATATCTGTAATTTATGCACAAGGCTCTTTTATTTATTAAATGCCCTGCGCGGGCGCGAAAGGACAAAGATATGAAAAGACAAAGCGGTGTGCTTATGCACGTATCATCACTTTACGGCGATTATTCCTGCGGAAGCTTCGGAAAAGAAGCGATCGAATTTGTAGATTTTCTTGAAAAAAGCGGATTCTCCTGCTGGCAGACGCTCCCCTTCTGTATGACAGATACGGTAAATTCCCCTTACAAGTCATATTCTTCCTTTGGCGGAAATCCCAATTTTATCGACCTTGAGGAGCTTGCAGCCGAAGGACTCATCACCGAG
The DNA here is from genome assembly GCA_017397175.1 of Clostridia bacterium. Taxonomy (GTDB): domain Bacteria; phylum Bacillota; class Clostridia; order Oscillospirales; family CAG-272; genus SIG710. Next base: position 35,977 of record JAFQKA010000052.1, on the reverse strand, counting down.
CTTGAGCTTGAAATGTCAAAACAGAAAACTCCTTACGTCTGCGAATTTGACAGACTTAACGTTGAACGTCTTCCCCTGCTTAAGCTGGCAACCGAAAGATGCTCAAAAGCAAAAAAGGCAAAAATAAACAAATTTATCCGTGAAAATCCCTATCTTGAACAGGTCTGCCATTTTATGGCGCTCCTTACGGCAAACGATAACAAGAGCTGGTTCGAGTGGACAACGGAAAAATACGACAAGAGCGTATACGATCTGTGGAAGTTCATTGAATACGCCTTCTTTGACCAGTGGAGCAAAATAAAAAAATACGCAAACAGCAAGGGTATCTCCATCATCGGAGACATTCCGATCTACGTCTCGGACAACAGTGCCGACGTTTGGGCAAACCGCGATATGTTCCTGCTTGACGAGGACGGCAAGCCTACCGTCGTTGCAGGTGTTCCCCCCGATTATTTCTCCGAGGACGGCCAGCTTTGGGGCAACCCCCTCTACAACTGGGAAAAAATGGCGCAGGACGGCTTTACTTGGTGGAAAGACCGCGTAAAGCATATGTACAAAATGTTTGACGGCGTGCGTATCGACCATTTCAGAGGTCTTGAATCCTTCTGGAGCATTCCCGCCAACGCCAAGACCGCAAAAAAGGGCAAATGGGTAAAAGGCCCGGGCAAAGCGTTCGTAGACGCGATTCAAAGTGTCACAGACCCCAAAAAGAATTTCATTATCGCAGAGGATCTGGGCGAGATCACCCCCGAGGTGGAGGAGCTTGTAAAATACAGCGGTTACCCCGGAATGAGAGTGTTCCAGTTCGGATTTTTTGGTGACGACAGCTCCCATATGCCTCACAATTACACGGAAAACTGCATAGCATATTCGGGTACTCACGACAACAACACGCTGCTGGGCTACATCTGGGAGCAAGAGGAAAGCGAGCGCCGCGAAATGTTCGACTACATCGGCTACGAGGGCGACGACCGCGACCGCGCCTGTGATATCGTTGTCCGCAACATTATGGCAAGCCACGCTTCAACGGTAATCTTCCCCATTCAGGATCTTCTGGGCTTTGGTGCGGACACCCGAATGAACACTCCCGGCAAATCCGAAGGAAACTGGGCGTTCAGAATAACAAAGGATCAGCTTGGCCGACTTGACCCCGAAAAGTACCATCGCTTGAACAGACTCTACAAGAGAGGCGAGCTTTGATAAAAGCAGGAAACAGCGATGAAAATAATGCAGTTCAATATTCAGCACGGAGCTGAATTTTACCACCCCGAAAAAAGGATAAATCTTCCTTTGGTAGCGTCGGTCATAAAGCGATTTGACCCCGACATCGTGTCACTTAACGAGGTTCGCGGGATCGCCAACAGCGGTCCTGCCGACCCAACTTATACAAATCAGACCGAGCAGCTGTCTCTACTTACGGGCATGACGGGATATTTCGCACCTGCCATCAACATAAAGGGAAAAGGTCTTTACGGAAACGCTCTTCTAACAAAATTCCCCATACTCCGCTCGGTGGATATTCCCGTCCCCTCTCCCCGCGACCGCTATTACAACATTCACCGCTACGAGGACAGGTGCTTGCTCAAGGCAGAGCTTGACGTGAACGGAAAAACCGTCACGGTCCTTTCCTGCCACATGGGTCTCAACGACGACGAACGGGTAAGTGCCGTGGTCACCATCTGTTCAGAGCTTGAAAAGATCCTCACCCCCGTAATTTTGATGGGCGATTTCAATATGCCTCCCGACAATACCATTCTCGACCCCATAAGAGCACGATTGCGCGACGTCAGCGCAGGATTTGCCTGCGAGAAATGTCATACATTCCCCACAGACAAGCCCCGCACAAAGATAGATTACATATTTGTCTCAAAAGACTTTGAGATAATAAACGCCGACATTCCGGGTATATCCTCTTCCGATCACCTGCCGCACACGGGCGAGATAAGACTCAAATGATCTGCACTCAATTAAAAAATGAAAGGAAATGTCCTTTTAGGACGAACAGTCATGGATAAAATATACGAAATATATGAACGCTATTCTGCATATGAATTTGAGGAGATCCTTGATTTTTATGCCAACTACGATTATTCGCAATACGACGGCATCAAGAACGCTGCCGCTGCTGCAGGACTTTCATGGGCAATTGCCATTGCGGGATTTATCGCACTGATTGCCGTGACCCTTGCAATTCTCTCTTACGTTTTCTATTCCGTGGGTCTTTTCAAAACGGCGAAAAATCTGGGCATCGCCGCCCCCTGGCTTGCGTTTATTCCCGTGGCAAATCTCTATCTGCTCGGTCGGGTGGCTCAGGGCAACGGCGAGAAAAAGAGAAAATTCCCGTTTGGCTGGATATTGCTCGTGCTCTCCCTCGTCGCCGCTTGGGCAGAATCCCTTATGTCCGCCTCTGTGGCAACAGGCTTTGCAAATCTCATATCGGGCATGACTATGGAAAACGTGGTCGTGTCCCTTGAGGGGCTGTTCACGTTTATCGGCGGACCGCTTGTGACAAGCAGCCTCACGATCGCCCTTATCGGTCTGATCGTATCAATTTTCTTCTACATAACCCTCTACTACGTTTACAAGGTTTGTGCGGGAGAATGCGCGCCTTTGTACCTTGCAGTCTCTGTCGTGCTTCCCATATTCATCCCATTCTTCCTTTTCTCCAAGAGAAATAGCTTAAGAGAAAAGGAAAACGCCATTGAATAAAGAAAGGAGACGTCCCAAAAGGACGATATTACCATGAACGATAATTTCGGTCTGTTCGACGGATACGAGAATTTTGATTATTACGCTTACGAAAGCGCCGCGACAGCAGGGATCGCCATCATCGGAATAATTCTTCTGATCTCCTGCGCTATAAGCATCGCAATCTACCTGTTCCAGGCTATTGGACTTTATAAAATGGGTAAAAGACTTAATATTTCCGCACCCGCTCTTGCATTCTTTCCCGTGGTGAATCTATACGTGCTGGGCAGAGTCGCGCAGGAACCTGTGGACGGCAAAAAGAGACTGCCCTATGGGTGGATATTGCTCGGTCTCAATGTGGGCACAAGCCTCATCAGCCTCAGCTCGATTATGGGAACCGTGAGAGCAATAATCCAATTCGGAGAAAGGTCAGATATCGAAGACCTCCTTGAGGCGTTCGTCATGTCTTATATGGCAAAGAGCTTCCTGTCGGCTGCCGCGAGCATTGCATACACGGTCTTCTATTACATAGCCATCTACTATCTTTTCAAGAACTTCAATCCCGAAAACGCTACCCTGTTCACTGTTCTTTCTATCTTCTTCGGTTTCCTCACTCCATTTTTCATCTTCGCCAGCCGCAACAAACCCATCGGCGGAGAAAATGCAGGCAGATTCGGTCAGGGATATAACGGCTATTACGGCGGATTTGCGCCCAATCAGAGCAACGGTTACAACCAAGGTTATAACACCCCGAATTTCAATCAAAGCTATAACAATCCTAATTTCAATCAGGGCTATAACGGAGGCTACAACCCTTCATACGGAAATCAGGGCTTCCCGCCTTACACACCTCCCGCGCAGCCGGAAAATCCTCAGCAACCTCCGCAGAATCCCAACGGACAATAAAATAAAGGTCGGTGGCGAAAGCCACCGACCTTTATTTTATTCAAGCTCAAATGCGCCTGTATAAAGACTGTAATACTGTCCGCCCTGAGCGATAAGATCCTCGTGGGTTCCTCGCTCGATGATACGACCGTGATCAAGGACCATGATAACGTCGGAATTTCGGACGGTTGAAAGTCGGTGCGCGATAACGAACACCGTTCTGCCCTTCATAAGTGCGTCCATACCACGCTGAACTATCGCCTCGGTGCGGGTGTCGATAGAGGAGGTCGCCTCGTCCAATATCATTACCGGAGGATCAGCAACCGCCGCGCGGGCGATGGAAAGAAGCTGACGCTGTCCCTGGGACAGATTTGCGCCGTTACCCGTAAGCATTGTATTATAGCCCTGCGGGAGACGGGTAATGAAATCGTGTGCATTTGCCAACTTTGCGGCAGAAATACACTCCTCGTCGGTAGCATCGAGCTTACCGTAACGAATGTTTTCCATAACAGTTCCCGTGAACAGGTTAGTATCCTGCAGAACTATACCCAACGAGCGGCGAAGATCGTCCTTCTTTATCTTGTTGATATTTATTCCGTCGTAACGAATCTTTCCGTCGGCAATATCGTAGAAACGGTTTATCAGATTTGTGATGGTGGTCTTGCCCGCGCCCGTCGCGCCTACAAAGGCTACCTTCTGACCCGGCTCGGCATAGAGTGTGATATTGTGAAGAACTATCTTCTCGTCCGTGTAGCCGAAATCCACGTCGAACATGCGGACGTCACCCTGCAAGGGCGTATAAGTGACCGTACCGTCGGCGGCGTGGGGGTGCTTCCACGCCCACTTGCCCGTTCTCTTTTCGCTCTCAATAAGCTGTCCGTTTTCTTCCTTTACGTTCACCAGGGTAACGTAACCCTCGTCTGTCTCAGGTTCCTCGTCAATGAGCGTAAAGATTCGATCAGCTCCCGCCAGTGCCATTACAATAGAATTGACCTCCTGGGAGACCTGAGAAACGTTCGCACCGAACTGCTTGGTCATACCAAGGAATGTAACGACCACCGCGATCTCAAGCGTCAGACTGCCCGTCACAAGGGCGTGGATCGAATAATTGGGGACGTTAAAGGTAGTCAAGAAAAGTCCGCCCATGAACGCCGCCGCAACGTAGAAGATGTTGCCGATGTTATTCATGATGGGCATGAGAATGTTTGCAAATCTGTTTGCAGATGTTGCGTCGGCGCAGAGCTGACCGTTGAGTTTGTCAAAATCCTCCGTCGCCTTGCCCTCGTGGCAAAATACCTTAACGACCTTCTGTCCGTTCATCATTTCCTCAACGAAGCCCTCGACCTTACCTACCGACTTCTGCTGGCGGATAAAGAATCTCGCACTGTTTCCGCCCACCACCTTTGCGGTAAGGATCATAAAGGAAATACCCACGAGCACGACCAACGTCATCCAAAGGCTGTAATAGAGCATTATACAGAACAGAGATGCCAGGATCAGACCCGAGGAAAGAATACCGGGCAGGGACTGAGAAATAAGCTGACGGAGAGTGTCGATATCGTTTGTATAATGGCTCATGATATCGCCGTGGCTGTTCACGTCAAAATACTTGATAGGCAGGGACTGCATACGGTCAAACATACGCTTTCGCATGTTGCAAAGGAAGCGCTGAGTAATGACCGCGCCCAATCTCTGATATGTGAACACACAAGCAAGAGCGAGAACGTAAACGCAGACCATAATGAGAATGGTCTTGATTATCTGAGGCGACATATCTGCGTAAACCGCCGCGCCGGCCTCACCCGCCTTGACCCTCTCAAGACCTTCGGCTATGTAGCCTGCAATCGTCCGCACGTAAATTGCCGGTGCGGTGCTCACAAGTCCGAAAAAGGCGATAAGTGCGATCTCAAGGATCAAAAGTCCCTTGAAATCCGAGAAGAGCATTTTTATAAGACGGAGGAGAGTTCCCTTTTTTGCACGGGGCCTGCCGCCGCGCGGCATCTGAGGCTTCTTACTCATTGTCCCCCTCCTTTCCCGCACCGGTCTGGGAAGTGTAGACCTCGCGGTAGATTTCGTTTGTCTCAAGGAGAGTATGATGATTTCCGATACCGTTTACTCGGCCGTTGTCAAGAACGATAATAACGTCGGCATCCTCAACCGATGAGATTCTCTGAGCGATGATAAACTTTGTGGTTCCGGGAATCTCCGAGCGGAACGCGCGGCGAATGAGCGCGTCCGTCTTTGTGTCCACCGCCGAGGTGGAGTCATCGAGAATAAGAACCTTGGGCTTTTTCAGCAACGCGCGGGCAATACAAAGTCTCTGCTTCTGTCCGCCCGAAACGTTGGCACCGCCCTGCTCTATGTATGTATCATATCCGTCCGGAAATGTCTGAATGAACTCGTCCGCCTGAGCCAGCTTGCATATTCTGACCAGCTCCTCGTCGGTAGCATCCGGATCACCCCAACGGAGATTTTCCTTTATTGTTCCCGAAAACAGCACGTTCTTCTGAAGCACGACCGCCACCTGGTTACGCAAGGTATCCAGGTCATAATCGCGCACGTCAACGCCGCCCACCGTGACCTTACCCTCGGAAACGTCATAGAGACGGGAGATCAAATTTACAAGCGTGGTCTTGGAGCTTCCCGTTCCGCCGATAATACCCACGGTCTGTCCGCTCTCGATCCTGAAGCTGACGTCTTCCAAAGCAAACTTCTCGCTTTCCGCGGAATATTTGAAGGAAACGCCGTCAAACACGACTTCGCCGTTTTCTACCTGCATAACAGGATTCTCGGGGCTTTCGATGGTGCTCTTTTCGTCAAGAACTTCCACTATTCTGCGGGCGGATTCGATGGACATGGTGATCATAACGAAAACCATGGAGATCATCATCATGCTCATAAGAAGCTGCATGGAATAAGTGTTCATACCCGTCAGCGTTCCAAGACCGTACTTGACTCCGCCCGTGGAAATGACCAGCTTTGAGGTCAGATAGGACAGGGCGATCATGCAGGAATAAATGCAGAGCTGCATCAGGGGAGAATTGAGTGCAAGGATCTTGTCAACTCTGGTGAAATCATTTGCCACGTCATCAGAGGCCGCGCCGAATTTTCTGCGCTCGAAATCCTCACGCACAAAGGATTTTACTACCCTCATTCCCTTGACGTTTTCCTGCACCGATTCGTTCAGTCGGTCATATTTTTTGAATATGCGCTTAAATATGGGCATTACGGTGAAGATTATCTTGAAAAGTCCGAATCCGAGAACAGGGACTATCAGCGCATAGACCAACGACAACTTTCCGCCGAGACGGATAGACATGATAAAGGAGAAAATGAGCATCATGGGACAGCGAATAGCCGTTCTGATGATGACCATGAATGCCATTTGAACGTTTGAGATATCGGTGGTCAGTCGGGTAACCAGGCTGGAGATAGAGAAGCGGTCAATGTTTGCAAAGGAGAAACGCTGAATGCTTCTAAAAACGTCGCCGCGAAGATTTTTGGCAAATCCGCAGGACGCCTTTGCGGCAAAGTTTCCTGCCAAAACTCCGAAGATCAGCGACAGAAACGCCAGGATCAACAGCTGTCCGCCGTATTTGAGTATGGTGTTCATGTCGCAACCGCTCTCGATCTGGTCGATAAGTCCGGCAGTGAGGAACGGAATACAGCATTCGATTCCAACCTCGCCCAAGATAAACAGGGGTGTCAGCAATGCCGCGGTCTTGTACTCACGGATGCTGGCAGCAAGTCTTTTTATCATACGGAAAATCCTTTCAGTTAAAGTTCCCATTTGAGGGTATAGTTATCACTTTATTATTGTACCATTTTTTATCCCCGCGGTCAATACTGAAAAAACAATAAAAGAATTTATTTGCAAGCAAACTTTTGTTGCACAATCACAAAATGCTTTGCTCCGCAAAGAAAACAAGCCCGCCTTATAAAGACGGGCCTTGTTTTCAGTTATACTTTTTTATCTGCGGTATCGCAGAAACGATTCCCGCGGCAACGGCGGTTATCACAATCTCGGGGATCATGTAAAGTCCGTTGTAGAATATAGAATAAATGATTCCGAGCAGATTGCCCGAGAAGGTCGAAAGAATCGTCTCACCTATCCTGTAAAATCCCTCCTGGGAGAAGAACCAATCCGCCCACGCGCCAAAGAAGATATATCCCGAAACGATGTGGGCAAGGTAGCGCAGAGACAGTGCCACGACCGTTCCAAGAACCAGCGCAGGTGCTTTTTTCAGCTTGTTTCTGAAGATGCCGCCAAAGCCCAGCAGGGTATAAGCGATGATATAGTCGATAAGACAGATCCAGACAGCCGCGCCGTAGCCCATAAAGTCGTCACTGCCGACAGTGAACAGCGAAATAACGTATCCGCCGCCCGTAAAAGCACCGAAAGCAAGCTGGATAAAGGAGTAGACTGCGGCCGAGACAAGTCCCCACCGTGTGCCGTACATATAGGCGATGATAACTATCGGCAGCATACTTGCCACGGTAAATCCGCCGCCAAAAGGCAGATTGAGAAACGGGATATACGCACAGGCAAAGGCAAGAGCCGTTGCAAGTGCCAAAAGCATGGAGGTCAATACAAGCCTCCGAATATTGATCTTTGATTTCATAAAAGCTATACCTTTCCGCAAAAATTGCATAAAAAAATTCTCACGGAAATACCGTGAGACCACCAAAAAAGGCATAGCTAGCATTCGCCCTTATATGACTCCCTTCGCCGGTATTATCCGTATCAGGTTAAAGGGTTCGGACGAAACGCCCATCTCAGCCTTCGCTTTGCGCGAGTTGGCACCCCCGAGGTGTTGCCACCTTGCTCAAATTATATCACCGTACTCCGCGCTTGTCAAGTACCCAAAGGAAGAAAACCCGCTAAAATTTACAAAAAGTTGATATATGCTTGAAGAAAATGCTGTAAAATATACGGGTGAGGTGATTTCATGCTTGGATACGTAAGACCATACGAGCCTCAACTGAGGATAATCGAACAGCAGTACTACCGCGCGGCATACTGCGGACTTTGCCATGCTCTGGGAAGATCCTGCGGACAGCTCTCAAGGCTCGGATTGAGCTATGATTTCACGCTTCTCGTGCTTTTCCGACTTGCCTTGACCGATGAAAAGCCCGAATTTGAGAAAAAGCGGTGCATAGCCCACCCGTGCAAAAAAAGGCTGACCGTAAAAGGCTGTCGCGCCCTTGAATTTTCCGCTTTTGCCGGGACGATACTTGCATACAGAAAGATCCTTGACGATATAGCCGACGAGCGCGGCACAAAACGGCAGAAGGCAAAGATAGCAAGATCGGTCTTCCGAGGCGGATACAAAAAAGCGAAAAAAAGTCTGCCCGAGCTTGACCGTTTCGTGGAAGAAAAGCTCTCGGAGCTTTCCGAGCTTGAAAAAGCAAAGACACCTTCGGCAGATCTGCCCGCAGGAATCTTTGGAGATATTCTTGCAGAGATCTTCTCGCATGGGCTTGACGGCACAGAAGAAAAGATCGCGGAAACCTTCGGTCGGTGCATCGGACGGTGGATCTACATCATTGACGCCATAGACGACTATGAAAAGGACAAGGAAAAGGGACGGTACAATCCTTTTCTCTGCCTTTACGGAGAGAGAGAGATTGACGCCGAGATAAAAAAAGATATTGAAGCGGCACTGACCACCACCCTGGGCGATGCGGTCAATGCGCTCGACCTCATTTCGTTTGACGGCAGAAACGATCTTGAAGGGCTTCTGAAGAATATACTCCTGCTTGGCATGCCGGCAAAGGCGCATGAAATTATTTACGGCAAGGACTGCACGTCCTGCGAGACAGAATCGAAAGGAAACGACAAATGACAGATCCGTACAAGGTGCTTGGGGTCTCACCCTCGGCAAGCGACGACGAAATAAAAAAAGCATATCGAAATCTTGCAAAGAAATATCACCCCGACAGGTACAAGGACAGCGACTTAGCCGACCTGGCAAGTGAAAAAATGGCTGAGGTGAACGCCGCTTACGACGAGATACAAAAAATGCGTGCAGGCGGCGGAAGCTCGGGGGGATACAGCGGATTTAATTCCACCGGCTCAAACGACACCTACACGGCTATCCGAAACCACATCAACATGGGCAACACCGAGGTGGCATATTCCATGCTTCAGTCGATCCCCGCAACCGATCGAGGCGCTGAGTGGCAGTTCCTCATGGGCTGTGTCTGCGTGCGTCGCGGCAATATCTTTGACGCTCAAAGCTATTTTGACACGGCCTGCTCCATGGATCCAAATAACGCCGAGTACAGAAATATGCGCGAACGTCTTCGCACCTACGGAACCAACCGAGGCGGATATGCGCCCTACGGCGGAAGCATGACTACCTGCAACGCCTGTGACATCTGCAATTCACTTATCTGCGCCGACTGTTGCTGTGAATGTATGGGAGGGGATCTGATTGGCTGCTGCTGATAACCGACCCGAGATAAAAATCGAGCTTCCTAAAAGAAAAGAGATCAAAAAATCCAAAAAGATAACCCTGTGCGCGGTATTCTCCGCCCTCGGAGTTGTGCTCCTTTACATGGGCGCGCTGATCGAGGTGCTCGACCTGTCCGCGGCGGCAATAGCCTCAATGCTCTGCGTGGTGGTCATCTCCGAGATCGGCGGTGCTTACCCCTGGCTTTTGTATGCGGTGACCTCGATCTTGTCTCTGCTCTTGCTCCCGAACAAGTTCGGAGCATTGATCTACACCTTTATGGCGGGTTATTACCCTATGCTCAAGGCAAAGATCGAACAGCTTCGGTCAAACGGAATGAGACTTGTGTTAAAGATCTCATTTTTCAATCTTTCCATGACCGTCATAATCCTGGCGGCAAAGTTCGCTTTTGCTCTCCCGGGACTCACAAAAGGCTATATCATAGCATTGTACGCCCTTGGAAACGTCACCTTCATCGTTTTCGACATTGCGCTCTCAATGCTCATTCGTGCGTATTTTGTAAAGTACCGGAAGATGCTTCGAATCGAAAAAATCTTGAAATAAGTGGAAACACCGCTCGGATACCGAGCGGTGTTTTTGCGTTAAACCCGCACAAAAAAGGCTGTCGCTTCAAGCGACAGCCTTTAATGTACAGCAGATTTTGTTTTGTACTAAAAGTTTTAAGGTAAGCCTATTACTTAAGCTCAACAGTTGCGCCAGCCTCTTCGAGCTGCTTCTTGAGAGCCTCAGCGTCTTCCTTGGAAGCGCCTTCCTTAATTGTGCTGGGAACACCCTCAACCTTTTCCTTAGCTTCCTTCAAGCCGAGACCTGTAACCTCACGTACAACCTTGATAACGTCGAGCTTCTTAGCACCGAAGCTTGTCATTACAACGTCGAACTCAGTCTTTTCTTCAGCAGCAGCGCCTGCAGCAGCGGCACCGGGAGCAGCAGCAACTGCAACGGGAGCAGCGGATACGCCGAATTCCTCCTCGAGAGCCTTTACAAGGTCAGCGAGTTCAAGGATAGTAAGTTCTTTAATTTCATCCAAAATCTTGGTGGTCTTTTCTGTAGCCATTTTAAATTACCTCCGTAAAATAAATAAGATATTGTTTTTTGATTTGTTTTTTGACGGGTGCGGGCATCAAGCCTCTGCTACGCCGCCCTCCTTGTCGATCTTTCCCTGAAGGACATAAGCAAGTCCATAGAGAGGAGACTGGAGACTTCCGAGCAACTTGCCGATGAGCACTTCCTTCGGAGGAATGTCAGCAAGCTCATTTACAGTCTTAACGTCAACAACTGCGCCGTCAAGGTAGCCTGCAAGAATATTGAAGGACTCGATCTTCTCTGCGTACTTCTTGATAACCTTCGCGGGAGCGATGGCATCATCGGTAGCGATTGCGATAGCTGTCATACCGGAAAGGTACTGCTTCATATCGCCAAGTCCTACCTCGTCACAAGCTCTGCCTGTGAGAGTGTTCTTCATAACAGTGTACTTAACGCCGGCCTTTCTCAGCTCTGCGCGAAGCTTTGTGTCGTCTTCAACTGTGATACCGCTGTAGTTTACCAGAACGCCTGCAGGAGAATTCTTGAGCATCTCTGCAAGGTCTGCAACGGTCTGTTTCTTCTGTTCGAGTATTGCATTACTGGGCATTTAGTTTCACCTCCCATTGTGAAAATAAATAAAAAAATCTTTTCCCCCAAAGGCATTGCCCGTGTCGAGAAAAGATAGATAACATATTTGCGGAGCACACGCAAAGCTACTGCCCTGCACGCATATCGCCCCTGTTATAAATCGCTTCCTCGGCAGGAGAGCAGCGTTTAAAAACTGCCTTTACGGGAACCTGCTGTCTTAGGTAACAGGGGGATTATATCACGAAAATCCCCCTGTGTCAAGCGTTTTTTAAAAAATATTTTATTTTTTTTCGTTTTCTGCCTTTTTTTCTTCCTTTAGAGCCTCAAGCTCCTCTTCGGTATAGTCCGAAGCGCCGCGCAGGCAGTCAACAAATCTGCAAAGAGCGAATATGGCAAGGGCAAGCACCCCAAGCTGGCTCATAGCATATTCGGGCGCAGCCAAAAATCCGTAAAATCCGCGGGAAAGATATGCGGCAAGGGAAGGAACGGAGGAAACGGTACAGAAAAAGAAAGCAAGAAATGAAAATACCGTGAATCTTCCGCTCTTTTTAGCACCGATAAGCAGTCCGGTTTCAGCTAACATATAAAGCATGATCGACATATATGCCACCTGCAAAAGCAGCTTGTCGGGGCTGTTCATGGTAGTCTTGAAATCAAAATAGGATTTTGCAAGTCCTGCCGTGGCGTAGAAGATAACGGCAAAACCGAGAAGCGCGCGATTTTCCACGACCGCCTTTTTGGTCACTCCCATAGCAAAATACAAAACCGAGATCACCGCAAACGCAAGGAACAGACCGGGCACTACCACGTTGCCCTCGACGTAAGAAAGGCAGTAGGGTACAAGGTACACAGCATGAACAAGGATCAGCACCGCCGCCACGGCAGAGCCGACCTTGGAGATAAATCCATTAAAGGCAGGTCTGATATTGACCTTGGAGGAAAAAAGTCCCGCAAAAAGAAAGCAAACAGGGGCAATTATGCAAAGCCACTTGAGGATCTCGGGAACCACAGCACCGCTTTGAAAATATCCCACGCCCTTGTCGTAAAAATTGAACAGTCCGAGAGTGCGCAGAGCCGTTCCCAGAACCGTCAGGAGCGCCGCCGCCATACCGTATATGATAACCTTGGTTTTATTTTTCATCTTTTTCGTCCTTTGCATGCAAGTAGAAAATTTCTCCTTAAATTATACGGCGGTTTTCAAAAAAAGTCAATACATTTGCGCGCCGAATCCTGCCGACAGGTAAATATTCACGCTTTGTTCACCACATTGAAGTCAAAATGGGATAACATATAACAAATGAAACTTCGGAGGAACAACCATGAAATTTACAAAGATTTTTGCTCTTTGCACATCACTTTTGCTCTGCATTTTCGCCCTCGTCGCCTGCGGCGATAAGGAAGACGGCCCCATCGGCGGAGATCCGCTGTCACGGGACACGGCTCCCGCAAAAGAGCCTATGAGCGTAGCGGACATGACCCCTTATGAGATCAAAGACGACGTGACGTATTTTGCCGACATCGAAATTGCCGACCACGGCACGATCACGGTTCAGCTCGACCAGAAGTCAGCCCCCATTACCGTTGCTAATTTCGCAACTCTCGCGTCAAACGGGTTTTACGACGGACTGACCTTCCACCGCATCATTGAAGGCTTCATGATGCAGGGCGGCGACCCCAAGGCAGACGGAACGGGCGGGTCGGACAGACCTATCAAGGGCGAATTTATGTATAACGGCGTTGACAACCTGCTACCTCACCTGAGAGGTACCATCTCCATGGCGCGCCGCGGCGACCCTGCCTACAACAGCGCCACGTCGCAATTCTTTATCGTGCATAAGAATTATACGAGCCTTGACGGCAAGTACGCCGCCTTCGGACGTGTAACCGAGGGCATGGAGATCGTGGACGCGATCTGCGAGGCTGCCGAGCCGATCGACGGCAACGGTTTGATCGCATATTCAAACCAGCCTGTTATTGAGACGATCACTATAAGAGAAGGATAATGATCTGCAAAAGAGCGCCTGCGGGCGCTCTTTTTTTTGAAGTTTTAGTCAAGCTTTTTTGGAAAGTATGCGTTGAGAAGATTGTGGTAATCGTTCGCCCGCAAAAACGGAGGTGTTCAACCGACGTTTTTGCCAAATTAGTTTGGGGAGTCCAGGCCCCTTTTCAAAGGGGCTTGGCGCGGTGGAGGTCGCGGAGACCTCCTCGCCGTCGCAACGGCGAAATGCTCCTTATCGGCGTTTCTTTTTGCTAAGCTTTTTCTTTGCGCCTGTTTCAGCCAAAGAAAAAGCGGGTGTTAGGCAGAGGTGAGCTTCACCTCTGTCGGCAGATGAAATCCTCTCCGTCGCAATGTAATTGCGACACTTCTCCCCAACGTGAAAGGCTTCTTTGCATAAGCGGACGAGCACTGCTCGCCCCTACAAAAATATTTAAACCTCTTGACAAAGAATGGAATGTGTGATAGAATACCAAAGCAAACCAAACGAAATGTGGCTCAGTTTGGGGACGTTTCCGAGCGCCGCCGGTGGCGGAAACAGCGAGGAACAAGGAGTGGCAGTGACTTGCCGATTGGCGAGTTGCCGCGGCAACGACGGCAGAGGCTTAGTCACAACAGGAAGAGCGCCACGTCGTGGCACTTATGCCGCAAGTCTCGGGGGCAAACTTACAAATTAAATATCGAGATGTGGCTCAGTTTGGTAGAGCGCCACGTTCGGGACGTGGAAGCCGCAGGTTCGAATCCTGTCATCTCGACCAATAAAGAAAAAGGGAGACTTGTTCTCCCTTTTTCTTTATTCTTTGAACATCACGGATTCGAACCTCTCAAATGCGAAGCATTTGATCAATTTGCGCCGTGATATGCAACCGATTTCCGCCGAACTTTGGCGCAAATGTAGGTTCAGAATCCTGTTGTTAATCAGTTTGCAACCTCAAGCAACTTTTTGCTTACTCTTGACTGAACATCAATATAGTATGCAAGTTCAGTGTTGTTCAAATCCTCGTCTTCCCACTTTTCAAAAGCCTTGACTACATCGGCATAGTCGCTCATATATTTTGCATAGTCGGCTAGAAGCCCGAGGTCGCTCGGGTTGTTCTGAAACTTCTTCATAAAGGCAACATATTCATTCATGAATTTTTCGTAGCTGTCCATTGCTTCCTTGAAATCGGGATCTATATCGTCATTATCGGGAATTTTTTCGGTAGTATCAGGAATTTTCTCCGTTGTATCGGGGGTTGTCGTGCTTCCCTCCGGGGCTTTTATAGCAATTTCAATTTTGTTAAATCCGAGATACCTTAATGTCAATTTATAACCTTTTGCGTCCTTAGCAGAGTAATATTCATCATCTTTACTGTAATCAATTGTAAATCCTTTATCTTCACAAGCCTTTACATAATCCTTGTAATCATCAATAGACATATTACCAACATGAACAATGAATGTTTCGCTATTATCCCAAGAAATATCCCCCAAAGTGGATTTTGTTGTTGGCAACATAACAGCTAAACCATGCGTTGGCCATTCAAATTCATCCATTTCCTCAGGTGCATCCAAATAAATACTCATTTCTTGATTGTAATCAAAGAAAGAAAGGCGAACGGAATATCCATCTTCATTAAAAGCAGAATACGACATACCGGATTCTTCCGCATCAATGGTATATCCCTTATCAATGCACTCATCCCTGTATTTTTTAAAAGCTTTTTCGTCAATATCACATATAGTAAAGGTCAGCGCCGTTTTGGAATTGTGACTAACCTTGCCATATGTGCTTTCAGGCTTTGGGAGAACCTCGTGCATTTCAATATCGGTCCATTCAAACTGCTCAGCTTTATCTGTTGTGTCGCCACCACACGCAAACAAACACGCACACATCGATAAAAGTAACAGTACGCACACCATTTTTTTCATTTTCTTTTCCTCCTAAAAATGAATATAAAATAAAAAATGCGCCCACCGAAGTGAGCGCACAAAAACGCAAACTCCGATAGTCGCCAAACTAATCCTTGCAAAATCGGTATAACCCATACCAACAAAGTAGGAATTTGCGTCTTTCCAAATTCTATTTTGTTGGTATAGTGAAAAAGATATACCTCTCCCAAAAAAGAAAGTTATACCACTTTTGCAAATATTCGATTAGTTTGGCATACTTATTATACAATGGGATCTGCCTCTTGTCAACATTTTTCGGCAAAAAATAAGCGCGCAAATTTTTCTGAATCTCTCATCAACAATAAAAAATCCGTCTGTCGTACAGACGGATTTTTTATTATTCGTAATCAACAACGTCGACCCAGGAAAGCAGAAGTTCTCGCTCGTGCTCGTTCCCTTTCACAGACTGGGATGCGGCAACGATCGGCATCCACTTCTGAACGTACTGCTTTGCAGTGTTGCTCTTTTTGCAGAACAGTTCAAGGTATCTCTTGGCACTCTCGCTGTCGCCGCTGAGCCAGAACAAAAGATAGGTACGCGCCGCGTCGGCAGAGGCATTGCCCTGAGTGGCATGGGACCAGTCGATAATATATGGTGTGCCGTCCTCGGTGATGATGACGTTTGAGGGATTGAAATCGCCGTGGCAGACCTTTTTGTGCTTGGGCATACCCTCAAGGCGGGTATGAAGCTCGTAACGGGTAGTAGCGTCAAGGGAGGACTGGCTGATCTTGCCGTTCATCTTATCCTTGAGCTTGTTCAGGTGCGCGCAGGTCTTGCTGTGCACCGAAAGCTGAACGTCAACCAGAAGAGAAAGATATTCGTCCTTTCTCTCAGGGCTCTCCTCGATCATCTGAGCGAGAGTTTTACCCTCGATGAACTCTGAGACGATAGCCCATTTGCCATCTACCATGGTTACCTCGAGAATTTTCGGAATGTTCAGTCCCGTGCTCTCGATACGTGCCTGGTTCAGCGCCTCGTTTAACACGTCCGCCTTTGAATAATCCGCATCAAATACCTTTATGCATCGGTCACCGTCGCGGTAGACTGTCTTATGCTTTCTTGTTGCAATAACATTATCAAGTTTCATCTGTTTGTCCTCCGTAAATCACGCTTTTTTGGGGGCTGTGGGCTTCGCTGTCTCAACGAAGTGCTTACCGTAGTAAGCGTTGAGGTACATCTGCTTTATCTCGCTCATAAGAGGATAGCGGGGGTTAGCGCCCGTGCACTGGTCGTCAAACGCCTGCTCGACCATGTCGTCAAGACGGTCAAGGAAGTCCTTTTCATCAATGCCGTAATCGCGGATAGTTTCCTTGATGCCAACCTTTGCCTTCAGCTCATTTATAGCCTTGATAAGGTTTTCCAGCTTCTTTTCGTCAGTTTTGCCTCCAAGTCCGAGATAATCTGCGATCTGTGCATATCTTGCAAGGGTGTGAGGATGGTCATACTGCGAGAAGGTACCCATCTTCGCAGGTGCCTCGCTTGCGTTGAAGCGAATGACCTCCTCTATCATAAGGGCGTTTGCAACGCCGTGAGGCAGGTGGTGGAATGCGCCCAGCTTGTGCGCCATAGAGTGGCAAACGCCAAGGAACGCGTTGGCAAACGCCATACCTGCCATAGTTGCAGCATTCGCCATCTTTTCACGAGCTTCAACGTCTGTCTGACCGTTCTCGTAGGCGCGGGGCAGGTACTTGAATATATTCTTGAGAGCCTGAAGCGCAAGGCCGTCGGTATAATCGGTAGCAAGCATTGCGGCGTAAGCCTCGACGGCGTGAGTTACGGCATCAATTCCCGAGGCCGCCGTCAGACCCTTGGGCGCACTCATATGGAAATCTGTGTCGATGATAGCCATATCGGGAAGCAGCTCATAGTCAGCAAGGGGATATTTTACGCCCGTCTCGCCGTCTGTGATAACAGCAAAGGGGGTGACCTCGCTTCCCGTTCCGGCAGAGGTGGGAACTGCGATAAAGTACGCTTTTTCGCCCATCTTGGGGAAGGTGTAAACTCTCTTGCGAATGTCAATAAAGCGCATTGCCATATCCATAAAGTCCGCTTCAGGGTGCTCGTAAAGAACCCACATTATCTTAGCGGCGTCCATAGCCGAGCCACCGCCAAGGGCAATGATCGTGTCAGGCTCAAACGCGGCCATCAGCTTTGCGCCGTCCTGAGCATTTTTCAGAGTGGGATCGGGCTGAACATCAAAGAAAGTGGTGTGAGTAATACCCATTTCATCCAGCTTATCGGTGATGGGCTTGGTGTAGCCGTTCTGATAGAGGAAGGTATCGGTAACGATAAACGCCTTCTTTGCGCCTCTGACGCTTCTCAACTCGTCAAGAGCAACGGGGAGACATCCTTTCTTTATATAAACCTTTTCAGGTGCGCGGAACCAAAGCATATTTTCCCTTCTTTCTGCCACGGTCTTAATGTTGAGCAGGTGCTTTATACCTACGTTTTCGGATACGCTGTTTCCCCCCCAGGAGCCACAGCCGAGAGTAAGCGACGGAGCCAGCTTGAAGTTATAGAGATCACCGATTCCTCCGTGAGAGGAAGGGGTGTTTACGAGAATGCGGCAGGTCTTCATACGGGCAGCGAAAACATTCAGCTTCTCTTGCTGTGTAACCTCGTCAAGATATATACTTGAAGTGTGGCCCAGGCCTCCGTCCTCGATCAGACGCTCTGCCTTTTCAAGTGCCTGATCAAAAGTCTTCGCCTTATACATTGCGAGAACGGGGCTGAGCTTCTCGTGAGCAAATTCCTCGGAAAGCTCTGCGCTCTCTACTTCTCCGATAAGGATCTTTGTTCCCGCAGGAACACTGACACCCGCAAGCGCGGCTATTTTGGCGGCTGCCTGGCCGACGATCTTCGCATTCAATGCGCCATTTATTATGATCGTGTGGCGGACTTTTTCGGTCTCCTCGGGGTCGAGGAAATAACAGCCTCTTGAGGCAAACTCGTTCTTTACGGCATCGTAAATGCTTTCCATTACGATTACCGACTGCTCGGAAGCGCAGATCATGCCGTTATCAAAGGTCTTGGAGTGGATTATAGAATTGACAGCAAGAAGAATATCGGCAGAATCGTCGATGATGGCAGGAGTATTACCTGCGCCAACGCCCACAGCGGGCTTGCCCGAGGAATACGCAGCTTTTACCATTCCGGGGCCGCCCGTGGCAAGGATTATATCCGATTCCTTCATTACCGTGTTCGTCATATCAAGAGATGGAACGTCGATCCAGTCGATAATTCCCTCGGGAGCACCTGCGGCTACCGCCGCCTCGTAAACCAGCTTCGCCGCAGCGATAGTGCTGTTCTTTGCTCTGGGGTGAGGGCTGATAATTATTGCGTTGCGGGTCTTGAGCGCCAGCAGGCACTTGAAAATAGCAGTGGACGTGGGGTTAGTTGTGGGAATTACCGCCGCGATCACGCCGATAGGCTCGGCGATCTTCTTGATACCGTAAGCCTTGTCCTCTTCGATCACGCCACAGGTCTTTGCGTCCTTGTAAGCATTATAAATATATTCGGAAGCGTAGTTGTTCTTGATGACCTTGTCCTCAACGATTCCCATTCCCGTCTCCTCTACCGCCATTTTTGCCAAGGGAATCCTTGCTTTGTTTGCGGCGGATGCGGCTGCAAGAAAGATCTTGTCCACCTGTTCCTGGGTGTATGTTGCAAACTTCTTCTGAGCCTCTCTTGTTCGCGCGATAGCATTTTCGAGCTTTTCGACGCTGTCTACGATCAGATATTCTTTCGGTTGCATTTGTGTACCCTCCTCATTCGATCCGTATGCTTTGGTGATCCGGGCAATTTACGCCGGTGTCTGTTAAATTTTTATCATACATATGTATTTTAGCACACGTCGCCTCTTTTTGCAATAGAAATATTGTAAAAAAATCCGCTCTTTTAGAGCGGATTTTTATTTTTTTCTCACAAATTCTTTTAATTTTAGTCAGAAAGGACGCTTCCTTCCCCAAGCCAGGAGGGAACGCTGGAGTTTCCGAACATGATGACGGCGGGGATCTTTATTCCCTTCCCCTTAGCCGCGACCACGGTATCGGACAGGTTTTGGCAGTTAAAGAGCTTCAACTGCTTATCCTTATTGGTGCTGACCTTTCTTGAACTGAGGGTCAATGTCATAACTCCCGCGCCCTTGCCGTGACGCGCCAGACCGAAAACAAGCTCCTCGGACACGGATTTTACGCCCACGTCCGTCCACACGCCGCCGAGCAGATCAACGTATTCGTCGCCGGGATACGCATCGAAAAGCTCGACGGCCCCCTCGGTCACATATGGCGAATACTGCCAGATAAGACGGTCACAGCCCTTGGACAAAAGATAATCGTATGTATATATCCAAAGTGCCTTGAAATTGTCGTTGTCCGCTCCCTTACCGGCAGAGCTGTACCAATATTTTTTCTGATTATGCGCCTCAAAGGGCTTGAATATCACGGTAATGCCGTTGTCGCTCAACGCACCGAGAAATTTCGCCGCGCAATCAAGCTGGCGGAGATATTTTTTGTTCAGCTCCGTACCCTCGGTCACAAGAGACTGCCAATTTTCCTTTGTTTTCAGATTTCCCGTAACCTTGTCGCCCAGCTCCCAACCACCCGTGGGATTCTCAAAATACGCGCTTACGGCAACGATACCGCCGCCCTGAGCAAATTTTGCGATCTGACAGACCGTCTCGCTCAGCTCACTCGGTGTCATCTCATCTATATAAAGACCGTAGCTGAACAGATCAAGGCTGAGCACGGCAGGACCGCGGCCCACGGCCGATGTAAAATCCTCGATCACATAGTCGGGGCTTGCCTGCGTGCCTCCCTGCTGACCTGCCATGAATTTCCCGGAGTCCGAGGCAAATTCATCAAGTCGGGCAAGTATCTCGTCCTTTGTCATATACACGGGATTTGTTCCCGTATTTCCCATATAGTTATCCTGTATGGCGATATTCGCCTTTGAGGATTTCTTTGACAGGGCTTCAAAAAAATCGTGCTTGAAATATTCCACGGCATACTGTGCCGTATCAGCACTTCCTATAACGTAAAGGTTGCCGTCATATCTCAGCTCCACCGAAAATCCGTTGGCTATAAGACCGGAATCATCGAAAATAATGTATTTTTTATTGGTACTCATCTCCTCTGCCACGGGCAGAAGAACGCCGTAAACGTTCTCGGCAATATATTCGGATACTCCCGAAATGTCGATCCCGGATGCCGAGAAAAGCTGAAATTCGCCTATATCGGTGCCGTCGATCGTAAGGGATTCGAACATATAATCGTGGGTATACAGGTAGCCGTCACCTGTGGGAATATCAAGACAGCCGCCGTAAACGTTGATAAAATGCGACACAAAGAAATCGACCGCTTTGAGAGTGGCATTGTCGCTGCCGCCCACGATGATTATCTTCTCGCCCACCTTTTTGATCACGAAATCACCGAAAGCAAGTCCTTTTTTAGCCTGCACGCTTGCAGCTCGCTCGGTATCGCCAATGACGATTTCCTTATCATGCTCCACTTGATCTCCGCCGATCCAGTCGGTGGAGGAAGTAAGGTCTATATCAAGTCCGCTCTTGACGGCGTTTTTCAGGCGCAGCATAGCTTCCTTTTCGGTGTCCGACGCCAGGTCGGGACGTATAATGTAGTAATCCTCGATACCGTGAAGTGCCTCGGTCTGTATCTGCACTTCCCCATCGCCGATCACCGTATTATTGCCGTCGCCAAAGCTATACCCATCGTCCTTGATGCCGCACCCAAAGAGCAATGATGCCGCCAGGATCGCTCCTATCAAAGCAAAAATCTTTATATTTTTCATATTCTCTCCGTTAAGATTTCTATTCACCGATATTTTACCACCCCGCGACCCTGTTGTCAAGTGAAGTCACAAAACCTTCACAGACGTCCGTTGCTTTATTTTTCTTTTGTATTTTAATAATATGGTTGAAATTTGGTTTGTTTTGTGATAGAATAAAATGGGTATGTGTTTGAACGCATACTTCAAACTTTGGGGAGGTGATGCCATGCAGTATGATAACGGGCGGATTTTATTGTGCGTGGATGAACTGTGCCGTCTTGCAACGCTGCACGGCAGCCTGGGCGTTCCCACAGGTCTTATAAAACCCTCCGCGGCTGAAAAGATAACCAGTAAGATAGCTACTCGATCCCCATTTTTCTCTGACATGGTTCCTCTAACGGCGCAGATCGCCTTTGGGGATATTCGTTACGAAATTTCGGGCGCAGCAGAGCTTACGGAAAAGAACGGCCGTAGCTGTACCGTTTATCTGACGGCCACGTCAAAACGCCATCTTCCCCAAAATGCGGATCCCGACACGGTGAAGCTGATCTGTCTTTGCTACCTGGCTTGCCGTGAATATAACATAGAAAATGTCACGGGAATTTTAGCTACCCCCACGGGCAAGAACGGAGACTTCAGGGAAGACGCGCATAATTTTTCATCCTCCGAGCTTCAAAGATCATTTCTCTCTTATCTTGCGTCGGTCGAACGGTACGCCCGACTTGAGATAAACCGTGCCACCGCCGCAAAAAGCTCCCTTCGGGAAATGAAATTTCCATACGGCGAGATGCGGAAAGGACAGCGGGAGCTGATAGAAGAATGTTACAGGGCTATTCACGACGGTACACGTCTCTTTGCCTCGGCGCCCACGGGCATAGGCAAGACCATATCCACTCTTTACCCTGCCTCAAAAGCATTAGGTGACGGCCTTTGCGACAAAATATTTTATCTTACCGCGAAAACAAGTACCCGACGTGAGGCCTTCGGTGCCGTCCGCGCCATGGTCGAGTCGGGAGCTGACGTAAGAGCCATAGTTCTCACCGCAAAAGAGCAAGCCTGCTCAAATCCCATGGCAAAAATGTCGGGGATCGGCGTATCAAGCCATTGCAACCCCTCATCCTGCCCTATGGCAAGAGGCTATTACGACCGTTCAAAGGAGGCCTTGAACGAGCTTCTCACCGAATACCGAGGCTACACACGAAAAATAATCGAGGAGGTGGCGGCACGCTACAACGTCTGCCCCTATGAGCTGTCCCTCGACCTGTCCGAGCAGTGTGATATCATCATCTGCGATTACAATTACGTTTTTGATCCTTCGGTATTTCTGAAACGGTACTTCTCCGATTTTTCCGACAAAAAGGATCTCAATTACGTATTTTTAGTAGACGAGGCACACAATCTGCCCGACCGCGCCCGTGAAATGTATTCTGCAGAGCTTTCCTTTGAGGATTTTGAAGAGCTTTACAGGATACTTCCCGACAACTCAAAGTTGTCCGAAAAAACGGAAGCTGTCATGCGGT
Source organism: Clostridia bacterium (assembly GCA_017397175.1). Taxonomy (GTDB): domain Bacteria; phylum Bacillota; class Clostridia; order Oscillospirales; family CAG-272; genus SIG710. Next base: position 13,085 of record JAFQKA010000052.1, on the reverse strand, counting down.
GCGTGTTCAGGCTGAAAAAGCTTTGCGCCGACAGCATAACAAAGGACGAAGAAGGACGCGAGAGCGGATTTTACATCGGAACCGATCTTCCGTCCGCCACCCTGCAGGCCTTGCAGATCTACAGCGAAGCCATAGAAAAATGGCTGAAGATAAGCGAAGAAAATCCCGCTTACAACATAGCCTACATTCTTGGGGGCAAGCTGAGAAAATTCCTGTCGATCACCGATCACTATGACGAGCATTTTCGCACTTATATCCTGCTCGATCGGGGTCGCATAACCTTAAAACTGTTCTGCCTTGACCCCTCGCAGGTGATCGGAATAAGGTTGAATTGTGCCGTCTCGTCGATCCTGTTCTCGGCAACGCTTGCACCGCCCGACTATTTCAGAGATATTCTCGGCGGCGGAAAAGGCTCACGGCTGCTTTCCCTGCCCTCTCCCTTTGACCGTGCAAACCTCTGCCTTGCGGCAATGACCGGGATCAGCACAAGATACGACGACCGCGACACCTCTTACTCAAAGGTAGCCTCCTGCATTGCCGCCTCGGTGGTGGCAAAAAAGGGAAATTACATCGTTTATTTTCCCTCTTACGGCTATATGGAGCAGGTGGCGGCTGCCTTCAAAAAGAAGTTCGGTGCAGTGGAAACGGTAATTCAGTCCCGGTCTATGACCTTGACCGAAAAGGAGCAATTCCTCGGACATTTCAAGCCTGACGGACAGCTCAGGGTAGGCTTTTGCGTTCTGGGCGGAGGATTTTCCGAGGGTGTTGACCTGCCGGGAAGTCGGTTGATCGGCTCGATCATCGTCGGTGTCGGTCTGCCCGGACTTTCAAACGAGGGCAACATAATCCGCGATTTTTACGAGGTGGAATACGAATCCGGTTATGATTACGCTTACACCTACCCCGGAATGAACCGTGTGCTCCAGGCCGCGGGACGGGTGATACGGCGAGAGGACGACCGAGGGATCGTGGTGCTCATCGACGACAGATACACGGAACCAAAGTACCGAGATCTTTTCCCCGAGCATTGGTCGGAGATGAATTTTGCAAGTTCTCCGTCCGAACTTGCAGAAATTATCAAGAATTTCTGGAAAAACGGTGCAAAACCGTCATAAATTGTGAACAATTTGAAAAATCAACCAACATAATATTGCATTTTTGCCGTTTAACTGATATAATATCGCTTAATGTATCGTAAACGGTGGATTATACCGAAATAATTAAGAAAGGGACTTATAAAACCACCATGGAAAGAATTACAATCAAATCAATTTTTGCAGCTCCCGCAACATTTGCGGACAAGGAAATAACCGTTGCGGGCTGGGCGCGCAACATTCGTACCAGCAACGCATTTGGCTTCATCATGCTCAACGACGGTAGCTACTTTACACCTCTCCAGGTCGTAATTGAAAGCACCGTTATCGACAACTACAAGGAGATCGCGTCTCAGAACATCGGCGCGGCGCTTATCGTAAAGGGTAAGATCACACTCACCCCCGACGCGCCTCAGCCTTTTGAGCTTCACGCAACGTCCGTTGAGGTCGAGGGAACTTCCACCCCCGACTACCCCATTCAGAACAAGAGACACACACCCGAGTATCTGCGTACAATCGCGCATCTGCGCCCCAGAGCAAACACATACTATGCGGCGTTCAGAGTCCGCTCGGTGGCGGCTTACGCTATCCACAAGTTCTTCCAGGACAGAGGATTCGTTTACGCTCAGACCCCCCTTATCACAGCATCCGACTGTGAAGGTGCGGGCGAGATGTTCCGCGTGACCACCCTTGACCCCGTAAATCCTCCCATGACAGAGGACGGCGCGGTTGATTATTCAAAGGATTTCTTTGGCAAGAAGGCGAGCCTTACGGTTTCGGGCCAGCTCAACGCAGAGTGCATGGCACTGGCTTACGGCGGAATCTACACCTTTGGCCCCACCTTCCGCGCAGAGGTCTCAAACACACAGAGACACGCGGCAGAGTTCTGGATGGTCGAGCCCGAGATCGCATTTGCTGACCTCAAGGACGACATGAAGCTGGCAGAGGACATGGTAAAATTCGTTCTCCGCTACGTTATGGAGCAGTGCCCGAAGGAACTTGAATTCTTCAACCAGAGAGTTGATAAAACGGTGCTTGAACGTCTCAACAAGCTGGTCAACAGCGAATTCGGTCACGTAACCTATACGGAAGCTATCGAGCTGCTCCGGAAGAGCGGTCAGAAGTTTGAGAACCCCGTTGAATGGGGAATCGACCTGCAGACAGAGCACGAAAGATACCTCACCGAGCACATTATCGGCGGCCCCGTGTTTGTCACAGACTACCCCAAGGAGATCAAGGCGTTCTACATGCGTCTGAACGACGACGGCAAGACCGTTGCGGCTATGGATATGCTTGTTCCCGGTGTAGGCGAGCTTATCGGCGGCTCTCAGCGTGAGGAAAGACTTGATATGCTTCTCCGTGCTCTTGAGAACTTCGGTCTTGACGAAAAGGACTACTGGTGGTATCTTGAGCTTCGAAAGTTCGGAGGAACCAAGCACGCAGGCTTTGGTCTCGGTTTCGAGAGACTTATTATGTACATCACGGGCATCTCCAACATCCGTGACGTTGAGCTTTTCCCGAGAACTACGGGAAATGCGGAATTTTAATTTTGCAATTCAATGCCCTCTCGGGCAGATGTCGAGAGGTGCAAATTTCTTAGAAGAAGGTATTTTCAGATGGAATATTCGTCACTCTCCGTGCAGGAGCTTGAAAAGCAGTGTATAAAACTTCAAAAGCAGTACGACCGTTACCGCGAGCTTGGTCTCTCTCTCGACCTTTCCCGCGGAAAACCCGGAAAGGAGCAGCTTGACCTGCTTTCCGGTATGCTGGACGTCATCTCCACCTCCGCCGACTGTCAGTCAGAGGCAGGAATAGATTGCAGAAACTACGGTCTGCTTGACGGTATTCCCGAGGCAAAAAAGCTCTTCTCCGAGCTTTACGGTATCCCGCAGGAAATGCTGATAGTTGCGGGAAACTCCAGCCTTAACCTTATGTACGACTCGGTGGCAAGAGCAATGCTTTACGGCGTTGTTGGCAGCGAGAGACCCTGGTGTAAAGAGGAAAAAGTCAAATTCCTCTGTCCCGCGCCCGGCTACGACCGCCATTTTGCCATCTGCAAGTCTCTTGGCATCGAGATGATCACCGTTGCGATGACCTCAACAGGCCCCGACATGGATCAGGTGGAAAAGCTTGTTTCTTCTGACAAGTCTATCAAGGGTATCTGGTGCTGTCCCAAGTATTCAAATCCCGAGGGAATCACTTATTCCGACGAAACGGTTCGCCGTTTTGCAGCGTTAAAACCCGCGGCTCCCGATTTCAGAATCTTCTGGGATAACGCTTATGCGGTTCACGATCTGTACGCGGACAAAAAGGATACCTTGGCCGACATTTTCGCCCTGGCACGTGAGTACGGAAACGAGGATATAGTATTCTACTTTGCTTCCACCTCCAAAATATCTTTCCCCGGCTCGGGTGTTGCAATGTTTGCCGCAAGCGTAGAAAATCTCAAGCAGATCAAGCCTATTATGGGCGTTCAGACCATCGGATTTGATAAGATCAATCAGATCCGTCACGTAAAATATTTCAAGAGTGCCGCAAATATTCACGACCACATGGCGGATCTTGCGAAGATAATCCGTCCCAAGTTCGAGATCGTTCTGGAGATCCTCTCCGAGCATCTTGACGGTACGGGAATCGCCACTTGGACAAAGCCCGTGGGCGGTTACTTTGTAAGCCTCAACGTCATGAACGGCACCGCAAAGGAGACCTACCGCCTCGCAAAAGAGGCAGGCGTGACCCTGACCGACGTCGGTGCTACCTACCCCTACGGTATCGACCCCTGTGACAGCAATATCAGAATTGCTCCCACCTTCCCCTCAAACGACGAGCTGATGGCGGCAATGGAAGTCCTTGTTTGCTGCACGAAGCTGGCGGCAACCAAAAAACTGCTTGAAAATGCTTAAATAAAAGCTGATGATCGACGGCTTTATGCCGTCGATTCGGCTTTTTAAGTCTCCGAAAAAGTTTTTTCAAAAAAAGTATTTACATTTTTGTTTTTTTGCTATATAATGTAATAAAGTCTGTGAACGGAAAGAATCCGACAAGACCGTGCAAAAGAGAGCCTTTGCGTTTGGTGTGAGCATTGGCGGCAGGGCGTCGGGCTGTGCCTCCGTGAGACGCTTGGGCGAAGAGTTTTCAGAAAACTTGCGTAGTCCCGGCCGCCTGACCCCGTTAAGGTCTTTTAGAGATTGCCCGACCACTTCGGGCAAAGCAGAGTGGAACCGTGCATTTGCGCCTCTGTACCTTTTGGTACGGGGGCTTTGTTTTTTAGGAGATTTTTATGAAGAAAATCAAGATTGATACAGAGGCTCTGAAAAGAGACCTTGGGCAAGTTGCGAAAAAGACAGTCCAAGTGAGCCGTGCGGCAATAAAAAACAGCCGCGATATCATGGCCGACATCAAAGAAGAAATCGAGGTCATTCGCGAGCGAGACCCTGCGGCAAGAAACAACGTGGAAGTCCTTCTCCTTTATTCGGGACTTCACGCCATCATCGCCTACCGCGTCTCAAACAAGCTCTATACCTCAAAGCACTATTTCAGCGCAAGAGCCGTGAGCCAGCTTGCAAGATTCTTTACGGGCATTGAGATACACCCCGGTGCCACCATCGGAAGACGCTTTTTCATCGACCACGGCGCGGCGGTAGTCATCGGTGAGACCACCGAGATCGGCGACGACTGCACCATCTACCAGGGGGTCACCCTTGGCGGTACGGGTAAGGACACGGGCAAGCGCCACCCTACTCTCGGTAACAACGTAATGGTAGGCGCGGGTGCAAAAATCCTCGGTCCCATGCGTATCGGTGACAACTCCAAGGTAGCCGCAGGTGCGGTAGTCCTGACCGAGATCCCCGACAACTGCACGGCAGTGGGCATTCCTGCAAAAGTGGTCCGCCGCGACGGTGTCAAGACCCAGGATCTTGACCAGGTACACATTCCCGACCCTGTTGCACAGGAGTTGTCGCGGATAGACGAGCGGCTCCGCGAGCTTGAAGAAAAGAACAAAGAGAAGGAAGGACAATAAAATGCTTTTATATAACTCACTTACAAGAACAAGAGACGAATTCAAGACCTATGAGCCGGGCAAGGTGAAAATGTACACCTGCGGCCCTACGGTATATCATTTTGCCCACATCGGAAACCTGCGCTCTTACATTATGGAGGACGTGCTTGAAAAGTATTTCAGATATTCGGGCTACGAGGTGAAGCGCGTCATGAATATTACAGACGTGGGACACCTGTCCTCCGACGCGGACACGGGTGAAGACAAGATGCTCAAGGGCGCAAAGAGAGAGCACAAAACGGTCATGGAGATCGCAAAATATTACACCGACGCGTTCTTTACCGACTGCGAAAAGCTGAACATCAAGACCCCCGACGTGGTCGAGCCCGCCACGGGCTGCATTGACGATTTCATCAAGGTCGTTTCGGGTCTTATCGAAAAGGGCTACGCCTATATTGCCGGCGGAAACGTATATTTCGACACCTCCAAATTAAAGCAGTATTATATCTTCAACAACTTCGACGAGGACGACCTGGAAGTGGGCGTGCGCGAGGGCGTTGAAGCCGACGACAACAAGAAAAACAAGAACGATTTCGTTCTTTGGTTTACAAAATCCAAGTTTGAGGACCAGGCTCTCAAGTGGGATTCCCCTTGGGGCGTTGGCTACCCCGGCTGGCACATCGAATGCTCTTGCATTTCAATGAAGCACTTGGGCGAGCGCCTGGACATTCACTGCGGCGGTATTGACAACGCCTTCCCTCACCACACAAACGAGGTGGCGCAATCCGAGGCATATCTGGGTCACGAATGGTGCCCTCAGTGGTTCCACGTTCATCACCTGAACACGACGGGCGGAAAGATGTCCAAATCCAAGGGTGAATTTCTGACGGTCTCCCTTCTCGAATCGAAGGGCTACGATCCTTTGGCGTACCGTTTCTTCTGCCTCCAGTCCCACTACCGCAAGTCTTTGGTATTCTCCTATGAAAACCTTGACAACGCGGCAGGAGCGTTCACAAAGCTTCTTGCAAAGATCGCGGCACTGAAGAATGACGGCGATGTAGATCAGGCTAAATTCGACGAGTACAAAGCTCGTTTCGTTGAGGCCCTTGATAACGATCTCAATACTTCTCTGGCAGTAACGGCTCTTTACGACGTTCTCAAGGCTGACACGAACGACGCCACAAAGAAGGCTCTGATCGAAGACTTTGACCGCGTCCTTTCACTCGACCTCACAAGAGAGCGCGTCGCAGAGGACGAAACCCCCGCCATCGACCCCGAATTTGCCGCAGAGATCGAGCGTCTCATCGCTGAGCGCGCGGCGGCAAAGAAGGAAAAGAACTTCGCCGAGGCAGACCGTATCCGTGCGTACCTTGCGGACAGGGGCGTTACGCTTCTTGACAGCCGCGAGGGAACCACCTACAAGATCGGTTGATATGGGTAAGCTGAAAGAGCTTTTTGCACGGCACCGAGAGATAATTTTGTACCTTGTTTTCGGCGTGGGAACAACGGCAGTGGATTTTGCCGTTTCCCTGTCCCTGGTCTATCTCCTTGACGTAAATCTTTACGTTTCAAAGGTCATTGCCTGGGTATGCGCCGTGGCATTTGCATACGTCACAAACCGAATTTTTGTTTTCAAAAGTGAAAACAAAGGGACGAAAAACGTTCTCATTGAAGCAGGCGAGTTCGTGGCGGGACGGCTTATCTCTCTCGGGGTGCAAGAGCTTATGATGGTCATTCTCTACGATGGTATGAAGCTGAGTGAGCTGGCAGTGCTGCTCCTCTCGTCGGTTCTGGTCATTATCCTCAACTATATTTTCGGAAAACTCCTGGTTTTCCGAAAGAAATAAGGAGGACGAGCATGGAAGAATACGGAAAAACACGGTATATCCCCAAAGCGGAACGTGAAAAGCAGAAAAAGGAGCTGCCGTCAATGAGAAAAATGGCGGCGTCCTGCGAGACCTGCCAGTTCTTCGACTATGACGAGGAATATGAGGAATACCGCTGCGTGATGTCCTTGGACGAGGACGAAATGGTGCGCGTCAGCTATATGGGCGCCCGCGAATGCCCTTATTACAAGTATTACGACGAATACAAAAGCGTCCATAAGCAGATATAATAAAAAAGACGGCTTTCGCCGTCTTTTTTATTATATGATCGTATTTTTCAGGTATTCCAGTGACTTTTCCACCATTTCGTCGCCCAAGGCCTTATTCGCCTCTCTTGCGCTTTCCGTAAACCAATGCTTTACGTCGTCTATCCTGTCGAGCTTTACGCAATCGGGATAGAGGGACATGAGGATCGAGCACTCGTATTTGCCTGCGTGATCGTAACCCGTGGCGTTCTGCACCCCACAGCTCATAGTGGGAATGACCTTTATCCAGTTGAAAGGATTGTCCTCTCCCTCAAGCTGATCGTAGTAGCTGGCATAGCTCTCGCTTCCCCACCAGCCCTGACCGAGTGTCTTTTCAAGATACGCCATGGTTGCTCTCTTTGCCGCCATACGGTAGCACAATGTCATAGGCATCTCGCTCTCCTGCTCAAACTGATGATGAATGAGAACGTATATGTTTCTGTATCCTGCCGAGAGCAGGCTCATGAACACGTAGTAAACGTAGTTCTCAAAGGCAGTCTCCTCTACGTGGACCGTGCCGCTTTTGCTATCACCTACCGCGTAGCTTGAAGGGCTGTAGCTGATAGTGGGAGCTATCATTATCTCCTTTTTCTCAGCCAGCTTTTTGACAAGTCCCTCTGCCACCAGAGTGTCACAGCCGTAAGAGCAGTGAGGACCGTGGTATTCCACCGTTCCCGCGGGAATTACCAGAGGAATCTTCTTTTCCTGCACGTATTTCATTTCTTTGGGGAATGAATGATCAAGTATCATATTTTCCTCCTCAATAACCAAGCGTTGTGTAGTATGCAAGATTGGTCTGCCTGTTGTCAAGTCTGCCGTACTGAACCACGATCCTGGTGTCACTTTCAAGCTTCATGGCGTACTGTATTTCCTTTTCCACCACGTAGCCCGACATATCATCGGGATTATTCATGCGAAAGCACTTTACTCTGTTCGGTTCCACCGTCCAGGTAATGCCCTCGTAAGGCTCCCGGTCAACGAAGAAAAGCTTGACCTTTACAGTCGCCTTCTCTTTGCTGTCGTTTACGATAATCACGCTTTCGTGTCCCTTCATGATCCCCTCGCCCTCGGGCGGAAGCTCGCAGTCGGGAATTATCCAATTTTTCTTGCCGCAAACCATGTTTTAAAACTCCAATTCAATAATACCCTTTTTCAGGTAATCGGTGTAGGATTCGATTCCGTCGCGCTTGACGGCAATACCCTTCTCCCAACGGCATCCGAAGGTGGGACCGGAAATGAAGGTATCCACCTGGAAAGTCATGTTTTCTTCAAGAACGTAATCGGTGTTGGTCTCCATCCAAGGCGCTTCAACCTCGATCATACCCGTGCCGTGGCAGGGACCGTAAACGTAGTTTTTCTCGTAGCCTGCGTCCTTATACTTCTGCAAAAATTCCTTTGCGATGTCACTTGCAACAACGCCTGCGCGGATCTGCTCGCCCGTCCATTCGTGCATCTGACGGCAGAACTCAACAAGCTCACGGCGTTCGCCCTCAAGACGGCTCATAACAACGGGAAGACCGATACTGGGAGAATATCCGTCGATCTTTGCAGACAGGTTCAGCTGAACGATGTCGTTTTTGCCGATCTGTCTGTAACCCGAACGGCTGATTGCGTGACGGGTGCTCTCCTCGCTGAACACGTACATGGGAAGGCCCTCATATTCTGCGCCGTTTTCATAGATCACACGCTGAGCAACTCCAACCATCTGCAACTCGGTGACACCGGGCTTCAGATTGCGGATAACCTCGTCGGTGGCAAGCTCGATAATTCTGAATCCCTCGCGGATGCAGGCAAGCTCGTTTTCACTCTTGATCTTTCTCAGATTTACCATAATATCGTTGCAGCGAACTATCTCAGCCTGAGGAAAGGAATCCTTGAGCCCCTCAAAAATAGGAAGGGTACACTCAACGTAGCTTCCGAGACCGATCTTGATGTGTTCACCGTGAACGCCAATGGAATTGAAAACGTCCCGGAATGTGTCAGCCTTCAGCTCGGGATAAGAGGGGTCTGCGGACTCGCGGAACTCCTTGAGAACGAAGATCTTGTCAAGACGGCTCACGTCTTTTCCGAAGATCGCGGATTCGGGGCCAACCAGAAGCGCCGCATCACCGTTTGCGCTGATGGCAACGCCTGCGCGCTCGAATAGAGGCCAAAAGCCGGAGAAATATCTGGCGTTTGCATAATCGCTCTCGGTGGAAGCAACCACCATAACGTCAATGTTGGCGTCACGAAGCATCTTCGCCGCTCTCTGTACTCTTTCACGATATTCATAGTCGGGGATACAAACTCTGTTCATAATAAACCTCCGTTTTTTATTTTATTATACATGGATTTTTTTCTTTTGTATTTGCATAATCGTCAATGTTTTTTGTCTTTTCGTAAATTTATTTATTGACAAACGAATGTTTTTGTGCTACTCTTAATGTATGAAATACGTAAGTAAAAGCTTAGAAAATTCAATATCGGTAACGGGAATCGTCAATCTGCACTTTTTCGAATTCAAGCCGGATTTTGAAACAAAAGGGGAAAAGCACCCTTTTTTCGAATTGGTTTTCGTAAATTCGGGTCGAATGCACGTGACATCCGAGGATTACACGGGGATTTTGACACGTCACAAAATGATAATCCACCGTTGCAACTCGGAGCACTCCCTCAAATGCGACTCGGAAAGCTCCCCGGAGGTCATTATCATCGGCTTCGAGTCGGATTCCGCTCTTCTGGACGGCTTTTCTCGGGAACCAGTTACCCTGTCTGACGGAATGATCAAAAAGCTGGCAGAAATAATAAAAGAAGGCAGAAACGTTTTTCTGCCGCCCTTCAATATTCCCGTCTATGACATGAAGAAAAGAAAAAAACAGCCGTTCGGCTCGGAACAGCTGCTTAAAATGCTGCTGGAATATTTTTTGGTAACGCTTGTCAGAAATTATTCTCTCAGCGAAAGCGCCGAGGAAACGCGCGAAATTGCACCGGACATCGAAGAGATCATTGGATATGTCAGCGGAAACTGCCTTGAGAAGATCACCATTGACGAGCTGGCGTTTCTTTTCCGCACCAACCGATCTACCCTTTGCAAAGAATTCAAGGCGGCAACGGGAAAGACCTTGGTAGAGTTTATTAACGAGAAAAAATTTGAGATCGCCTGCAAAAAGATCAGCGAGACCAACGATAATTTCACAAAGATCTCCGAGAATATGAAGTTTGAAAGCATACATTACTTCACCCGTTTTTTCAAAAAGATGTCGGGTATGAGCCCGTCGGCGTTCAGGAAAAAACAAAGGGAATAAAAACCACGGGTGGCAACAGCCACAGGAGTGGGATTCTGAACCCAACCCTCGCCATTGTTACTCTTTGATCATAACCCGCTATGCTCGGGATCAGCTATTCGCCCAGGTGCGAATAGCGGGGTTCTTCATCGTGGCACTTCACTAAAAAACCACGGGTGGCAACAGCCACGGGAGTGGGATTCTGAACCCAACCCTCACCATTGTTACTCTTTGATCATAGCTCGCTATGCTCGGGATCAGCTATTCGCCCAGGTGCGAATAGCGGGGTTCTTCATCGTGACACTTCACTAAAAAACCACGGGTAGCAAAAGCCACAGGAGTGGGATTCTGAACCCTCATTTGCGCCAAAGCTTCATTTTATTCCTTCGCTTGTCATAGCGCAAATCTTGACAAATCCCTACGGAATTTGTCGGGGTTCTTCATCGTGTCGCTTCACTAAAAAACCACGGGTGGCTGTTGCCACCCGTGGTTTTTTGGCGGAGGGAGTGGGATTCGAACCCACGTGAGATTGCTCTCAAACGGTTTTCAAGACCGCCTCGTTATGACCGCTTCGATATCCCTCCATAAATATGATGCACAAGTGTGCATCATATTTATGGAGGCTGATGAGACGTGGCTCGATGAGCAACGCTCGTCGAATCCGCTTCGCATACCCCACCCGAAGTTCGACAAGCTTGCTTGTCAGGCGCAGGGTGCGGGTATATTCGCCAAAGGCGAAATATCTCTCCGTGATGCATACTATACATATTTAAATGCGACTTCTTCAGCCACCCGCATATTCTATCACACTTTTCTCAATTTGTCAAGAGCCAATTTGACGTATTTGCGTTTGTACAGAGTGCCCCTTGACTTAAATGTCGGATTTTGGTATAATGAGTATACAAAACACAAAATCGGAGGTTAACATGACCGACCAAATATATGAGGTGTATCTGCGAACGCTCCGCGAGGAACTCGTTCCCGCCATGGGCTGCACAGAACCTATCGCCATAGCCTACGCGGCGGCAAAATGCAGAGAAACGCTCACTTCGATGCCCGAGCGCGTGACGATCCGCGCCAGCGCGAACATTATTAAGAACGTCAAAAGCGTAGTCGTGCCCAACACGGGCGGAAAAAGGGGAATTTCGGCAGCTGCGGCAGCAGGCATCGTTGCAGGAGATGCAAGCAAGGAGCTTCAGGTTTTATCCTGCGTCCGAGAGGAGCAATTCGAGGAGATCGACCGCTTTATGCGTGAGATACCCTGCGAAATAACGCAGTCGGAAAAGCCTTACATATTCCACATTCAAATCGAACTGACCGCAAATGGTCACACAGCCGAAATTGAAATCGCAGGTCAGCACACAAACATTATATATCTGGCACTTGACGGCAAACCGATCGTTCAGAACCCATACGAGGAAACAGTCGCAGAACCTGCGGACAGATACCTGCTGACCATCGAGGACATTATCGAATTTGCCGACACGGTAAATATTGACGACGTGCTCGACGTAATCTCACGTCAGATCGAATACAACACCGCCATTGCCCGCGAGGGACTTGACGGCAAGTGGGGCGCACAGGTAGGAAAGACCATTCTGCGCGCTTACGGAAATGACGTTCACAACAAGGCAAAAGCGTATGCTGCCGCGGGATCCGACGCCCGAATGAACGGCTGCGAGCTTCCGGTTGTAATCAATTCCGGCAGCGGTAATCAGGGAATGACCGCTTCCCTGCCCGTGATCGTTTATGCCGAGGAGATGGGTGCCACCGAGGAGATGCTCTACCGCGCTCTGGTGGTTTCAAATCTGGTCACCATACACATGAAGACCGATATTGGCCGCCTGTCTGCCTACTGCGGAGCAACAAGCGCGGGTTGCGGCGCGGGTGCGGGCATATGCTACCTCCACGGCGGTAAAAAATACGAGATCTCTCACACAATCGTAAACGCGGTTGCCATCAATTCGGGTATGATCTGCGACGGCGCAAAGGCAAGCTGTGCCGCAAAGATCGCCTCGGCGGTGGAAGCAGGACTTCTGGGCTGGCAAATGCAGCAGCACGGCACGCAGTTCTACGGCGGCGAGGGCATCGTCACCAAGGGTGTTGAAAACACCATTCGCAACGTGGGCAGAGTGGCGCGTCTTGGTATGGCAGAGACCGACCGCGAAATAATAAAGATCATGATGAGCTGACCAATCCCCTTTGAAAATGGCCTTGATTCTCAAAAACCATAAAATCATCAAAACACAAAAGCCTCGGAAAAACCGAGGCTTTTGCTTTGCACTATCCTAAAACAACGTCCCAACCGGCGATATATTGCGCCAGAAGAACTGCGTCGATAGAGTTGATCTCGCCGTCGCCGTTGCAGTCAGCGGCTATTTCGTCAAGTTCAACGTCCCAACCGGCGATGTACTGGGCAAGGAGAACCGCGTCGATGGAGTTGATGTCACCGTCTCCGCTGAGGTCGCCCGGTTCGCTTTCAACAACGGTGATCTTTCCGCCAACCAGGTTGAATTTGAGCTTTTCCTTGTCCTGGTTTGTGACAACGTCGGTCGTCGTCAGCGAAATGTCGTATTCGCCTGCAGGAGCATCGGTCT
>JAFQKA010000051.1 GCA_017397175.1 Clostridia bacterium | reverse complement strand
GCGGGTTGGGACGTTGACTGTGACGAGCTTGCAGCAGATTGCAATGGTGACGATATAATAAACGCGGTCGACGCAGTCCTGCTGGCTCAGTACCTGGCAGGTTGGGACGTATCCCTTGGCTAAAACAAATTAAATACTGAAAATCCCCGGTGGTTCATTTTTGAACCGCCGGGGTGGTTTTATTGTCAGAACCTTTTAGCCAGATCTACGAAATATGTAGCAAACATCAGAGCTTTTTCCGACGGTGTCAATGTTATCTGCGCGGCTCACCCTCGCGGATACGCATGGTGCGGCGGATTTCTTTTGGGATAACGACGCGCCGAGGTCGTCGATTCTTCTGACTATTCCTGTGGCTTTCATATATAAATTCTCCTTTTTGATAATTATTTGCCTTGGTATTTTGCACGGAATCTGAGGAAATTATACATAAAAATCCTTTAAAGCGCAAAGTGTCGAATAGCGGTGTCTGATTACTTTTTGGAGCGTTTTTTTGTTCCGTTGGATACTCGTCGGAGTTACTTTACCACAAAAAAGTAACGGTATGACCGGCACTGTAAGATGCTAAACATATTTGTTCATTATGCCCACGGCAATCTTTCTTTTGCAAGAAAAAGATTGCAAAGAAAAAGCGGAAATTGTGCAAAATGCGGAAAAATGTTTTTTGTCGGGAAAAAGCGAAAAAGGGGGTGACAGGATTGATATTTTTGTGGTATAATGGGAACATGGAGTATTGTGTGTTCTGCTAAAGCAGAAATGCTCGATTTTTAATTTGCGGAGGGGAAAATGTATCAGGATCTGCAGAAGGCAAGCTTGTGGAAAAGAATATCGGCTTATATTTTTGACGTGATCCTTCTCGTTACCGTTTCGGTGGGTGTGGCATTTTTACTTTCGGCGTTGTTCAGGTATGACTCATACGCTCAAAAGCGCGCGGAGCTGCGCCAAGCCTATGAGCAAGAATACGGCGTGACCTTTGACATTGCACAGGAGGATTACGAAAAGCTCTCCGAGGCCGAGCGTAAAAAGATCGACGATGCGTATGCAAAATTCTCCTCGGATGTGCAGGTGCGCGGTACTGATTCCATGATCGTCAATCTCTCGCTCATTATTCTCGTGTTTGGCCTGTTGATCCCATTCGTCGGACTGGAGGTCCTTGTCCCCATGGCCTTCGGCCACGGTCGGACGCTTGGTAAGAAGATCTTCGGTGTCGCCATTATGCGGACCGACGGCGTCAAGATCAGTAATTTTCAGCTTTTTGCCCGATCGATTCTGGGAAAATACACTCTTGAAACAATGCTCCCCGTATTTTTGCTTCTCTTGCTGTTGCTTAACATTTTGCCCGTGGTGGCTCTTTTCGGACTTGCGGTTTTGCTGTTTGTCCAGGTGGCTGTACTCATGTTCTCTCGGCAGCACGGTCCCATACACGATGCCATTGCCGGCACCGTTGCAGTTGATTTTGCTTCTCAGATGATATTTGACACGCCCGAAGCGGCACTTGAGTATACCAAAAAGCTCCACGCCGAAAAGGCGGAGAGAGCAGGGTACAACTGACTTCGTTTATGATAAAAAATATATATACTTTTAAAGGAAGGAATTTTTTATGAAAGTCGTTTTGCAAAATCTCACTAAGATCTTTCCCTCGAGAAATAAGAAAGCGGGCGGAGAGGTCGTTGCGGTAAATGATTTTACCTTTGAGATCCCCGACGGCAAGCTGGTAGGTCTTCTCGGTCCCTCCGGCTGCGGAAAGAGTACTACCCTTTATATGATCAGCGGTCTTCAGAAGCCTACGGGCGGTAAGATCTTTTTCGGTGAGGATGACGTTACCGAGTTGTCTGCCGAGAATCGCGGTGTCGGCCTTGTGTTCCAGAACTACGCACTTTACCCCCACATGACGGTAAAGCAGAACATTTTATTCCCGCTTGAGAACCTTCGTGGAGAGGACAGACTCACAAAAGAGGAGATGCTTGAGCGTGCCATTTATGCGGCAAAGCTGGTTCAGATCGACGATCTGATGGAAAGAAAGCCCAGCGAGCTTTCGGGCGGTCAGCAGCAGAGAGTTGCTATTGCCCGTGCGCTGGTCAAGATGCCTCGCGTTCTCCTTTTGGACGAGCCTCTTTCAAACCTTGATGCCAGACTCCGTCTCCAGACACGAGAGGAGATCCGTCGCATCCAGAAGGAAACGGGAATCACCACTATATTCGTAACTCACGACCAGGAAGAGGCAATGAGTATCTCTGATATGATCGTTGTTATGAAGCTTGGCGTTGTACAGCAGATAGGCAAGCCTCAGGAGGTTTACGATAACCCCACAAACTTGTTCGTTGCTAAATTCCTCGGTACGCCTCCCATTAACGTGTTTGACGGAGAGGTAAAGGACGGCAAGCTCTATATCGGCGGCGCGGCAGTACTTGACGTGCCGGGGGCTGATGATCAGGAAGTGGTTGTAGGTATAAGACCCGAGGGCTTTGTGCTCGATGAAAACGGTCCTCTTGTATGTAACCTCAAAAACGTGGAGGTCATGGGCCGCGACGTGAGCATCGTTTCGGGTCACGATAGCTCCCTTTCTCCCATCGTCCGTTCCATCATTGATGCGGACAACAAGGTAGCTGTGGGCACCGAAACCGTGAGCTTCACACTTAAATCTCATAAGGTATTCATATTCAACAAAGAGACAGAAGAAAGAATCTATTTTGAGGTGTGAATATGAGTGTATCTAAGCTTACTCTGAAGCGTGACCGCTTTGAGGCAAAGACAAAGCAGTTCCGGACCAAGATCAAGTTTGATCAATGGAAGGGCTGGGTGTATCTTGCTCCTTGTATAGCTCTTTTGCTCGTGTTTACCGGCTGGCCTATCGTAAATACGCTTGCGATGGCATTTCAGAACGGGTACGACACCATGGAATGGATCAGCGGAATAGATTTTACTATCGGTATCGACAACTTCCTCAAAGTAATCTCCTATTCGGGCTTCAAGGACTGTCTTTTTAACACCATACTTCTGTGCGTTATAACCGTTCCGATCTCTACCATTCTGGCACTTCTGATCGCGGTCTGCCTCAATTCCATAAAGTTTTTGTCAAGATTTCTGCAGACCATATATTTTCTGCCCTATGTCACCAATTCCATAGCTATCGGAATGGTATTTGCCGCTATGTTCAACATGGTCGGTACAGCCTTTGGCGGACAGAACGAGCTGATTCAGTCTGCGGGCATCATTAACAATATTCTGGGCATTTTCGGCGTTGAGCCTATCAACTGGATCAACGAAGGCTCGGGATATTGGGAGAACATATTCGTTATGTCCTTCTACATAATCTGGAACGCTCTGCCCTTTAAGATCCTTATTCTTCTCGGTGGTCTTCAGAGCGTAAACAAGCAGTATTACGACGCGGCAAAGATCGACAGCACTCCCAAGTGGAGAGTGTTCACAAAGATCACCGTTCCGCTTCTGTCTCCTATGATCGCTTACGTTGTTATCACCGGCTTTATCGGCGGATTTAAGGAATATTCTTCTATCGTCGGTATTTTCGGAGACGATATGGGCCCCACGGGTGATCCCCGACGGCTGAATACCATGGTAGGATATATCTACAACTTTATTGATGAGCGTCAGGGACAGGCCTCTGCCGCGGCATTGATACTGTTTGGTATCATTTTTATCGTAACGATGATAAATCTTTACGTAAGCAAAAAGAAAACTCATTTTTAACAGGAGGTAAATATGTCTGATAAAATTGAAAATTCAAAGAACGTTACCTCCGAGACCAAGGGAGATTCCGCTATTCGCGTAATGGGATCCAGAGATATCAACAAGCTGCGTACAAGCGCAAAGATCGGAAAGGGCGCGGGTATGGTACTGACTTACATTTTCCTGATCTTTATAGCGGTCGTGGTGCTGTTTCCATTTTACTGGATGATCATATCCTCTCTTAAGACCCTGGATGAGTACAAGCTCTCGGTTCCCACGCTTTTCCCCGAAACTATCGTGTTCGGAAACTACGCCGAGGCGTTTACTCAGGCAAATCTGGGTCGCCTCTTCCTTAACACTGTGTATGTGGGTCTGGTTTCTACGATTCTGTCACTTGTTATCACGGTTTTGTCGGCTTTCGCCTTCGCGCGCCTTGAATTCAAGGGCAAGAACGCACTTTTTGCCGTTCTTCTGGCTACCATGATGATCCCCGGTGAGCTTTTCACCATCACAAACTACCAGACCGTGTTCTACCTCAACTGGATGAACACCTTTACGGTACTTATCGTTCCTTTCCTTGTAAGTGTATTCTACATTTATCTGCTCAAGCAGAACTTCATGCAGATACCAAACGAGCTTTACCTTGCCGCTAAGGTTGACGGCACGAGTGACCTCAAGTATCTGTGGAGAGTAATGATCCCTCTCTCCCTGCCCACGCTTATCTCTATCACCATCCTGAAAATGATGGGCGCGTGGAACTCATACGTATGGCCCAACCTCGTTACCGACTCGGATGAGTACCGACTTATCACAAACGGTCTCCGTAACGCCTTCGTTGAGTCTACGGGAGACGTTAATATTCCCGTGCAGATGGCGGCGGTCGCTATCGTATCCGCACCTCTGTTCCTGGTATTCCTCTTCTTGAGAAAGTACATTATGAAGGGCGTATCCAGAAGCGGTATCAAGGGATAATAACTTTTGTGTTATAAGATTTTTTACAAATCATAACAAATATTTATTTTCAGAAAGGATGACACCATGAAAAGAATTCTGTCCATCATTCTTGCCGTGGCTATGTGCATGAGCGTTCTGCTCCTTGCAGGCTGCGGAAGAAAGAAGATCGCTGACGCGGATCTTAGCGGCGCGTACGACGGAAGCGAGGTTACCATCACGTTCTATCACACAATGAGCGCGACAAACCTTCAGCCCGTTCTTGGCGACGCTATCGCGCGCTTCAACGAGCTTTACCCCAAGATCACCGTTGAGCATAAGCAGGTCGGAGATTACGACGCAGTTCGTAATCAGATCAAGACCGAGCTTACCGTTGGCGGTCAGCCCAACATCGCATACTGCTATCCCGACCACGTTGCTCTTTACAACGTAGCCAAGGCAGTAGTTCCGCTTGACGATCTTATGGCAAGCACCGTTGAGGTCACCCGTGCCGACGGCACAAAGGAGATAATGGGTCTGACCGAGGAGCAGATCGGAAATTACATCGAGGGCTTCTTTAACGAAGGCCGCGCTTTCGGCGACGGTAAGATGTATACTCTGCCTTTCTCCAAGTCTACCGAGGTTCTCTACTACAACAAGACTTTCTTTGAAGCAAACAACCTCAGCGTTCCCACAACCTGGGACGAAATGGAGGCTCTTTGCGAGACTATCAAGGGAATCGCTCCCAACTCCACACCTCTCGGATACGACTCCGAGAACAACTGGTTCATCACCATGTGCGAGCAGTACGGCTCTCCCTACACATCCGCTACAAAGGTTGATGGAACCAACTATCTCTTTGACAACGAGACGAACCATGCTTTCGTTGAGAAGTTTGCAAGCTGGTATGCAAAGGGCTGGGTAACGACCAAGGAGCTTTCCGGCGGTTACACCTCCGATGCGTTTAAGAAGGCTGAGGGCGAGCTTGGTAAGAGCTATATGTCCATCGGTTCCTCTGCAGGTGCGGTACACCAGGCTCCCGATCAGGTCAACGGTGAGTATCCCTTCGAGGTCGGAATCGTTCCGATCCCTCAGGTAGACCCCGCTAACCCCAAAGTTATCTCTCAGGGTCCCTCCGTATGTATCTTCCAGCAGGAAAATCCTCAGGAGGTTTATGCTTCCTGGCTGCTTGTTAAGTTCCTTACAACAGACGTTGAGTTCCAGGCTTCCTTCTCTGAGGCTTCCGGTTACGTTCCCGCTATAAAGAACGTAAACGACGATGAGATCTACAAGGAATTCCTTGACAGCGCTGACGGTTTCAAGACCGGTATCGCTGCTTACTCTGCAAAGGTATGTCTTGAGCAGGAGAAGGCTTACTACGTTTCTCCCGCATTCAACGGCTCATCTACCGCTCGTGACGAGGTCGGTCTTCTTATGCAGAGCTGCTTCTCCAACTACGAGAACGCTGCCGACAAGATGGCTATGATCAAGGAGAAATTCGCTGCTGCTATCGAAGAGTGCGAATATTGATCTGAGCTTTTACAGCCATGAGAAAAAACAGCAGATTTTCAGTTTTACTGCTCGCCCTTCTTTCGACCGTTCTTTTGATCTCGTCCTGCGGCGACAGAAACTCCGATAATGGGGACAAGCCACAGTGGGTAGATTACGCTTCCGAGCTTAAGCTTGACAAAAATTCCGAAACGCTTAAGATCGAGGCTTCCGTGAAGTCCTATATAGACGGTGATACCACTCACTTCTACGTGGATTCCTCGGTTTGCCCCGACGGGATACTCAAGGCAAGATATCTTGCCATAAACACTCCCGAGTCCACGGGAAAGATCGAAGAATGGGGCAAGGCGGCATCAAAATTCACCCGCTCCAAGCTTGAGAGCGCAACGGAAATCATACTCGAATCTGACAACGGCAAGTGGAACATAGATTCTACCGGCGAAAGGCATTTGGTTTGGGTATGGTATAAGACGGCGGACGGCAAGGATTATCGCAACCTGAATCTTGAAATTCTTCAGGAGGGTTACGCGATCTCCTCCAACGCCTCACAAAATCGCTACGGCACGTATTGTACCGATGCTATTGCTCAGGCGATCGCCAACGAGCTTTTCGTCTATTCCGACGAAAAGGATCCCGACTTCCCATATGGTGAAGCTCAGGAGGTCACCTTGAAGCAGCTTCGTACTCACATTGAGGATTACGAGGGGGCTTTGGTGGCTTTTGACGGCACGGTCGTAATGAACAGCTCCGGATCTATCATCGTTGAGGAATACGACCAAGAAAACGATATGTATTACGGCATGACCGTGTACTACGGAACGTCGGGGCTCAACGGAGAGGGACTTGAGGTCCTCTCTATCGGTAACAAGATGCGCGTGGTCGGTATCGTTTCCTATTGGGAAACGGGCGGGGTATATCAGGTTTCGGGTCTTGAATATAACAGACGCGATAAGGAAAACCCCAGAAACATCAAGCTCATTTCGCAGGGTCACACGGCAGGCTACCATCAGGTTGATGCCGCCACCTTTACGAGCGAAATGAACGTGATGCTTGAGGAGGAGGCTGTGGTCTTTGACTATGCGGGCCTTGTTCTCAACACCTCGATTTCTATGAATGACCTTACGGTCAACAGTGTTTACACTACTCCTTCGGGCGATTCCGCAGGAGCTATGACGCTTCACTGTACCGCCTCGGACGGCACGGCAATTGATCTTCGCACCATCGTTCTCACAGAGGACGGAGTAAAGGTCACAGCCGAACGATTTGAAGGCAAGACAATCGACGTCAAGGGCTTCGTTGATTTCTTTGACGGCGAATATCAGATCGAGATCTACTCGATAAAAGACGTAACTTTTCACAACTAATAAATAAAAACAATTTTTTGAAAGGAAAAAAGTTATGAAAAAGATTATTGCACTCATGCTCGTTCTTCTTCTCGTATGCTGCGCTTTCGCAGCTTGCGGCGATAAGGACACAGACACAAACAAGGACGATCCCAAGGACACCAGCAATGATGCTGTTGTGTACGATCTTGAAGGCGCGGCTGCGTACCTTGAAGGCCTTTACAAGGAAGACCTTTCCGTTACGGCTGTTGACTTCGATGTTGTTGCTCAGGTAATCATCGGCGGTGTTACCTACGAGATCGACTGGACAGTTGATTCCGACAAGGTTACCGTTGGCGAGGCTGCAAACGGCGTTGTTACCATCGGTGTTGACGAAAAGTCTCCCGAGGAAGTTCAGTACAAGCTTACTGCTACCATCAAGGCAGGCGACGGCACATCTACAACAGTTGGCTTCAAGCTCAGCGTTCCCGCTTACGAAGTAAACTCCCACGAGGAGTACATGGCTGCTCAGCAGGACGAGATACTCACAGTTGAGGGTATCGTAGTTGCTATCAACTCTAAGGCTGCAGGCAACAAGTACAACCACCTCTTCCTGGCAGACGCTACCGTTGCGGGCGGTTACTACTGCTACAGCATCACTCAGGATCCCGTTGCTGATCTCGGTATCGAGGTTGGTATGACCGTTAAGGTTACAGGTCCTATGGCTCCTTACTCCGGTATGCAGGAGATCAAGGGCGGTCAGGTTGCTATCGTTGACAGCACGATCAAGACAGTTGAACCCGTTGACATCACAGATAAGTTTACTGCAGGCGAGAACCTGGGCGTATACGTTGGTCTTCCCGTAGTAATCAAGGGCGTTTCTATCGGCGCTCAGGATCTTGAGAAGGATACTTCCCAGTACCTCTACTTTGCTATCGGCGAGCAGCAGGGTTATGTAAGAACATACATCACAGACTTCCCCACAACCATCAAGGCTGACGACAAGGCTGCCATTGACGCAGACCACGCTGCTCACTTTGGTAACAAGGCAGACGCTACAGGTATTCTTGTTCTTTACAACGGCGCTCCCTACCTTATTCCCATGAGCACAACTCCCTTCACAAACTACGAGGAAGTTAAGCTTACAAACGCTGACAAGGTTAAGGCTGAGCTGGATGAGCTGAAGCTTGATGCTTCCTTCTCCTCCGACGCAGTTGTTGAGCTTGCGGCAAAGGGTAAGTACTATGAGGACGTAACAATCACTTGGGCGACGACCGATACAACAGGCGCTGCGGCTATCGCTGACGGTAAGCTCACGGTTAAGGTTCCCGATGCAGAGGTTAAGGTTACTGTAACAGCTACAGTTGTTTGCGGCGACGTTACAGAGACAAAGACCTTTGAGATCAAGCTCTCCAAGACAATCACATCCATCAAGGATCTGCTTGCTCTGGGCGTAGCTCAGGAGTCCTACACGGCTGAAAAGTACATCGCAGGCGGTATTATTACAGAGATCCAGAACGATCAGTACGGTAATATCGTTATCAAGGACGAGAGCGGCGAGTCCATTCTCGTTTACGGTACATTCATCGGCGGCAAGAAGTACGGCGAGGCTGAGGGAACTAAGCCCGTTGTTGGCGACTACGTTGTAGTTGTTGGTGTTGTTGGTCAGTACAAGGGCACAGCTCAGATGAAGAATGCTGACATCACATCCTTCATCACACCTTCCACGATCAAGGCTGTTACAGATATCGGCGCTGCTGCTGAGTCCAACGTATACACAGAGGAGAAGTACATGATCTCCGGTGTTATCACAGAGGTTCAGAACGACAAGTACGGCAACGTTGTTATCAAGGATGCAGAAGGCAACTCCATCCTCCTCTACGGTCTTTACGATCAGGTTGGTACAAGATACGACGGTATGACAACAAAGCCCGCAGTTGGCGATACTATCACAGTTATCGGCCCTGCAGGTAACTACAAGGGTACGGCTCAGCTCAAGAACGCTACTCTTATCGCGTTCACAGCAGCTGCTGCTCAGTAATTAAAGCATAATAAAAGCGCCCCGCATCTTGCGGGGCGCAATTTTTCATTTCTTCATTTTCTCGTATGCGGTAAGGTCCGTTTTGACTGCGGTGAGAGGGGTTATTGAGATGTATCCGTTCTCAATGGCACCGATGTCCGTCGTGATGTCTGCACTGTCGTGAGGAAACGGTTCTCCGATCTGGAGATACATATTGTTACCCTTGTCAACAAATTCGTCACTGTAATACATACTGCCTTGCTTCGTTATCTTGATCCCGCGACTTTTTTGGGGCGGGAAATTGACGTTGAGAAGCTGAGCGTGGTCAAAAAGTTGGTTTTCTTCAATGAACTCAAGCATTGCGTCAAGCTCGGAGAAGGCAACGTCATCGCATTCTGCCTCGGCGGAGAGGGCGATCGCCTTTATGCCGAGACGTCCTGCTTCAAGAATCGCGCCAACAGTTCCTGAATAGGAAATATCCTCGCCTAAGTTGTATCCGCGGTTGATCCCCGAGAATACAATATCATATCTACGCTTTAATCCTGTCACTCCGTATCTTACACAGTCGGCGGGAGTGGAATCGACCGAATATGCTTCGCATCCCTCAAAGAGATCAACAGCCTTGATCTCGAAGGGGTCACGAAATTCGATGGCCTGACTTTTTCCGCTCTGCTCGAATGCGGGTGCTACTACTGTGACCTGTCCAAGGTCCATGGCCCATTTCGCCAGCTTGGAGAGGGCAGGGGAGCTTATGCCGTCGTCGTTTACTATGAGTATTTTAATCATAGCCAACCCTCGTTCGATGCCTTATATTGAGCCAGATGTGCATCGGCATCCGAGATCAGGCGCTGCATTTCTTTTTTGCTGTAAACGGTAGCGCCGCAGGCGCAATCGTGACCGCCTCCGCTGTATTTTTCCGCAATCTTGTTGACGGTGACGAAACGAGAGCGAAGTCGCACGCGAATCTCCTTATCGTTCTCGATGAAAGCGATCCAGATAAGACTTCCCTTGATGGAGTCGAGATGAGAAACGGCGGCGCTTGCCTGTTCCTTTGTGAGGTTGAATTTTCTTTGCATGGCGCGGTCGACGAAGATGTACGCCACTCCGTTTTCTGTGATCTTCATCTTTTTGTACACGTAGGACTGGAACTTGAACTCGTTAAAATCCTTCATATACAGATTTGCATAAAGGGTATCGGTGTCAATGCCCGTGTCGAGGAGCATACCTGCCAATCTCATGGTGTCGCCGGATACCGAACGAAATCTGAAGCGTCCCGAATCGGTGACCATTCCGGTGTAGATCTCGGTTGCCGCCTTTGGCGTGAGTACGAGCTCGTCGGAAAACGCCTCGTAGAAGGCGGCGATCATCTCGCAGGCAGAGGAACGGTGCTCCTCAACCCACATCACGTCCCCGTAGGGCTGGATCGGAATGTGGTGATCGATCTTTATCAGCTCGCGACAGAGTGCGTGTTGGGGATTTGAAACACGCTCAAGCGTTGCGGTGTCGATGACGATGCCGAGCGCATCCGAGAAGAATTCGTCGGGCTGAGCCTCGTCCTCTTTTCCGAGAAACGCAACGTAATCTCCATAATCACAGTTGATGATTCGCACGTCCTTCTCAGGATAGGTGGCGCGGAGAATGTCGCGCAGGCCCATGGTCGAGCCCGTGGCGTCTCCGTCCGGTCGAGTATGACGGAAAATAACTATTTTATTGTACTGCTTGATCTTGTCAAGCACGGCTTTCATCTGTTCGTTTTTCATTTATATGCCTCCGCAAGATTGTCAAGATCGGCCAGCATAAGCATAGCCGTTTCACGGTCTGCGACGGTTGCGCCGCTTGCCTTTTCGTGACCGCCTCCGCCGTATTTTACGGCAATGGGATTGATATTGTAACGGCTTGAACGAAGCTCGCACAAAACGCCTTTGTCCGTTTCGGTAAAGTTTACCCAAATGTCAACCCCTCGGATCTCGCCCATGACCCCTACCATTCCGCGGGATATGGTGAACGTATCAACTCCGCATTCTCTTGCCTCATCGGCTGTGGTATAAATGTATGCTACGTTGTTATCCGTGAATTTTACCTTGAGAACGAATGAGGCACGTAGGCGGATGTAGGAAAAATCATCTGCGTACAGGTTGCGATAGATGTCCTGGGCGTCAATCCCCGCTTCAAGCAGAAATGCGGCGCGGCGTAGGGTGTCGGGAGTGGTGGAGTCGTAGCGGAATCGCCCCGAATCGGTAACCATGCCCGTGTAAAGCGCTTCGGCGGCTTCGGACGTTACAGTCCAACCGCTCTCGGCGGCCAGAGCGGTGATAAGAGAGCAGCAGCTCTCAAAAGCGGTGTCTGTCACTTCGATCTGCGCTATTTTTTCGCAGAAAATGTGGTGGTCGATACGGGCGGTGGCCGAGGCAAGAGCGTATCTTTCGTCACTTATCAGAGCACGGGCAGAGGTGTCCAGAATAATAGCAAGGGCACCCTTGTAATCCTCGTCCGTCACCATATCGGGCGCGTCCTTTTGCATAAATGCATATCTTCCCGCGTCGTCACCTACACAAAGAACTTTTTTGAGGGGGAAATTTGTCTCAATGAGCTTTTTTAAACCTATCTGGCTGCCCAAGGCATCGCCGTCGGGCTTTGAGTGGCGGTGTATGATTATGGTATCGTATTGCTCTATGAGCGAAATGATGCTTTCAAACATATTGCGGTCTCCTCAGTTATCAAAGTAGCCCTTGTATTCCACACGAAGGTCGCTTTCGGGGAACAAGTGGCTGTAAAGCTCTACGAAATAGCTGTCGGTCATGGATGCGATGTAGTCAACGACGATCTGATTAGGCTCGGTGCTCTCGTAGGGAGTCTCGCGCTTGTAATGCGAAGCGTTGACAATGTCAATGTGGTGAGAGAAGATGGGAGAGCGGCGGCTGTTCGTTTTCAAGTCGTCCAAAAGCTGACCGTAAATCTGAGCCATCATGGGACGCACCGTGGTGCCCAGTTTTGCGCTGGATGCGGCGTGGTCGTATATGAGCTTGTAGTTGTCCTGCTTTGATTTCTGCAGGGCCTTGAAATGCTTTGCATCAAGCTTGATATATGGCTTGCCGTAGCTGTTTTCGATGACGTTGACCACAAGATTGTTGATGATCTCTGCGTTGATCGAGCCGATGTCTTCATTGACAAACATATTTTCGGTCGCCATTTTTGTGCGCATTGCATCCTGACGGTCCTTGCCCAAATATGCGATCACGTCGGACAGACGAACAACGATGCCTTCAAGAGTGGATGGCATAAGCTTGTCGGTAAATTCCTTGCTCTCGTAGCATTTTTCCAATACGCTGTCGAACTCCTCAAAGCTTTCCATGAGATGCGGATGGTATTCCTCGCAAAGCAACTCACCGTTATGTGTGAGAACACCGTTCAGAGTTTGCAGGCTGATGTTATACGGATAAATTTTGTCAAGTACTCGAACAGAGTGGACGTTGTGGAAGAAATGGCGGCCGGTGTTGGAGAAATAAAGCTCGTCCAGATAAGCTTCCCCCGTATGTGCAAAGGGGGGATGTCCCATGTCGTGCCCTAAGG
Source organism: Clostridia bacterium (assembly GCA_017397175.1). Classification (GTDB taxonomy): domain Bacteria; phylum Bacillota; class Clostridia; order Oscillospirales; family CAG-272; genus SIG710. Next base: position 18,421 of record JAFQKA010000051.1, on the reverse strand, counting down.
CGATGGCTTCGATCAAGTCGAGGTTCAAATGAAGCGCCGCACCGATGGTCCTTGAAATGCGGGACACAAGCTGAACGTGAAGACTGCGGCGGGTAATGTCATCATTTTTATAAAGTGAGAACACCTGAGTTTTGTCGGTGTATCTGTTGTAAAAGGGACAATGTATTATTTTGTCGATATCGTGAACGAAGGTGGGGCGCCAAACGGTAGGTGCGTCCTTTGATAGGTTTTGACGGCGCACGACCAGGCTGTCGGGAAATGAAACGTCGGTATATTCTCCCGTTTCGCGGGCGAGACGGATAGCTTCGGACACAGTCTCTGAAAGCTTTTCATATTTGGGCATGGCTGCTGAAAACCTCCTTGCAAAATTTTGTCGATACTACACAATTATATTATATAACAAAAAAATCGGATTTGCAATACCCTGTTTTTTGAAATTTACTTGCCTTTGTTTTGAAAATGTGTTATACTTATCCTCAAGGGAATCGTTTATTTTAGGGAGGGCATAGAATGGCGAAGCTATATTTTAAGTACGGGGCCATGGGGTCGTCGAAAACGGCAAATGCGTTGATAACAAAATTCAACTACGAGGAACGTGGTATGGGAGTGTGGCTTATAAAGCCCTCTATTGACGACCGCGACGGCGTTGGCGTTGTTCATTCCCGAATCGGGCTTGAAGCGGAGTGCTTTGTGGCTTTGCCCGAGACTGACCTGCTGTCCGAGTTCGAATCCCGTCGGGAAATTGATGCCGTGATAGCGGACGAATGTCAGTTTCTCACGCCTGCACAGGTCGATCAGCTTCGGCGCATAGTTGACGAGCATGACGTGCCCGTGCTTTGTTTTGGCCTTCGCACCGATTTTCTGACGCACCTTTTTGAAGGCAGCCGACGGCTTTTCGAGGTCGCCGATTCCATAACCGAGATAAAAACGATTTGCGCCTGCGGGAAAAAAGCAATTGTTAACGCCCGGATCGACGGACAGGGCAAGGTACTGACCGACGGAGGACAGATACTTATCGGCGGCAATGATTCCTATATTGCCATGTGCCATTCCTGCTGGAAAAAAGCGATTAAATCATAAAAAGCGGAGCGTATGCTCCGCTTTTTATGATTTGAGGTTGCAATTCGTTTTTTTTTGTGCTATAATATAAAATCAGGATGTATTTCCGTTACTAAAAAGATTTACGCATACGAAAGTTGCCATGGAGGAACACTCGTAGGGACTGATGGTGCAATACTCAAAAAGAAATAAAAAGGAGAGTAAATGCAAATGAAAATAGCAGTCGCAGGAACCGGCTATGTGGGGCTTTCCATGGCTGTTCTGCTGGCGCAGAACAATGAAGTTACCGCGGTTGACATTATCCCAGAAAAGGTGGAGATGATCAACGCAAAGAAGTCACCTATAGCAGATAAAGAAATCGAGGAATACCTGGCAACAAAGGAACTGAAGCTCTTTGCCACCACCGACGGCGCGTCCGCATACCGTGACGCGGAACTGGTGATCATCTCGACCCCCACAAACTACGATCCCAACAAGAATTATTTCGATACCTCGTCGGTAGAGGCTGTCATCGAGCAGGTAATCGAGGTCAATCCCGACGCGGTCATGATCGTCAAGTCTACCGTTCCCGTCGGATTTACCGAAAAGGTACGGGCAGACTATTGCTGTGATAATATTCTGTTCAGCCCCGAATTTTTGCGTGAGGGCAGAGCGCTTTACGACAATCTGTACCCCAGCCGTATTATCGTAGGTGTACCTGTGCGTAACAAGCGTCTCGAAAAAGCGGCCGAGACCTTTGCGGGTCTTTTGTGCGAGGGTGCCCTCAAGGAAAATATCGAGGTTCGTTACATGAATCCCACCGAGGCGGAGGCAGTAAAGCTGTTCGCCAACACATATCTTGCGCTCCGCGTGTCATTTTTTAACGAGCTTGACACATATGCGGCAGTTCGCGGACTTGACACAAAGTCAATAATCGAGGGCGTTGGACTTGATCCCCGAATCGGCTCCCATTACAACAATCCCTCTTTCGGCTACGGCGGCTACTGCCTGCCAAAGGACACAAAGCAGCTTCTTGCCAACTACAACGACGTTCCTCAGAACATTATTTCCGCTATCGTTGCGGCAAACGGTACAAGAAAAGATTTTATTGCCGATCAGATCATAGCAAAGCAGCCCAAGGTGGTCGGCGTTTACCGTTTGACTATGAAGGCAGGGTCGGATAACTTCCGTCAGTCCTCTATCCAGGGCGTTATGAAGCGCATCAAGGCAAAGGGCATCGAGGTTGTTGTTTACGAACCTACCATGAAGGAGTCTCATTTCTTCAACAGCCGTGTCATTTCAGATCTTGATGAGTTCAAGAAAATATCCGACGTTATCATAGCGAATAGATACAACGACGATATTGCCGATGTGCTTGACAAGGTCTACACAAGAGACCTTTATTTCAGAGATTAAAATAACGAAAAATTTTCGTAAGGAAATTCGTTGCAATCATTTGGAAAGCTGATACAATAAGAGGACAAGGAGGTGTTCTTTTATGAATATCACGGCAACCTTTTCAAAAATTACAGGCAAAATCAAGCCCATGCACGCAGTAGGCCAACCCCCTTTTCTCGGTTGCAGCGACAAGTTCTTCCACTATCTTACCGAGGCGGGGATCCCTTATTCCCGTCTGCACGATGTGGGCGGTGCATACGGCGGCTTCCGTTTTGTTGACATACCCAATATTTTTCGGGATTTCGATGCGGACGAAAATCTGCCCGAAAGCTATGATTTCACCTTTACAGATTGGCTTATCACCGCGCTTGTAAAGCACAACGTAAAGCCATTTTTCCGTCTCGGCGTGACTATTGAGAACTATTTCCGTATGAAGGCATACCGTATCTATCCTCCCAAGGATTTTGACAAGTGGGCGCGGATCTGCGAGCACATTATACGTCACTACAACGAGGGTTGGGCTGACGGATTCGAGTACGGCATTGAATACTGGGAGATATGGAACGAACCCGATAACGGGAAGGATGACAAAGGTGGTGCTATGTGGCTTGGTACAAAGGAGGAATACTTCCGCTTGTACGAGATAACGGCGAATCACTTGAAATCCTGCTTTGGTGATTCGATCAAGGTTGGAGGTTATGCTTCCTGCGGATTCGGTGCCTGCGACGATGATCCCGATTGCGTCGGTTTTCCCGAAACATGCACCAAGCGTGAGCATTGGTTTATCCATTTCGCCCATGAATTTCTTGCATACATATCCTCGGAGGAGCACAAAGCGCCTCTGGATTTCTTCTCGTGGCACAGCTATGACCAGCCCGAAAAGGCGATCCGAGCGGCAAATTACTGCCGACGCCTTCTGGCAAAGTACGGATTTGACCACGTGGAGGATTTTCTCAACGAATGGAATCCCACTCCCGATGCGGAGCTGAGAAGCACGCCTTTGGCGGCGTCGAGAGCACTCGCCATGATGCTCGGTATGCAGAAAACGCGTGTGGATATGCTCATGTATTACGACGCGCGCATTGGTGCCAGCCAATATGGCGGTATGTTCAACCCCGACACCTGGAAGCCTTATCTGACCTATTTTGCGTTCATGATGTTCAACGATGCGTACAAGCTGGAAAACGAGGTTGAATCCGCATCGGACGATGAAAACGTGAGTGTTTGTGCGGCGGCAAAGGATGGGAAAGCAGTGCTTCTTATTGCGAATCGTGGGGACGAGATCACGGCTGAGCTGTCTCTTGACGGCGTTGATCTGACGTCGGCTGAGGTGCTGATAATTGACGATACTTATAATTACAGCCCAACGGGCAAACGAATAGACAGCGGAAAGCTGATCCTTCCAGCGCATAGTTGCGTGGAGATACGGTTCTCGTAAAATTTATCGAATTTTAACAGGAGGTTGCCATGGAGCAGAATATGACACAAATACTTTTTGCGCTTATCCGTTCTGCGGTACGTGGCACCGAGCTGACCGAGGCTGAAAAGTCACTTTTCTCAAAAGAGCTTTTGCCCGATCTGCTGAAGCTTTCAAAAAGACACGACGTGGCGCACCTTGTTGCTCTCGGACTGAAAAACAACGGTCTTTTAACAAAAGACGATGCCGAGATAGAAAACGAATTTTTGCGCGCGGTATTCAGATACGAGCGATTGAATCACGATTACAAAAAGCTCTGTTCTGCGCTCGAGGCGGCGGAGATCCCGTTTATACCCTTGAAAGGCTCCGTTCTTCGTGCTTATTATCCCGAGCCGTGGATGCGCACAAGCTGTGATATCGACGTGCTCGTTCACCGTGGGGATCTGGAAAAGGCTATTTCTTATCTGACGGAAAAGCTCAAATACACAGAGCATGGGCAGGGGACCCACGACGTTTCTCTTTTCAGTCCTCTGAAAAACCACGTTGAACTTCATTTCGACCTGGTTGAAGAGGGAAGAGCCAATAATGCCATCGAAATACTGCGCCGTGTGTGGGCGGACGCATCTCCTTACGGCGAGAGCAAATATTGGCTTGAAATGAGTGATTCCTTTTTCTACTTTTACCACGTTGCTCACATGGCAAAGCATTTTGAGGGCGGCGGTTGCGGAATCAGGCCGTTTATAGATCTTTATATACTCGATCGGATCGCGTCGGCGGACCGGGACGGGCGCGACAGGCTTTTGGCGCAGGGCGGGCTTTTGAAATTTTCCGAGGCGGCAAGAGAATTGAGTCTCGTGTGGCTTGAGGGAAAAGAACCGGGTGACCTGTCCGTAAAATTGCAGAATTTTCTGCTTCACGGCGGTGCTTACGGCTCCTTTGACAACCGCGTGGCACTTCAGCAAAAGAAAAAAGGCGGCCGTGTCGGATATATGCTTTCAAGAGCGTTTATTCCCTATGAACGTCTGTCAAGATATTATCCTGTTCTCAAAAAACACCGTTGGCTTATGCCTTTTATGCAGGTGAGACGGTGGTTTATGCTGCTTCGTCCAAGCGTGGCGAAAATGGCAAAAAGAGAGATCGAGGCAAACGGTCAGATGGAAGGCTCCGTTGCCGATCAAATGAATGATTTCTTAAATGAAATAGGACTTTAAAATCACACCCCTCGCCGCGGCGAGGGGTGTTTTGCATGAAAAATGAAATTCTTGTAGGGCGGGGGCTGGCTCCCGCCCTACGGGAATAAAAGATCGTTTGGTTTTCGGGATCTATCCTCCGAAAACGTAATTTGAATAGAATTTCGCCAATCCTATGGCAGGAAATGACAGCAGACACCAGAAAAGGCTGAAAAGCAGGCAGATCTGCCCTTTGTAGTTTAAGGGGATCTGCGAATAGTCCCAGACGTTCCAGCCAAGGCGAAGATTGACGATCTCGCCTGCGCCCAGCTCTACGGCGGTGATGATAACGCCGCCCAGAATACAGCCCAGAACTATCGGCATCGACGGAAAGAGGCGATACATCAGATAGATCAGATAAAAGCAAATACCTCCTACGATCGCCATGCTCCAATGAGACCGCCCTCTCCACAGCATCTCGATTGCGTAATAGAGCACCGCACCGGTCAGAAAGGACAGAAAAAACTCACACAGAGGAAGATTTTGAAAAAACGTATTTTCTACGCGCATATATTTTACCTTCTTTTTCTTGATATGGGTATTTTGCGCAGTTGGGCGGAATTTAATCATGGAAAAATAAAAATTTGGGTATTGTAAAATCGGGAAATATCTGCTATAATAATAAAATAGAGTAAAAAGGGAAGGGGGATAGCCTTGGATCGGGTCAATCAAATGCCGATGAAAAAGGTCGATCTTGCAGAGAGTGCAAAAGCTCGCGGCCGCGCGCTCATGTCGCGTCGCGGAAACGTCATGAAGCTTCTTCTTGCCTTTCTGTTCTGTGTCACCTGTGCGATCTTTGTAACGTTTGCGCTCGATGCGGTGACATTTTATTTTCTTCCTCACAAATATGAAAATATTGCGATGATCTTCAGCTTTGCTCTGACGGCGACTGTCTATTCAATGGCTGACGTTTGGCTTTTGCGAATGGGCGTTGGCGCAGGACAGGGCAGGATCGAGCTTTTTGATTTTGGAAACAGAGGAAATGGCAGCGGCTTTTCTTCTTCTGTTGCCGCGGGACTTGGTTTTCTTTCGGAAATCGCAATGGCGGCGATCCTCTATGCTTATCTTGAGATCTTTTCGCCTTACGTTTCCCGTTTTCTGGGACAAGCCGTGAATGGGCTGTGTACTCTGCTGACCGCGTTTGTGGTCGGTGTCGCGATTTTTTACATAAGCACGGGACTGTTCTTTTTGGGGGCAGTTTCCCGGCGAGAGAAAAAAGGTGTTTTTTCTTTGATAGCATTGTCCTTCCGTGCGGCGAGAGGGAACAGAGCAAAGGTCGTAAAGTTCATTTTAAGTTTTACGCTTCTGACCTTTCTTTCGCTGTTCTCCCTTGGAGTTTTCTTCTTTGTTTACGTTTTACCGTTATATATACTGTCCTACGGAGCATTTACCTCCGAGGTACTTGACTATAAGGAGTTTTGATTATGAATAAGGAAAAGTTTTATATTACGACTGCCATAGCTTATGCTTCAAGAAAGCCTCATTTCGGCAACACCTACGAGGTCATCATGACCGATGCCGTTGCAAGATACAAGAGACAGAGAGGCTACGACGTTTTCTTTCTGACGGGTACGGACGAGCACGGTCAGAAGATCGAGGACATCGCAAAGGAAGCGGGCATCACTCCTCAGAAATACGTTGACGGCGTTGCGGGCGAGATCAAGGGTATCTGGGATCTGATGAACACCAGCTACGACAAGTTCATCAGAACTACCGACGATTATCACGTAAAGAGCGTCGAGAAGATCTTCAAGAAGCTTTATGACAAGGGCGATATTTACAAAGGACACTACGAGGGCTGGTACTGCACCCCCTGCGAGTCATTCTTCACCGATACGCAGGCTGAGGGCGGAAAGTGCCCCGACTGCGGACGCGAAGTGCAGAGAGCTACCGAGGAAGCGTATTTCTTCAAGATGGGCAAGTATGCGGACAAGCTGATCGCTCACATTGAAGCAAACCCCGATTTCATTCAGCCTGAATCAAGAAAGAAGGAAATGGTAAACAACTTCCTCAAGGTTGAGGGAGGACTGCAGGACCTGTGCGTTTCCAGAACCTCATTCAAGTGGGGCGTTCCCGTAACCTTTGACGAAAAGCACGTAATATACGTTTGGATCGACGCGCTTTCAAACTATATCACGGCTCTTGGTTACGACCCCGATCTGGGCGACGACCAGCCCGAACTGTTTAAGAAATATTGGCCTGCGGACGTGCACGTTATCGGCAAGGATATTCTGCGCTTCCACACCATTTATTGGCCTATCATGCTTATGGCACTTGATATTCCGTTGCCCGAAAAGGTATTCGGTCATCCTTGGTTCAATTTCGGAACCGACAAGATGTCAAAGTCCAGAGGTAACGTTATTTACGCCGACAAGATGGCAGAGAGATTCGGCGTTGACGGCGTAAGATACTACGCCCTCTCCGAAATGCCCTTCGCATCCGACGGTTCTATCACATACGAGAACATCATTAACCGCTTCAATACCGATCTTGTAAACAATCTTGGAAACCTTGTTAAGAGAACTCTCGACATGGTGAAGAAGTATAATGATTGCGTTGTCCCCGCGCCCACCGCGCGCGCAGAGCTTGACGCGGATCTGAAGCAGACTTGCGTCGACGCATACGCCGAGCTTTGCCGTTGTATGGACGAATACAGAATTGCCGACGGTCTTGAGTGCATCTTCAATATGCTCCGTCGTGCAAACAAGTATATCGACGAGACTACCCCCTGGACCCTTGCAAAGGACGAGGCACAGAAGGAGAGACTTAACACAGTTCTCTACAACCTGCTTGAAACTATCCGTTGGGGCGCCGTAATGCTCAATCCTTTCATCACCGCAACAAGTGATGAGATACTGAGCGAGCTTGGTACGGCTCTCGGCTCTTACGATACTATCGGTACGCTTGAGCTGTTCGGCGGCATGAAGGCAGGTGACACCGTTCAGAACTCCAAGGTTCTCTTTGCGAGAATCGACGAGGAAAAGATGCTTGCCGAGATCGAGGCTGAACGCGCTGCCGAAATGGCGGCTGCTGCAAAGGCTGAGGCTAAGCCCGAAAAGCCCGAGAGAGTTGCGCAGATCGGAATTGAGGACTTCATGGGCGTTGAGCTTCGTACCGCGAAGATCATCGAGTGCGAAAAAGTTCCCAAGGCAAAGAAGCTGCTGAAGCTGACCCTTGATCTGGGCTACGAAACGAGAACGGTCGCATCGGGTATTGCAAAGTTCTACGAGCCTGCCGATCTTATCGGAAAGAAGATAATCGTTGTGGCAAACCTGAAGCCCGCGACACTCTGCGGCATCGAATCCCAGGGAATGATCCTTGCCAGTGGAGAGGAACAGATAAGAGTCGTATTCCTCGCGGACGACACGCCTCTCGGTGAAAGAGTACGATAATACGGAGAAAATAAATGAAGCTTTTTGATTCGCACGCCCATTATTACGACGAGCGCTTCGAACAGGAGGTCGACGGAGGAGCGGACGCTGTCCTTTCCTCCGTCTTTCTCGGACACGTGGCGAAAATCGTAAACGTGGGAACGTGCAATGAAAATTCGGCTCGTTGCATAGAACAGGCGGCGAGATACGAGGGAATGTACGCTGCCGTCGGTATTCACCCATCCGACTGCCGTTTTTACACCGACGTTGAAAGGGAGCTGGCGATACTTGAGCAGACCCTTTCGGACAGAGCGTCGAAGAAGATAGTGGCTCTGGGTGAGATAGGACTTGACTACCACTACGAAAATACCGACCGTGCAAAGCAGGCGGCGTTCTTTGAGGCTCAGCTTGAGATGGCAGAGCGGCTTGACCTGCCCGTTATTATCCACGACAGGGAAGCCCACGGTGACTGCATGGACACCGTCCGCCGCCATCGAGGAGTGCGCGGCGTGTTCCACTCCTTCAGCGGAAGTGCCGAAATGGCAAAGGAACTGGTAAAGCTCGGTTGGTACATTTCATTTTCGGGTGTCGTGACCTTCAAAAATGCCGCAAAGGTAAAAGAGGCGGCTGCCGCAGTACCGCTTGACCGCCTGATGATCGAGACCGATTGTCCGTATCTTGCGCCACATCCTCACCGCGGTGAGATAAACCATTCGGGACTTATTCACCTTACCTGTGAGGCCTTGGCAGACATTCACAGCATGAAAATTGAGGAAATGGCGGAAATAACCTACGGAAACAGTTGTAATTTTTTTGGAATAAATGACTAATTTATTGCTTTTTGTGATAAAATAATGCTGTTTTTTGCTTTTGCATTGTGCAAAACAGAGAAATTTGCGGCTATTTTTTATGTCTCTTGACAAAAAGACGGTAAAATGTTATAATGTCTTGTACTTTTGGGCTAACTATGCCCAAATTAGGATGACAGTTACGTACGTCGACGCGTGCGTGGGCATATAAACATGATTACAGAAGAAGGAGGAAGAGAATTTGCCAACCTTTAACCAACTTGTAAGACAGGGTCGTACAGATAAGGTTTATAAGTCCAAGGTTCCTGCTCTCCAGCACGGATTCAATGCTCTTACAAACTCTCAGACAGACCTTTCTGCACCTCAGAAGAGAGGCGTTTGCACAAAGGTATCCACGACCAGCCCCAAGAAGCCTAACTCCGCGCTCCGTAAGATCGCCAGAGTAAGACTTACAAACGGACTTGAAGCAACCACCTACATTCCCGGCATCGGTCATAACATTCAGGAGCACTCTGTTGTTCTGATCCGCGGCGGACGTGTACGTGACCTGCCCGGCGTTCGTTACCACATCATTCGCGGTACACTCGACGCTCAGGGTGTTGCAAACCGTAATCAGAGCCGTTCCAAGTACGGCGCAAAGAGACCTAAGAAGAAGTAATTCGTCAGTCTCACCCCGATAAATATCGGACAAACGAAAAGGTATCAAATTAAATCAGAATATCTTAGCTCCCGTCCAGATGTTACTGTTTTATGTTTATATGCAACATCGGTTTCGACGTGTGCGCTAACGAAAGTCTGCTTTCGAGTACCTATGAATTCATAATGTTTAATGAAGGAGGGAAGTACAGTGCCAAGAAGAGGTAAAATTTCAAAGAGAGAAGTTCTGCCGGATCCTATGTACGGTTCCACGCTTGTAACAAAGCTTGTTAACAACATCATGTACGACGGCAAGAAGGGCGTTGCTCAGACTATCGTCTACGACGCATTCTCTATTATTGAAGCAAAGCAGGGTAAGAATCCCCTGGAGGTTTTCCAGGCTGCTCTTGAGAACATCATGCCCGTACTTGAGGTAAAGGCTCGCCGTGTAGGCGGTTCTACCTATCAGGTACCTATGGAGGTTCGCGCAGAGCGCCGTCAGACTCTTGGTCTCCGTTGGCTTGTGGCTTATTCCAGAAGCCGTGGAGAACGCACAATGGCTGAGCGTCTTGCAGCAGAGATCATCGATGCTACAAACAACGCAGGCGGTGCATTCAAGAAGAAGGAAGAAACTCACAGAATGGCAGAAGCAAACAAGGCTTTTGCTCACTACAGATATTGATCTATCACCAAGTCTTGAAAGGAGAAAACAGATATGGCAAGAGAGTATTCGCTTGAACATACTCGGAATATCGGTATCATGGCACATATTGATGCCGGTAAGACGACCACCACTGAGCGTATCCTGTTCTATACAGGTAAAACTCACAAGATTGGTGAAACACACGAAGGCAGTGCAACCATGGACTGGATGGCACAGGAGCAGGAGAGAGGTATCACTATCACCTCTGCTGCTACAACTTGTTACTGGGCACATTCCAAGTTCCACAACGAGCCTGCAAAGGTAAAAGCAAACACCCACCGTATCAACATCATTGATACCCCCGGCCACGTTGACTTTACCGTAGAGGTTGAAAGATCTCTCCGTGTTCTTGACGGTGCAGTTACCGTATTATGTGCAAAGGGCGGCGTTGAACCTCAGTCCGAGACCGTTTGGAGACAGGCGGACAAGTACAAGGTTCCGAGAATGGTTTACGTTAATAAGATGGATATCAACGGTGCGGACTTCTACCGCGCAGTAGGTATGCTTAAGGACCGTCTCCATGCAAACGCTGTTCCGATCCAGCTCCCCATCGGTGCTGAGCAGACTTTCATCGGTATCATCGACCTTATGCAGATGGAAGCCGACGTTTACTACGACGAGCTTGGTAAGGACGTACGCGTTGAGCCCATTCCCGAAGATATGATGGAAAAGGCTCAGGAGTACCACGATGCAATGGTTGAGTCCATTTGCGAGACAGATGAGGAACTCTTCGAGAAGTATTGCGGCGGTGAGGAGATCACCGTAGCTGAGCTCCAGAAGGCTCTCCGCAAGGCTACGATCGACAACAAGATCGTTCCCGTTATCTGCGGAACATCTTACAGAAACAAGGGCGTTCAGAAGCTTCTCGACGCTGTTGTTGACTATATGCCCGCTCCTACCGACATCGAGGCTATCAAGGGTGTTAACCCCGATACCGAGGAAGAGGAAGCAAGACATTCTTCGGATACAGAGCCTTTTGCAGCTCTTGCGTTCAAGATCATGACCGACCCCTTCGTTGGTAAGCTTTGCTTCTTCCGTGTATACTCCGGTAGCGTAGAGGCAGGTACAAACGTTTATAACTCTTCCAAGGAAAAGAAGGAGAGATTCGGCAGAATCCTTCAGATGCACGCAAATGACCGTAAGGACATTGACGTTTGCTATGCGGGGGATATCGCTGCTGTCGTTTCCACAAAGTACACCACAACAGGTGATACCTTCTGTGACGAGAACCATCCCGTTATCCTTGAGTCCATGGAATTCCCTGAACCCGTTATCCGTGTTGCAATCGAGCCTAAGACCCGTGCAGGTCAGGAGAAGATGAGTATCGCTCTTGCAAAGCTGGCAGAGGAAGACCCCACGTTCAGAACCTATACCGATGAGGAAACCGGTCAGACAATTATCGCCGGAATGGGTGAGCTTCACCTTGAGATCATCGTTGACCGTCTGCTTCGTGAATTTAAAGTCGAGGCGAATATCGGTAAACCTCAGGTTGCATACATGGAAACCATTCGCAAGAAGGTTGACCATGAGTGCAAGTATAAGCGTCAGTCCGGAGGTTCAGGTCAGTACGGTCATGTTAAGATCATCATTGAGCCGAACGAACCCGGAAAGGGATACGAGTTTATCAACGCTGTTACCGGCGGTGCTATCCCCAAGGAATTTATCGAGCCTGTTAACCAGGGTATTCAGGGTGCTATGCAGAACGGTGTTCTCGCAGGCTACAACGTAGTTGACGTTAAGGTTACTCTTTACGACGGTTCTTACCACGAGGTAGACTCGTCCGAAATGGCATTTAAGATCGCCGGTTCTATGGCGTTCAAGGAAGCTATGAGACTTGCTGACCCTGTTCTTACAGAGCCTATCGTTAAGGTCGTTACCATCACTCCCGACGATTACGTGGGTGATATTATCGGTGACTTCAACTCTCGCCGCGGTTCTATCCAGTCTATGGAGCCCGGTACAGGCGTTACCGAGATCCTTGCATTCGTTCCTCTCTCCGAGATGTTCGGCTATGCAACTGATCTCCGTTCTAAGTCTCAGGGTCGTGCTCAGTACTCGATGGAGCCCAGCCACTTCGCTGAAGTGCCTAAGTCCATCCAGGAAGGCATCATCTCTGCAAGAGCTAAGAAGTAATTCAAAAACTTAAAAATAATTTATAATTTTAGGAGGATTTAGCAATGGCTAAGGAAAAATTCGAAAGATCGAAACCCCATGTAAACATTGGTACAATCGGTCACGTTGACCACGGTAAGACAACTCTTACAGCTGCTATCACAAAGTACCTCTCCCTCTGCAACGGAAAGAACGAGTCTCTGGCTTATGACCAGATCGACAACGCTCCTGAAGAGAGAGCAAGAGGTATCACAATCAACACTCGTCACGTTGAGTATGAGACAGAAAACCGTCACTACGCTCACGTTGACTGCCCCGGCCACGCAGACTACGTTAAGAACATGATCACCGGTGCAGCTCAGATGGACGGTGCAATCCTCGTTGTTGCAGGTACAGACGGACCTCTCCAGCAGACACGTGAGCACGTACTGCTCGCTCGTCAGGTTGGCGTTCCCGCAATCGTTGTATTCATGAACAAGACTGACCTTGTTGACGACGAAGAGCTTCTCGATCTCGTTGAGATGGAAGTTCGTGATCTCCTTTCTTCTTACGACTTCCCCGGCGACGATATGCCTATCGTTCGCGGTTCTGCTCGTGATGCTCTTACATCTGAAAGCACAGACCCCAACGCTCCCGAGTATGAGTGCATTAAGAACCTCATGGCAGAAGTAGACTCCTACATTCCTACTCCTGACCGTAAGGCTGATCTTCCCTTCCTTCTTCCTGTCGAGGACGTATTCTCCATCTCCGGTCGTGGTACAGTTGCTACCGGTCGTGTAGAGCGTGGTACAATCAACCTCAACGAAGTAGTTGATATCGTTGGTCTTACAGAAGAGAAGAGCCAGACAACTGTTACCGGTATCGAGATGTTCCACAAGCTCCTTGACACAGCAGAAGCAGGCGACAACGTTGGTCTTCTTCTCCGTGGTATCGCTAAGGACGAGATCGAGCGTGGACAGGTTCTCTGCAAGCCCGGTTCCGTTAACCCCCACACCAAGTTCTCCGGTCACGTATACGTACTGACAGAGAAGGAGGGTGGCCGTGCAAAGCCTTTCTTCCCCGGCTACAGACCTCAGTTCTACTTCAGAACAACTGACGTTACAGGCGTTATCGGTCTTCCCGCTGACGTTGAGATGTGCCGCCCCGGCGATAACGTTGATATGACTGTTGAACTTATCACTCCTATCGCTGTTGAGGAAGGTCTCCGTTTCGCTATCCGTGAGGGTGGTAGAACAGTTGGTTCCGGCGTCGTTGCTAAGATCGAGGACTAATTTAAGTTAAGATCTGTTAACTTACAGAACCATATAAGGAACGCCGAGGTGGTTTTGCCACCTCGGCGTTTCGAATACTTTACATGGCGCATATTGCGCTAAAAAACAAATAAACATTATCTTTGGGGACGGTGTGATTCCGTACCGGCGGTATAGTCCGCGAGCGCCATGCGCGCCGACAGGGTGAGATTCCCTGACCGACAGTAAAGTCTGGATGGGAGAAGACAATGTGGGTACATACCTATATCTATGTTTCTTCCCCCTGGTGAAAGGGGAATTTTTTATGCAAAAAGTAAATTTAAAACAGCAAGGCTCTTGGAAGATAAAGAAGCTGGTAATGGGCGCGGTATTTTGCGCGCTGGCATTCATATCCATGTTTGTAATGCGTATAAACGTGGTTTTCCTGACATTTGACGCAAAGGACGCAGTTGTAACCCTTGCGGGTCTATTGCTTGGACCTTTGTATGCCCTGTCTATTTCGGTGATCGTTCCTCTGATCGAATTTTTTATGATCGGGGACACGGGAATTTGGGGCTTGATTATGGATATTTTGTCAACGGCATCTTTTTCGGTTGTATGCGCGTTGATCTATAAATATAAAAAGAATATCAAAGGAGCTGTCGTTGGACTTTTGGCAGCAGTTCTGACTATGACCGCGGCAATGCTGCTGTTCAATCTGTTCATTGTTCCGCTATATCAGCCGGGAATGACGACGGCGGCGGTTGCCTCTATGATACCCTCTCTTTTTCTGCCCTTTAACCTTACCAAGGGCGTTCTAAATGCCGCATTGGTAATGATATTCTACAAGCCCGTTTCAAGGGCTATGAAGGCGGCAAAAATGCTTCCCCGCAGGGAATTTTCTCACGATCTTACTCCCGAACAGGCACGGGAACAAAGGAAAAAGAACCTTACGTTCAGCATAGTTGTGACGGCAGTCGGCATCGCGGTGGCTCTGCTGTGCGTTGCGGTGTTCTTCCTCATTCTGGACGGAGATTTTACCTTGGTGGAGGAGCTTTCGGGCAAATAAAACATGATCTTCATTGATTTGAAAGGATTTTTGAAATGGTAGAAGCTATACAGACGTTTTTTCTGGAAACCTTGGGAAAAGAGCTTTGCGTTTTTTTCTGCTCAATGATCCCAATAATTGAGCTGAGAGGTGCGATCCCTATGGGAACGGCTTTCGGGCTTGATCCCTGGCTCAATTACGCTATCAGCGTTGTCGGAAATATGCTTCCCGTTCCCGTAATTCTTCTTTTTGTTCGCGTTGTTCTTAATTGGATGAAGAAGATCAAAGGACTGTCAAAGATCGCGCTGTGGGTAGAAGCAAAGGCGGATAAAAACAAGGGAAAAATTGAAAAATACGGATATCTCGGCGTATTTATTTTCGTTGCCGTTCCGCTTCCCGGAACGGGCGCGTGGACGGGTTCGCTTATAGCGGCTCTGATGAAAATGAAGTTTTGGAAATCCTTGCTCTTTGTTTTCTTTGGCGTTCTGACGGCAGGAGTTATAATGCTTCTCGGTTCAAGTGCCGTGGCGTTTCTCGTCCGACTTTTCTGAATATTCAAAAAACCTCCCACAGGGAGGTTTTTTGTTATGAAAAATACAACCTTTGTATCAACTTGCGGTTTAATTATAATTCTTTTTAACTTAAACAAAAAATGCTTGAAATCTACCGCCGGTTAATATATAATAAGAAAAAAGGGGGGTATTGACATGAAAAATAACCTTTCGGAAAATATATACAAATATCGTAAAAAAATGAAAATCTCTCAGGAGGAGCTGGGAGACGCCATTGGTGTTTCCACACAGGCCGTATCCAAGTGGGAGAGAGGCATCAGTGCTCCCGGACTTGACCATATAATCGCTATGACGGAGGTTTTCTCTATATCGCTTGACGAGCTTGTCGGCGTATTGCGTGACACCCCAAAAGAAGCGTATATCGGCATAGACGGAGGCGGAACGAAGACCGAATTTGTTCTTTTTACCGAGCAGGGACACGTGATCAACAGAATTACCCTTGAGGGAAGTAACGCCAATGTTTGCGGACTTGAACAGGCTTGCGAGATACTTAAAAAGGGAATCGACGTGCTCATGTCTATGGATTATAGCATCAGGGGAATTTTTGGCGGTCTTGCGGGATATGCCGTAGGCGACAACGATCGCAAAATATCGGCGTTTCTGGCAAAGACTTACCCCAACGTGCCCATTAAGTGCGATTCGGATATACTGAATATTTTTGCTCTCGGACCCAAAGCAGAAAATGCTGTGGCCGTTATTTGCGGAACGGGATTTATTGCATATGCAAAAAAACAAGAGCAGCTTATTCGCCTTTGCGGATGGGGATATTTGTTTGAGGGCGCGGGAAGCGGTTACGACATGGGACGCGAGGCTTTGCGTGCAGCGTTGTCTCACCGCGATAAGATCGGGCCCGAAACCTTGATTACGGGACTTGTGGAGAAGCGCCTGGGCAGAAGCGTTTTTGATTCCATTGACAAGATATACGGCGAGGATAAGAGCTTTATTGCGTCCTTTGCGCCCGTAATATTCGAGGCTTATAGCAGAGGGGACAGAGAAGCGGATCGGATTCTGCGCGAAAGCATCAGCCGTATAGCTCACGTCGTTAATCGCATTTGCGAGGAGTACGAAAGCGGAGACACGATAATTTTTTCGGGTGGAATCGTGAATAATCAGAGCGACGTGGTATTTTCGATCATGAAAGAATATCTGAAGTATCCCGTAAAGCTTATTGCACCCGGTTTTCCTCCGATTCTCGGCGCCTGTATTGAATGCGTGCGGATCTACGGAAAAGAACCCGAGGATTTTGCCGAAAGATTTATGAAGGAATATAGCCAGATGAAGGCATAAAAACGGCGGCGGAGAGCCGCCGTTTTATCTTTCGTCGTAATGTTGCTAAAAATTTCACAAAAAGAGTCGAATTTTATGAAAAATATCATTTACAAAACGAAAATTTTATGGTACAATATCCGTGTATGATTATATCATAAGAAAAGGAAGGTAATTTTCTATGGAGAACAAGATTTTGGTCGAAACCTCTGCCAGACACATTCATCTGACAAAAGAGGCGGTTGAGACACTTTTCGGCGCGGGCCATGAGCTTACAAAGAAGAAGGATCTGAGCCAGCCCGGTCAGTTCGCTTGTGAGGAGAAGGTTGAAGTTGTTGGTACAAAGGGAACTCTCAAGATGAGCGTTCTTGGCCCCACAAGACCCGAAAACCAGGTTGAGCTGTCCTTTACCGATGCACGTACACTCGGTGTTACAGCTCCCGTTCGTGAGAGCGGCGACGTTGCAGGTACACCCGGTATCCTTCTGAAGGGTCCCGCAGGCGAAATGCAGATCGAGAACGGCGTTATCATCGCAAAGAGACACATTCACATTATTCCCGAGGATGCTGCGGCTCTCGGCGTTTCCGACAAGGAGATCGTAAAGGTCAAGATCGAGGGAACGGGCAGAGCAACTATCTTTGACGACGTTGTTATCCGCGTAAAGGATACGTTCGCTACCGCTATGCACATCGACACGGACGAGTGCAACGCTGCTGCCGCTTTCGGCGTAGTTTACGGCGAGATCGTAAAGTAATATTCGGTTAAAAATTTTAATTACATAAGGAGAACATTAACATGAGCAATGTAAGTGAAACCCCTTACGCACAGAGCCTTGAAGTACAGCATATGTGCGTAGTAAACAAGGGCCCCAATCACGGACCCGCTCCCATTCCCGAAGAGGGCAAGTGGATCAAAGCAAAAGAGATCAGCGACATCTCCGCATACACACACGGTGTGGGATGGTGTGCACCCCAGCAGGGCGCGTGCAAGCTGTCTCTTAACGTAAAGAACGGCATTATCGAAGAAGCTCTCGTTGAGACTATCGGATGCTCCGGTATGACTCACTCCGCAGCTATGGCGGCAGAGATCCTTCCCGGTAAGACACTCCTTGAGGCTCTTAACACAGACCTTGTTTGTGACGCTATCAACACAGCTATGCGTGAGCTCTTCCTCCAGATCGTTTACGGACGCAGCCAGTCTGCATTCTCCGAGGGCGGTCTTGTTATCGGCGCAGGTATGGAAGACCTCGGTAAGGGTGAGCGCTCCATGGTTGGTACAATGTACGGAACTAAGGAAAAGGGCGTAAGATACCTTGAGATGACAGAGGGCTACTGCACAAGAATGGCTCTTGACGAAAACAACGAGGTTATCGGCTACGAGTTCGTTTCTCTCGGCAAGATGACCGATTTCATCAAGAAGGGCATGGAGCCCAACGAAGCATACGAGAAGTCGAAGGGTACGTACGGACGTTTTGCAGACGCCGTTAAGTACATCGATCCCCGTAAGGAATAATAAGGAGGTACGGCATAATGGCACAGTTTGAAGGTTACGCAAGACGTGAGGCTAAGATCCTCGCTTGCTTGAAGAATTACG
>JAFQKA010000050.1 GCA_017397175.1 Clostridia bacterium | reverse complement strand
GGGTTCGAATCCCCCCGGGCGGGCCAAATTTTA
Organism: Clostridia bacterium; assembly: GCA_017397175.1. Lineage (GTDB taxonomy): Bacteria > Bacillota > Clostridia > Oscillospirales > CAG-272 > SIG710. The sequence continues at coordinate 12,124 of JAFQKA010000050.1, read as the reverse complement.
GGTTCCCGATGGCTTTTGTTGTCGGGATTTTCCTTGTAATCATTTGTATTTAAGATAAAAGGAGATCGAAATGGAAATATCAAAAATTTGCGAACGATTTTCTCTTGAAGGAGAAGTTGTTTCTTATGCACCATATGGAGAAGGTCATATCAATTCCACTTTTTTGGTTGAGACCACAGAAAAAAAATATATTCTTCAAAAGGTGAACGGCGTAGTTTTCAAAAATCCCGTTGAAGTTATAGAGAATATTGATCTCGTAACCGCCTTTTTGCGCGAAAAAATCATTGCAGAGGGCGGTAACCCCGAAAGGGAGACTCTTACCCTCATTCCGGCAAAAAACGGCGGGAAATACATAATTTCGGACGACGGCGAGCTTTACCGTATGTACATCTTTATCGATGAAACGAAGTGCTATCAGCTTATCGAAAATTCCGATATTCTGTATAAGGCGGCAAAGGCGTTTGCGAAATTTATGAAAAACGTTGCGGACTTTGATGCGTCACAGCTTCATGAGACCATTGCCAATTTCCATAACACCGCCGACAGATACAATAATTTTATAAAAGCTGTTGAGGCAGATAAGGTGGGCAGACTTGCTTCCGTTGCGGCCGAGGTAGAGTTTGTGAAGGCAAGAAAGGCTGACACAGAGCTTGTTGTTTCAAAGCTGCAGAGTGGCGAACTTCCCCTGAGAGTAACCCACAACGACACGAAGGTGAACAACATTCTCATGGATGCAAAAAGCGGTGAAGGTCTTTGCGTTATCGACCTTGATACAGTAATGCCCGGCTCACTTCTTTACGATTTCGGCGACTCTCTGCGTTTCGGCGCATCTTCTGCCGCTGAGGATGAGACCGATCTTGATAAAGTCTATTTCCGACTTGAAATGATTGAGGCGTTTGCAAAGGGCTTCCTTGAGGAAATGAGTGAATGCATAACGAAATCAGAGGTTGAGCTTCTTGCTTTTTCCGTGAAGCTGCTCACACTTGAGTGTGGTATGAGATTCCTTACCGACTACCTTGACGGGGATAATTATTTCAAGATACACTATCCAAATCATAACCTCGACCGTGCCAGAAACCAGTTCAAGCTTGTTTCCGATATGGAAATGAAAATGGAACAGGCAAATGACATCGTCAGAAAATATTATCCTTTCTAATAAAAATAACAGGCTGCAAAGCCTGTTATTTTTTTGATAATTTATCAAGAAAAGTTTCAAAGTAGGAGGGGAGGGGACTTTCGAATTTAACGGGATTTCCCGTTTTCGGGTGAACAAAAGAAAGCTCCTTTGCATGCAGACATTGTCCGCAGAGGATCTTGGCATTTTGTTCCTCAAATTTCGTGTGACCGCCGCCGTAGACCGTGTCTCCTGCCAAAGGGTGCCCTATGCTTGCCATATGAACTCTTATCTGGTGTGTTCTGCCTGTCTCAAGAATGCATTTGACGTAAGTGAAGCCATCAAAACGAGCAATGACCTCGTAATGAGTAATAGCCTCACGGGCGTGGGCGCTTGGATCGCGCAAAACAGCCATTTTTTTGCGGTCGGAGGGGCTTCTGCCAATAGGCGCGTTTATAGTTCCCAAGTCATTTTTCAGATTTCCGCAAACAACAGCGTGATATACGCGGCTGACCGTGTGTGTCTTCATCTGCTCGGAAAGTGCAAGATGGGTTTCGTCGTTTTTGGCAATGACCAAAAGTCCGCTTGTATCTTTGTCGATTCGGTGAACGATACCTGGGCGAATAACGCCGCCGATTCCCGAAAGTGATTCACCGCAGTGATAGAGCAGGGCGTTTACAAGCGTTCCGTCGGGATTTCCTGCCGCGGGGTGTACCACCATGCCTTTTGGTTTGTTTACAACAAGCAAGTCATTATCTTCATAAATAATTTCAAGGGGAATATTTTGCGGAATCGCCTCCGAGGGAACGGGCTCGGGAAGGGTGACCTCAAAAATCTCGTTTTCCTTGATCTTTAGGTTTTTTGCTATCGCTTTCCTGTTTGATTCAACATTTCCGCTCTCAATAAGTTTTGCGGCGGCTGAACGGGATATTTCAAGCCTTTCGGACAAAAAAACGTCGATCCGCTTACCGTTGTCCTCTTCCAAAGCCGTTAATGTAACGAAATCATCCATTTTTTTCGACCTCGGATTTTTTATTTTCTTTTCCATCAATAAAAAGAACGTAAACGATCAGCAGTGCCGCGCCGACGCAAACAAAGGAATCGGCAACATTGAAAACGGCAAAATTTATCAGTCTGAAATCAATGAAGTCCACCACGTAACCGAGCGCTAAGCGGTCTATCATATTTCCGATCCCACCGCCTAAGATAAAAGCTAAAGAAAGCTGACAAAGTCTGTTTTTCGGAGCAAATTTTATAAGATAAATAATGATACCGATAATTGCGACAAAAGAAATCACAAGAAATATCCAACGGCTGTTTTTCATCATTCCGAAAGCTGCGCCGGGATTTTCAACGTAGGTCAGGTGCAAAGCATCCTTGATGATGGGAAGGGTTCCGATAGGAATCAGATATTTAACTGCCAGCCATTTCGTGATCTGATCAAGGATCACCACAACTGCACAAATTAAAATCCAAAATAACATATTAACTCCATTCCGCCGCCATGCGGTGGCACAAAAATTAGGAGAATCACTTACAAAATGAGTTTGAGACCCATTTTGCAAAGTGTTTCATGCGTGAAATAGCTGAGAGAGTGGTTTATCATTGCTTTTTTTCACGCCAATTCTGTTTTCAAAATGCGGGGCTTCCGATATGACGGAAACCCCGCGTTTATTATTTAGAGAGATTCAACGATCTTCTTGCAACGAGGACAAATGTGTCCGTCCTCTGTTGTCTCGCAATCGGTGAAATAAGCCCAGCAACGGTCGCACTTTTCACCGTCCGCTGCCTCGACCTTAACTGCGATCTCGGATTCTTCCTCGCAGAACGCGTCAGCGGGAGCATCCGTGTCAAGAAGAGTAACACCGGAGACGATGAATACCGTCTTGAGCTCGTCAGCAAAGTCAGCAAGCGTCTTGTATGCTTCACCCTTTGCGTAGATGGTGAGCTTTGCATCAAGGGACTTACCGATGAGCTTGTCGGCTCTCGCGATCTCAAGACCCTTCATAACGCTGTCGCGCAGATCAAAGAGCTTGTTCCAACGATCCTCACCGTCGAATTCATATTCTGCGTTGACCTCGGGCATAGGATTGAGGAAGATGCTTTCCTTTACGTCGCTTGCAACGTGAGGCATTGCCTTCCAGATCTCTTCTGCCGTGAAGGAGAGCATAGGAGCAATAAGACGTGTAAGAGCAGAGAGAATGATATACATTGTGGTCTGAGCCGCACGTCTGCCCTCGGAATCCTTCTTGTCTACGTAAACTCTGTCCTTGGTAATGTCGATATAGAGCTTTGAAAGCGTGATGGTGCAGAACTTGTTGACCTCGTGGTAAACCGTGTGGAAGGAATACTCGTCGTATGCCTTTCTGCAGGTTTCAACGAGACGGTTAAGATTTGCAAGTGCCCAACGGTCGATCTCGTAGAGACGATCAACGCTTACCATATCCTTGTCGGGATTGAAATCTGTAGCCGGATCACCAAGGTTAGCCATGATGATTCTGGAGGTGTTTCTTATCTTTCTGTAAGTTTCGGAGAGCTGCTTGAAAATGTTGTCGGAAACGCGCACGTCAACCTGATAGTCGCTGGAAGCAACCCAGAGACGAACAAGATCCGCACCGTACTTAACGATAACCTCTTCGGGAGCAATGGAGTTGCCAAGAGACTTGTGCATCGCCTTGCCTTCTCCGTCAACTACCCAACCGTGGGTAAGAACCTGCTTGTATGGAGCGCCTGCGCCCTTTGCACCAACAGCTGTGAGCAGGGAAGACTGGAACCAACCTCTGTACTGGTCTGCACCTTCAAGGTAAAGGTCAGCGGGCCAGGTCTTGTCATCGAGAACGCTGAAGTGAGTGGATCCCGAGTCAAACCAACCGTCAAGAGTGTCGGTTTCGGTGGTGAAATGAACACCGCCGCAGTGAGGACACTTAAAGCCATCGGGGAGAAGCTCAGCGGCACTCTTTAAATACCAAGCGTTGGAGCCTTCGGCACCGAATATTGCGGAAACCTTTTCGATAGTTTCGGGGGTGCAAACGGGCTTCTTGCAGTCCTCGCAGTAGAATACGGGAATTGGGAGACCCCAATGTCTCTGTCTGGAAATACACCAATCGGCTCTTTCACGAACCATGGAGATGATTCTGTCGCCACCCCATGCAGGGAGCCAATCGACCTTTTCGCAAGCGGCAGCCGCCTCGTCCTTGAAAGCGTCAACCGAGCAGAACCACTGAGGAGTTGCGCGGAAGATAATGGGATTCTTACATCTCCAGCAATGAGGATACTGGTGGGTGATGTCCTCGGAGGCAAAAAGCACTCCGTTCTCGACCATGTCGTTGAAAATAATATCGTTGGACTTTTCGTAGAAGAGTCCCGCGTACTGACCTGCGTCCTCGGTCTGATAGCCTCTGTCGTCAACGGGGACGATAATGTTCATGTTGTAGCGGCGGCCTACAAGATAGTCCTCAGCACCGAAACCGGGAGCGATGTGAACGAGACCTGTTCCGCTTTCCATTGTAACGTAATCAGCGTTTACAACGAGAGATTCGCGGTCAAGGAAGGGGTGCTGAGCCTTCATATACTCAAACTCAGAGCCACGCAGTGTCTTTACGATCTCAAAGCTTTCAATACCGCCTGCGGCCATTGTCTTGTTTGCAAGAGCTTCGGCTGTAATATAGTAATTTCCGTCGGAAGCCTTGATAACAGCGTACTGCTCATAAGGGTGCAGAGCGATGGCAAGGTTGCCGGGCAGGGTCCAGGTAGTTGTTGTCCAGATAATGAAGTAAGTCTTCTTCATATCGCAAACGTCGGACAGCTTGCCGGCATCGTCGATAAGATTGAACTTAACGTAGATAGACTTACAGTTAATGTCCTTGTACTCGATCTCCGCCTCAGCAAGAGCCGTTTCGTCGTGAGGACACCAGTAAACGGGCTTGAGACCTTTGTAGATATAGCCCTTCTTGTACATCTCGCCGAATACCTTGACCTCAAGTGCCTCGAACTCGGGCTTCATAGTCAGATAGGGGTTTTCCCAGTCTGCGTTTACACCGAGACGAACGAACTGGTCGCGCTGAACCTCAACGAAGTGCTGAGCGAACTCGTGACAAGCGGTTCTGAACTCGGGGATAGACATTTTCTTGCGGTCCAGCTTGTTCTTCTTTATGATAGCACTCTCGATAGGCATACCGTGGTTGTCCCAACCGGGGGTAAAGGGTACGTGGTAACCCATCATGTGCTTGGATTTGTTGATAAAATCCTTTAAGATCTTGTTCATGGCGGTTCCCATGTGAATGTTGTTATTCGAGAAGGGAGGTCCGTCGTGAAGAATAAAAGGCTTTTTGTCCTTATTCTGCTCAAGCATTTTGTCGTAAAGCTTGATGTCTTGCCAGTATTTGATTGTGTCAGGCTCTCTCTGAGGCAGATTAGCTCTCATCGAAAAGCTTGTTTGGGGCAAGTTCAAGGTACTTGTATAGTCCTTTGGCATGGTCGTAGTCTCCTTAGTTTATATATGGTGTAGATTTGTTGTTTTTTACTTTATCATTGATACCCTCAAGGGTATTTTTTATCTTGGAAAATTCGCTTTCGGGGCGTTTGACCTCGTTTATTACGGGCGGGAAGGGGATTATCGGTATCTCGGATATTGCCGGGGGCTCATCCTCGGCAGAGATATCTTCGATATTTTCTGCGAGAGGTATATTTTCTTCCTCTGGAAATTCCTCTGTCGGGAGTGTCTGAGGCTCTTGGATTTTTGGTATAACCTCTTCACGCTCGGACACAAATTCCGCGGGCTTTACGTCTTTCATTTCAAGTTTTGCCAAAATAACGGCAATATCTTCACGAATCGAATTTTTAAAAGCGGCAAAATCCTCGTCAAGACGGGTCAAAAGAGCATTCTTTTCAAAGATTTTTGCGTCAAAATCGGCAACAACAGCACTCTTTTCGGCCTTTGCCTGTGCAATCATGTCCTCTCCTTGCTTTTGAGCGTCAAGGTTGATTTGTTGAGCCTTTTCGTTTGCCTCTGTTATTATGTCGAACGAGCTCTTTTTTGCGCGCTCGATCATATCCTTTGCTTCGCCGTACTTTTGACGGTAAGAGTTGTAGGTTTCTTCGATCTTTTCCAACTTTTCGGAGCATTCGGTAAGCTTTTGTCTGAGATGCTCGTTTTCGTCTTTGAGATAAGAATTATCGTCGATCAGACGGTTGTTTTCCTCTGCAAACTCGCGGTTTGCACTCTCAAGCTCCTCGCAATGGATAACTATGGCATCGAGGGCAGCGTCAACCTCTTCGGTGTTGTATCCGCGAAGTGCTTTGTTGAAATTTCTTTCAAAATAAATTCCCATACTGCCTCCTATTTAAACATATTTTTCGGCTCTTAGCCAAAGTCTGCCTTTTTTTGTTTGATCGCTTATGTCTTTTACGATAAATTTTCCATGTCCTCTGACCGATACCGTGTCGCCTGCTTCAACCTTCATATCTGTTTTGATGCAGGGCAGATAATTCAGCTCCACAAGCTCCGACAGAATGAGATTTTTTGCTTTTTCGCGACTTTCTTTTGTCAGCGCGGAAACAACACTGTCAAGACGAGGCGATGCTACCGTGTCCGATAGCGGAACGGTCTTTTTCTCGTAAGTGAAATCCGAAAGATCTTGGTAATCGGTGATCTTCACCTTGTCCGAACCGATCTTTTCAAGGCTTGTCAAGAGAAAATCGAGAACACTTCTTTGCATGAATATAACGCAGGAATAATCGTCAAGCGGGCAAATATCGCCCAACGTGTCCCGATCAATGCCCATATTGAGCAGAGCACCGAGATAATCTCTGTGCGTCAGCTTTATGTATCCGCTTCCGCAGATCTTGGCTGCGGCGATCTTATCCATCACGTCTTCCATGCAATATTGCACCAATGCACTCTTGCCATCCGAAAAATCTACAAACGATTCGTAAAAATCCGGAACAAAGAAAACACAATTCCGCTCAGCCCCTTCATATCCGCCGAAGCTGAAAAAACGGTTGTTTGCGCCTCTAAGTACAAGCCTCTCGCAAAGGACTCTGTGTTCACCGGGAGTCAAAAACGGTGTGCTTGTAACGTATCCTTTATTGCAGGCGTTGAGAAGATCGTCAGCACGGGAAAACAGGTATGAAAAATCATTCATGCGATTCCACCGCCAAGAAGACCCGAAACAACGCTGAGCAAAATATAAGCTACAAGAAAAGACAGATCGATCGGAAAGTTTGCCAGAAACGGTATCCTGTCAAAAATTGCTCTTATGGGGAATATGACAGGCTCGGTAACAGATTCAATAAAGATCAGAAATTTATTGCTGTCGTCAAGAGGGAACCAGGAAAGGACAGCACGAATAAGCATACAAAATTGCAAAGCCTGAAGAAAACAGTTCACAAGGCTTGTAAAAACATATACGAATTCTTCCATTCGGGGCCGTTCCTTTCTCTTTTATCCGTTCAAAAGTAAAAACGACAGCAACAAAGAATTACCGTTGCAGCTGTCGTTTTATTTTACCCCTCGAAAAACCGGGGCTTAGAGCTCGGTATCAGTAACCGTAGTAGCCGGCCTGGGGTGCGGGAGCGGCCTCGTTTGTTTCTGCTGCTTCAGTATTTGCGGTATCGTTGGAGATCGCAACGTTCTGAGGAGTGATAACGTAAGCGTTGTTTGCAACCTTCTTGATCTCGCCGCCGATAGAGTAAGCAACACCGAAGAGGAAGTCGATAAGTCTTCTCTGAGTATCCTTATCAGCCTCTTCAAGGTTAAGAACTACCGTGCGCTTGCAGAGCAGGTGCTCGGCGATAGATGTGCCGTCCTTGAACTCTGTGGGCTTAACGACTTTCAGTTCGATAGCTGCGCCGTTGAGGGAAACTCCGGCAGTAGCGGGAGCCGCTGTCTGGTAGCCGAAAGCAGGTGCGGGATTGTACGCCTGTGCAGGCTCTGCCTGTACGTCGTCCTGTGCGGGAGCGGCGTAATCGTCGTAGTTTTCTTCACCTTCGGGAGCGTAGTAGTCGTCGTAACCGTCGTTGTAGTTGTTTGCGTTGTTCTTTCTGAACTTATCAAGCATTCCCATTTTTTAATCCTCCAAGATTATATGTAATTTTATTTTTTAAAAATTGAGCGACCGATCCGAACATGGGTAGCTCCGCTGAGGATCGCTTCCTCAAAACTTTCGCTCATACCCATAGATAAAATCATCTCACTATTATTATGACTTAAAATTCGCCAAATGTCAAGAACAAGTTTGCAAGTTTCTTCAAAATATTTAAAATAATTTGATTTATTTTCACATTTCGGCGCCATTGTCATAAATCCGCGGAGATTTATCGAGTCAAATTTTTGTAATTCGAGGCAAAACTGCTTTGCATCCTCGGGCAGGACTCCGCTCTTGTTTTCCTCTCGTCCGCTGTTTATCTCTGCCAAAACGTCCATTATGATACCGTGTTTTTTGGCTTGCTTGTCAATTTCGGCGGCGAGCTTGAGTGAATCAACCGAGTGTATCAGACAGACCTTGTCGATTATGTATTTGACCTTGTTGGTCTGAAGTGAGCCGATAAAGTGCAGATTTACCTTTTCGGTGTCAATAAAATCCAGGTGTTCAAGCAACTGCTGAACTCGATTTTCACCGATATCGGTAACCCCCGCGTTTTCGGTCAGATACTTTATCTCCTCACCGTCGGCATATTTTACGGCCGCGATCATGACGGGAGAAATATCAAATTCCGAGAATTTTGCCGCATTATTTATTTTTTCGCGGATCTCCGCGAGATTTTTGTCTATATAATCAAAATTTCGCTTGTCCATCAATAAAATACCATTCCATCCTTGATATCCTTGCCCGAAACGATGATAGAGTCGTACAGCTTCAGATATCCGTATTTATCGGCACCGGGCGCGTTTTCAAAATCCTCGCAGGAGGCAACGTAATATCCGTCCGTGTCGTCCTGAATGATGTGTATGCGCTTGAATTTTACGGTGCTTCCGTCAAGGGTATAAACGCCTTTTATGCCGTCGAGCACGCGCAGAGCAGTGGAGGGAATTCTGAAGCCCTGTGTCTCACCTGTCTGCACGGTGACTGTTTGCGAGCGCTTGAAATTGAAGTTTTCGGGAAGTTCGCCGCAGGAAAAGATCAGCACTGTTCTGTCGGAGGTTCGTTCGGTGACTATCTTGTCCAGCCGCATTTTGATCTCCATGTTGAAGTTCCCCGGCATAACGACGTCATACGTCCGTCCCACTTCAAAATCATGCTCAGACTTTTCTTTGAGCGGAACAGCCATATTCCATCTGTATCCCGAAACGATCTTTCCTACGGAGTTTTCACTTCCGGCAGGCTTTTTGACCCGGTCCACAAGATCAAATATTTCGGAGACAGTTGCATTCAGTATTTTTTCGGGAGAGAACAGCTCTTCAAATCCGTCCGTTTCGCTGAAGAAATATCCGCTGTTGTCGGACACGACGGTCTCATATCTGCCCGAAATACTGCTTTGAAGGGAGTTTTTCCTTGCCAGCAGGCTCTGAACAGTCTTATCGAGCCCTACCGCTTCTCCTGTAATAATATCCTTCTTGGTAAGCCCGGCCAAAAGGTCGTCGGTAGAGCTAAGCGCAAAATCGACCCGTCCTTCCTCAAGTCTTGATAAGATAAGCAGATAGGAATCGGAAATTTTCCGACTTATAGTCGAAATATCACCGTCGGTACCCGTTTCGCGAATGCAGGATTCAAGAAGGGAGATTGTCTTTTCTATCTCCGATATTTCAATACCCGCAGAATATCCCGAACTGTCGGCAAAAGACTGAGCCACAGCGGTACCCACGGCGATCTTTTCTCCGTTTTTGACGGTATAATTTACCGTTCCCGAATACTGAGAGGTCAGGCAGGTCTCATCTCTGAAAATAAAACCGTCTGCGGTAAGCGATGCGTGATAGGTTTTCTTTTCTGCTATGACCGTGGTTATGTCGGTAGAAAAACCGTTGTAAATATGGTATCCGATGTAAAAGATGAAGAACAGGGAAATGACAACAAACACAAGCGTTACTGCAACTTTTTTAAGATAAGCCGTGTCCATTGAATCCCTCCTTTAAATCAAATATTTTTCTGCTTCGTCTGCTATACAGCGAAGATCTCTTATGCCTTTTTCATCATCGACGTACAGCTTGTAAAATCCTTCCTTTGCGCCAAACCATGTAAGCTGACGTTTTGCATATCTTCTTGAATTTTGCTTTATCTCGTCTGCCGCTTCGGATAAGGTTATTTGTCCCTCAATATATTTAAGCATTTCCTTGTATCCGATGGCTTGTCCTGCGGTGGTATCGCCGCAAAGCGCGCCGCTTTCATAAAGTTTCCGAACTTCTTTTTCAAGTCCGTTTTCAAGCATTATATCGACCCGTCGATTTATTCTTTCGTACAGAAGCTCCCGGGAATTGAAGCAAAGATAAATGATCTTCGCCTCGTATTTTGATTCGGCAGTCCTTGAAATTCTGTCAAGCTCGGTTTTTGTCTTGCCGGTCATGTGATAGACTTCAAGTGCGCGGATAACTCTTTTAAGGTTGTTTTCGTGAATCGCTTGTGCCGCTTCGGGGTCGATCTCCGCCAACCTTGCGTGAACGTATCCGTTTCCGTACATAGCCGCCAGGCTTTCCATTTCAGCGCGGAATTGCGGATCCTCGTTTGCACCGTCGTCTCGGACACCTCGGAGCACGCAGTCGAGATAAAGTCCCGTGCCGCCGCAAAAAATCGGTGTTTTGCCTCGGGAAATAATATCGTCAATACATTTTTCCGCCAGAAGGGAATAGTCCTCGGAGCTGAACGTAAGGCGCGGATCGGCAACGTCAAGCATATGATGTGTAACGCCTTGCATTTCTTCATTTGAAGGCTTTGCGGTACCGATATCCATGCCCCTGTATATCTGCATCGAATCGCAGGAAATCACCTCACCGTCAAGTCTTTTTGCAAGCTCTATGGCGAGAGCGGTTTTACCGCCGGCGGTTGGGCCAACCACGGCAAATATCCTTTTTTTGTCATTTGCCAAGGCTCGTTCCTCTCTTTCGATGTATATTTAATGAATTATATCACATTTATATCTAAAAATCAATAGTTTTGGTACAAAAACAGTATTTAATATTAAAACGCGCGCAGAAAAATCTTTTCTGCGCGCGTATAAAAAATTTAAAATTACTTCTTGAGATTTGCTTCAAGAGTTGCAAGCTCGTCATAAAGCTCAGCGGGAACTCTTTCACCAACCTGTGCGTAGAATTCCTTGATGTTTGCAACGTCCTCAAGCCATGACTCGCGGTCGATGGTGAGAAGCTCGCGGATAGTGTCAACCGTAACACCCTCAAGCTCTTCGATGTTGATATCCTCAGCCTTGGGAACGAATCCGATAGGAGTTTCAACAGCGTCAACCTTGCCCTCGCAACGAGCCAGGATCCACATAAGAACTCTCATGTTGTCACCAAAGCCGGGCCAGATGAAGTTGCCGTCAGCGTCGGTGCGGAACCAGTTAACGTGGAAGATCTTGGGAGCGTTGGGGATCTTCTTGCCCATGTCGAGCCAGTGACGGAAGTAGTCACCCATGTTGTAACCAACGAAGGGACGCATAGCCATGGGGTCACGACGAACAACGCCTACTGCACCGGAAGCTGCTGCGGTCGTCTCGGAAGCCATGATAGAACCAACGAAGGTACCGTGCTGCCAGCTGCGAGATTCGTAAACCAGGGGAGCAGTCTTTGCGCGACGGCCGCCGAAGATGATAGCGGAGAGCGGAACGCCCTTGAGAGTGTTGAACTCGGAAGAGATGCAGGGGCAGTTTGTAGCCATTGCGGTGAAGCGGGAGTTGGGGTGAGCGCCGGAGGTGTTGACCTTGTCAGCCTTGTCGTACTTTGTATAATCCCACTTCTCGCCCTTCCAGTTGAGAGCGTTCTTGGGAGGATTCTTATCCAGCTTTTCCCACCACACGGTGTTGTCGTCCAGATTCTGAACAACATTGGTGAAGATGGTGTTCTTGCGGGTGGCAGCGAGGGCG
>JAFQKA010000049.1 GCA_017397175.1 Clostridia bacterium | reverse complement strand
CCTTTGTCTGACGTGATGTTCGTCGGTCTTGCCAAGGACCGTCTGGATACCCTGCACAAGGCGTATAAGCTGTTCACCGAGGCGGGTCTCAAGTGCGACTTCTATATTACGGGCGTTCCGGCGGAAAAGAGACTGCCGAATACGGACATAGTGTATGCGGACAGGCCCATGAGCTACCGCGAAATGCTTTACCGCACGAAAAATTCAAGGTGCCTTCTTGAGGTAACCCAGGGGGGGTCGGACGGATACACCTCCCGTTTCTTCGAGGCGCTGTGTTACAACAAGCTCCTTATAACAGACAACAAAAGAGTATCGGAAACGAAATTCTACAACCCCGAATTTATTCAACTATACTCCTCGCCCGATGAGATCGACACGTCGTTTATAAAAGACGACTCTCGGGTTAACTATAACTACCAAGACGAGTATTCTCCCATAAGAATGCTTGAGCTTATCGAAAGAGAGTTGGCACAACTATGAAGATCGACAAATCGATTCCGTATATGAATATTCTTATGCGTTGCGACGAGTACCGTCAAACGCCAATCTCGCTCCCCGATGGCTTCCGCTTCAGAGGCTACAAGGAAGGTGATGAACACGTCTGGGCAGGGCTCGAGATCGAAATTGAGGATTTCGACACCTACGACAATGCCGTGGCGTATTTCAAACGGAAATACCTTTCAAACCCCGAGGAACTGAAGAAACGCCTTATTTGTGTGGAGGACAAGGACGGCACGCCCGCAGGTATGGTTATCGCCTGGTTTGACCGCAGCGGAGAGAGCACCATATCCACGGTACATTGGCTCGTTACCTCACCAAAATTTCAGGGACTCGGAATAGGAAGATCTCTGGTTCAAAAGCTGCTTCAGACGTTCCACGAGCTTGACGCTTACCCCGTTTATCTTCATACTCAGCCCTGGAGCTATGCTGCTATCAAGATCTATTCGTCCCTCGGATTCAAGATGCTTCGCAGCGAAACCATTCTGAATTATGAGAATCAATATGAGACAGCTATCCGTGAGCTTGCAAAGCATTTGTCTCAAGAGGTCATGGATAATCTTATATCAGAAACAATATAAAGGAGATTTTATAAAATGATCAACGTATTTCAGCCCACGTTGGGTAAAGAAGAGCTTGAAAGATTAGAGCAGGTTTTTGCTTCCAACTGGATAGGCAAAGGAAAGCTCGTCAGCGAATTCGAAGCTACATATGCGGAGCACCTGGGTTCCACCAAGGACAGAGTGCTCAGCACCAACTGCTGCAGCGAGGGCTTGTTTTCCTCTATGCACCTTTGCGACATCAAGCCCGATGATGAGGTAATTTTGCCTACGGTAAGCTTTGTGGGCGCAGGTAATGCGGTCTGCGCGAACGGCTCAAAAATGGTATTGTGCGACGTAGACCGCCGTTCTCTCAACGCCACGGCAGAGGATATTGAGCGCGTGATCACGCCCAAGACCAAGGCGATCCTTCTGCTGCACTTCGGCGGCATCGCTTGCGACATGGATAAGATCATGGACCTTGCAGACACATACAAGCTCAAGGTCATCGAGGACTGCGCAGCAGGCGTTTGCTCGTCTTACAAGGGCAAGGCTCTGGGTACATTCGGCGATATGGGAATGTGGTCCTTCGATGCCATGAAGATACTTGTTTGCGGCGACGGTGCAATGCTCCACTTCCGCGATCCCGAGCTTCGCGAGCGCGCTGAAAAGTGGCTTTATTTCGGTCTTCAGACAAAGAGCGGATACGAAAACAGCGTAGCGCAGAAATGGTGGGAGTTTGATATCTCCTGCTTTGGACACCGTGCTATCATGAATGACGTCACCGCCGCTATCGCCCTTGAGCAATATAAGAAGCTCCCCTCTTACATGGCAAAGCGCGCCGCCGTTCACGAGTTTTACAATGAATCACTGGGCGATCTTGAATGGCTGGATCTTCCTCTCCCTATAGAAGAAGGCTGCACAAGCAGCTACTATTTCTACCACGTTCAGACAAAGAACGGTATGAGAGATCAGCTTGCAAAGTTCCTGAGAGACAACGATATTTACACAACATACCGCTACTATCCTCTCCACAGAGTTCCCGGATACGGCGTTACCGGAATATTCCCCGGCGCAGATTATGCTGCAGATAATACGCTTTGCCTGCCCATGCACCAGAGCTTAAGTCAGGCAGACATAGAGAAGGTCGTGGAAAAGATCCGCGAGTTCGGAAAACTTTACTGCTAATTCATAAAGATCGGAGACAAGATCATGAAAGGTATCATTCTTGCGGGGGGCGCGGGAACGCGTCTTTATCCTCTGACTATGGTCACGTCAAAACAGCTCTTACCCGTTTACGACAAACCTATGATATACTATCCGCTTTCCACGCTTATGCTTGCGGGAATTCGGGAAATACTGATCATTTCCACCCCTGTTGATACCCCTCGCTTTGAATCGCTTCTTGGGGACGGCTCTCAGTTCGGAATTTCTCTTTCCTATGCGGTCCAGCCCAGCCCCGACGGCCTGGCACAGGCATTTATCATCGGCGAAGAATTTCTCGGTGGCGAGGCGGGTGCAATGGTGCTTGGAGACAACATCTTCTACGGTAACGGATTCGGAAAGCTGCTTCGGTGTGCAGCCGAAAACGCACAGAATGGCAAGGCGACCATTTTCGGTTACTACGTAAACGACCCCGAACGCTTTGGCATTGTGGAGTTTGACGAGAACGGAAAAGTCCTTTCTGTCGAGGAAAAGCCCGCAAATCCAAAGAGCAACTACTGCATCACGGGCCTTTACTTCTATCCCAATGGGGTATCCGACATGGCAAAGAGAGTAAAACCCTCTCCCCGCGGAGAGTTGGAGATCACAACGCTCAACGATATGTATCTGAAGGAAGAAAGACTTAATGTTCAGCTTCTCGGACGCGGCTTTGCTTGGCTTGACACAGGTACAATGGACAGCCTTCTCGAAGCTGCAGATTTTGTTCAGATGATCGAAAAGAGACAGGGTATCAAGATCTCTGCACCCGAGGAGATCGCTTACAAAAACGGTTGGATCGACCGCGAAAAGTTTCTGGAATCTGCCGAGCGCTACGGAAAAAGTCCTTACGGCGAGCATCTGAAAAACGTTGCCGAAGGCAAATTTGTCTACTGAGAGGTCAAAAATGAAAAAGATTGAAACTGCCATTCCCGGTGTGTACATAATCGAGCCCCAGGTGTTCGGAGATCATCGCGGATACTTTATGGAAACGTGGTCTACAAAGAATTTCGAGGATATTGGACTCAACTTCAATTTCGTTCAGGACAATCAGTCGTTTACAGCACAGAAAGGCGCGCTCCGCGGCGTTCATTTTCAGAACGCGCCTATGAGCCAAACAAAGCTGGTCAGAGTAATTCAGGGTGCTGTAATGGACGTAGCCGTAGACCTGCGTAAAGGCAGTCCCACTTATAAAAAGTGGGTTGCGGTTGAACTGTCTGCTGAAAACAAGAGAATGCTGCTCATTCCTCGCGGATTCGGTCACGGCTTCAAGACCCTAACCGAAAACGTTGAATTTTGCTACAAGGTAGACAATCTTTACAGCCGTGAATGTGACCGCGGAATCCGCTTTGACGACCCCACCATCAATATTGATTGGGGGGATATCAAGGAGGAATTTTTGAGTGCAAAGGATATGAATGCTCCCTTGCTTGATGACAGCGACTGTAATTTCGTTTATGAAGAGGAGACAAAAGAATGACGATCATTGTAACCGGCGGAGCCGGATTTATCGGATCAAACTTTATTTTCCATATGCTCGATAAGCACCCTGATTACCGTATTGTATGCTTGGACAAGCTTACGTATGCGGGAAACCTGTCCACACTGAAGTCCGTTATGGACAAGCCCAATTTCCGCTTTGTAAAAGAGGATATTTGCGACCGAGAGGCTGTATATAAGCTATTTGAAGAGGAAAAGCCCAATATTGTGGTCAACTTTGCGGCAGAAAGCCACGTTGACCGTTCAATAGAGAATCCTGAGGTCTTCTTGCAGACGAACATTCTGGGCACACAGGTGCTCATGGACGCCTGTCGCAAGTATGGAATCGACAGATACCATCAGGTATCCACCGACGAGGTATACGGCGATCTTCCGCTCGACCGTCCCGATCTTTTCTTTACCGAGGAAACCCCAATTCACACAAGCAGTCCCTACTCGTCATCAAAGGCAGGTGCCGATCTGCTGGTCCTGGCATACCATCGCACCTTTGGACTGCCCGTGTCTATCAGCCGTTGCTCAAACAACTACGGTCCTTACCACTTCCCCGAAAAGCTGATACCTCTTATGATCGCCAACGCGCTGAACGACAAGCCTCTGCCCGTTTACGGTAAGGGTGAAAACGTCCGCGATTGGCTTTACGTCGAGGATCACTGCAAGGCCATTGATCTTATCATTCACCGCGGACGCGTAGGTGAGGTCTACAACGTGGGCGGTCACAACGAAATGGCGAACATCGACATCGTAAAGCTCATCTGCAAAAAGCTTGGCAAGCCCGAGTCGCTTATTACATACGTTGCCGACCGCAAGGGACATGATATGCGTTACGCTATTGATCCAACAAAGATACACTCCGAGCTTGGTTGGCTGCCCGAAACAAAGTTTGCCGACGGTATCGACAAAACGATCACCTGGTATCTTGAAAACAAAGAATGGTGGGAGACTATCATTTCGGGCGAATATCAAAATTATTATGAAAAAATGTACGGGGACAGAAAATAATGCTTCAAGCCAATATTAACTTAGAAAATAAAACAGTTCTTATAACCGGTGCGGCCGGATTCATCGGCTCAAACCTTGTAACGGAGCTTCTTCGCACTGTGCCGCAGATCATGATCGTTGGTCTTGACAATATGAACGACTACTACGACGTGTCAATCAAGGATTACCGTCTCGGCGAGATCGAAAAGCTCTCCGCAGAGCACACCGACAGCTCCTGGATCTTTGTTCGGGGCAACATTGCCGACAGAGAACTGATCGACAGACTTTTTGACGAATATAACTTTGACGTTGTAGTAAATCTTGCCGCTCAGGCAGGTGTGCGTTACAGCATAACCAACCCCGACGTGTATATTGAATCCAACATCATAGGCTTTTACAACATTTTAGAGGCGTGCCGTGCAACGATGAAGACCGCCCACCCCGTAGAGCACCTTGTCTATGCGTCCTCATCTTCGGTCTACGGTACAAACAAGAAGATCCCTTACTCTACCGACGACAAGGTGGACAATCCAGTTTCGCTCTATGCGGCAACAAAGAAATCCAACGAGCTGATGGCTCACGCCTATTCAAAGCTCTACAATATTCCTTCCACGGGACTGCGTTTCTTTACCGTTTACGGTCCTGCGGGACGTCCCGACATGGCTTATTTCGGATTTACAAACAAGCTGCTGAAGGGTCAGACCATCGAGATCTTTAACTACGGAAACTGCAAGCGCGATTTTACATATGTTGACGACATCGTAACGGGTGTAAAGCACGTAATGCAGAACGCCCCCGAAAAGCAGGACGGCGAGGACGGTCTTCCCCTGCCTCCCTACCGCGTTTACAATATCGGAAACAACAATCCCGAAAATCTGCTGGATTTCGTGACAATTCTGCAAGAGGAGCTTTTGCGTGCAAAGGTACTCCCTGAAGATTATGACTTTGAGGCACACAAAAAGCTCGTTCCCATGCAGCCCGGCGACGTTCCGATTACCTATGCGGACGTGTCCGCACTTGAGCGGGACTTTGGCTTCAAGCCCTCAACCTCTCTGCGCGAGGGCTTGAGAAAGTTCGCCGAGTGGTACAAAGAGTTCTATAAAGTATAAAGGAGACTGTAATGACTGCAGCCGAAAGATTTGAACAGATATACAAAAAAGCGCCCGAGCATACGGCGTTCACCCCTTATCGCGTGTGCCCTCTCGGCGCTCACAGCGACCATCAGCTGGGCAAAATAACCGGCTTTGCTATCGACAAGGGAATCCATATAGCTTACGGTCCAAAGGAAAACGGCGTTATTGAGATTCAGTCGCTTCAGTTTGACAAGCGGGCACAATGGCACGTGGAGGCCACTCCGAAAACCAAGGAAAACGACTGGGCAGACCATCTGCGCGGCGCTACCATCGCATTAAACCGCAGATATCCTCTGCGCCGCGGTCTTTGCGCGGTCATCTCGGGCGAGCTTCCCATCGGGGGACTTTCGTCCTCCGCTGCGGTGATAATCACCTTCCTGTCTGCGCTTTGCGACATGAATGGCATTAGTCTGACTCCTGCCGAACTTATCAACATCTCAAAGGAGGCAGAGAACAAGTACGTTGGCGTTGCCTGCGGCAAGCTTGACCAGTCCTGCGAGGTATATTGCAGAAAGGATCACCTCCTCTACCTTGACACAAAGGACGACAGCTACGAGCTTATTCCCCAGCATCCCGATATGAAGCCCTACAAGATCGCTATTTTCTTCAGCGGTCTTGAACGCAGTCTTGCAGGCTCGGCATTTAATATGCGAGTTGACGAGTGCAGAAGCGCCGCATACGCCCTCAAGGCATATGCCGGCATGGAATACGGCAAGTTTGAGGAGACGAACCTGCGCGACGTTCCCCGCGAGGTCTACGAGCAGTACAAAGACAAGCTCCCCGAAAACTGGAGAAAGCGCGCCGAGCACTGGTACACAGAGTTTGACCGTGTTGAGCGCGGTGCTGAGGCTTGGCGACGTGGAGATATTGAGGAATACGGACGCCTTTCATTTGAAAGCGGTTACAGCTCCATTCACAACTGGGAAACGGGTTCCCCCGAGTTGAAAGCACTATATGAAATCATGACTAAGACCGAGGGAATCTACGGCGGACGATTCTCGGGTGCCGGCTTCAAGGGCTGCTGTATGGCCCTCATTGATCCCGCTTACGAGGAAAGCATCAAGGAAAGTGTCACAAGAGAATATCTAAAAATATTCCCCCACCTTGAAGGCAAATATTCGGTACACATCTGCGTCAGCGCAGACGGTGTCAAGCTGAAGTGAGTGAGGTGCAACTATGAAATGCTTAATTTTGGCGGCAGGATATGCCACAAGACTTTATCCTTTGACCGAAAACTTCCCCAAGCCCCTGCTCAAGGTTGGAGACAAGACCATTCTCGACTGGCTTGTGGACGACATCGACACGGCAGGTGCTGTTGACGAATACGTGGTAATCTCAAACCACAAATTCGCCTGCCATTTTGAGAACTGGTCAAAGACAAAGACTCAGAAAATCACCGTAGTTGATGACGGAACAAGCACAAACGAGACTCGCCTTGGCGCCGTAAAGGATATTCAGTTTGCAATTGACAAGCTGGGTCTTGACGACGACATGCTTGTCATTGCAGGTGACAACGTACTTGATTTCTCGCTCACCAAGTTTATGGCGTACGCGCAGGCAAAGAATACCTCCTGCATCATGCGCTACTACGAGCCTGAAACAAAGAAGCTCTTAAAGAGCGGCGTCGTTGATGTTGACGGAAACGACAAGGTGCTCTCCATGACCGAGAAGTCGCCCACGCCCGCAACGAATTGGTGCTGTCCGCCTTTCTATTACTATACGGCACGCGACGCAAAGCTGGTGCAATCGGGAATAGACAGCGGTTGCGGTACGGACGCGCCCGGAAGCTACATTGCCTGGCTCTGTACGCAGACCGAGGTACACGCCATGGAAATGCCCGGCAGTCGCTACGACATTGGAAATCTTGAAAGCTACGAGGCTGTCAAGGCGGAGTATAAGGGGATCGATAGGTAAAAATGCGGTTTGTCATAAGAATATCTTGAAGAAAATTTTTACGCGGCAAACCGCTTGTGTATTACGGAAAGGAGATTCGATATGAGCCCAACTGAGCAATTACATACAGGAATATGGAAGACTTCGGCTACGGCCCGAATGTTATGAAAAAGACTAAGGTCTGCCCAAAATGCGGTAAGATGGTCAATGCAAGATTCCGTAACTGTCCTGATTGCGGAGAGCAGTTATCAAGCGAAACGCTCTTTGACCGTTACAAACGGCAGCACAAGTGCTGTCCCGAATGAGATACGGTGTTAGCACCCGACTCGCTGTATTGCCCGAATTGCGAAAAGCAGATATTGCGAAAAGCGGCGGACAATGAGAAAGGCTGTGGTTGATATTGGCGTTTTGAACCACACGCTTTTCGGCAGAACGAAAAGTACACATCATCCTCCCGGATGCCATACATCTGGAGTTTGCGATATGACCCTTGTATGGCAACAAAAAAATCCGAAAAGGAGCACGAATTTATGAACACGAAAAGGAAAATGCGAATACTCAGCCTTCTGCTGTGCTTCGTGATGCTGGTTG
>JAFQKA010000048.1 GCA_017397175.1 Clostridia bacterium | reverse complement strand
TACCGCCTAATACCGCATTCCATAGCTGAAAATAGGCGTTTCCCGTTGCCACACCCGAAATTGTGATACTTCTATCATCGTTTGGTGTAAAAGTGATTCCATTTGTGGTGAATGGGATCATTCTTGTGTATGGGTAAGGAAGAATATTTTTTCCCAATTTCTTTACCTTAACTGTGCTGATCTCTTCAATGTAAGGAGCGTAGGCTGTTGCGGTTGTGCCTTTCTCAATCTGCGGATAAACAGTTACAGGAGTGCTCAAATCAGTTCCGTTTGCGACATATAGCGACACATTTTTATTGCTGGCACTGTAGTTCACAAAAGGCGAAAATGCGTAATCTCCGTTTGTTCCACCACTCGCAGAACCAACCATATTTCTGCTGCCCAAATTCGCATTCCATAAGGCATAATAAACGGTTCCTGTAGCCACACCCGAAATTGTAATACTTCTATCCTCATTGGGAGTAAAAGTGATTCCATTCGTGGTGTAGGGATTTTTATCAGGTGCGAGAGGATAAGGGTAAGGAAGAACATTCTTGCCTCTCACCTTTACATCCATCTCATGCTCAAGCGGGGAAACGTCGGTAATAGCGATAGCGCTGCCGACGGCCGTTCTCTTGAGGGTATTGGCAAAATTCTCACGTGCATAGAGAAAAGTCACCTCGCCCGGTTCTCCCTGATCGCCCTTTTCTCCTTTTTCGCCTTTGTCGCCTTGTTCTCCTTTTTCTCCTCGCTCGCCCGAGTCTCCCTTTTCCCCCTTGAAGACCCCGCTGTCCGCATCATTCCGTACACTCTGCGCCGTGTCCACCGCCGTCTGCATCATGGTCATGACCTGCTCCATCTGTGACGGTGTGGGCTCCTCCGCCTCACTTCCGTCGGGGCTCAGCGAATTGAGAACGTCCACCTCGCCCGTGATCGATATGAGCACGTCCTCGTTCCTGCAACCGCTGACCACGTATCGGCTCACACCCGCACAGTTCATTACCTCCTGAGGTATCTCTACCCTGTCCTCCGACACCAAAAGATAGACAGGTGACCCGTCGATAGGATAAAAAGTGACCTTTTTGGCAAGGCCTTCCCACTCGGGTCCAAATTTGAAATGCATGGTGCAAAAACCGTAGCTTCCCTTTGTTCCCGCAATAAACCTCTTTGGTGTCAAGGCAAATTCATCAACCAAAATTTCCATTTAAAACTCCTTTCTGCCGCTTTCGCGGCAAGATATTTTGGAAAAACAAATTTTCTTGCTTTTGCCGTTGCATAAATATTTTATCATCCTGCCCTGTTCTGTGACTGACAGATTTCTGTCAGTGACCCTTTTGTATTGACATTTTATTGAAAACGTGATAGAATATTTTGGAATGTGCAAATACTAAAAGGCGGAAAGGGACAAAAATGAGCAGTTTGAAATACACGCCCGCGGTCTGCATTGTCGGAGACAATTATCAGATAATCTACCGTACCTCTTCTGACGGCATCAGCTATGTGGAGGCAGGCGGAAAAAAATATTACGAAACAAACGCAGGGTTTATTCCCGCCTTTCGCAGAATACACAAGATCGTGATCCCGCAGACCGAGCTGAACGAGGCAGGTGAATATTCACTCCATTTTGAGGAATGTATAGACAAAAAGCCCTATTTCCCCGTGAAAGGTCCCGAGGAGATCTACAATTTCAAATTCAAGTCCATGAACAAAAAGGACGACATAAAGGCTTTTTTTGTCTCCGATATTCACGGAAAATACGACATGGCAAAGGGCGCGTGCCTGCATTTCGGTGATGAGCTTGATCTTTTTATTGCCGCAGGCGACATAATCGACTCCTCGGAAAAGCTTGAGCACATCGATGCTTATCTTGGGTTCCTTTCGGACGTCACACACGGCGAAATTCCCGTGATCTCGATCAGAGGAAACCATGACACAAGAGGCTATTGCGCCGAGGATTTCGTTGATTACATAGGCACCGACGGAGCGGTAAATACTTATTACACCTTCTCATTTGGCCCTATCGGCGGCGTTGCCTTGGACGTGGGCGAGGACAAATGGGACGATCACCCCGAATACGGCGGATTCAATATTTTCGAGCATTTCAGAGAAGCAGAAACAGAATTTATTCAAAAGGTCAAGCCCCTTTCGGACGATTATAAATACAAGATTGCCATCTGCCATATGCCTATCCCCACCGACAATCCTCCTCTTGATTCTCCTTTCAGAATCGAGGAAGAAAAGCTGAGAATATGGACGCGGGAGCTTGACAGGATCGGAGTATCCTGCCTGTTTGCGGGCCACACCCACAAGATCGGCGTTTTTGAACCGAACGGCGAAAATGACCGATTCCCCCACGATTATCCCGTGGTCGTCGCCGCCGAAATCAATACGAAAAAGGAAGAACGCCGCTTCATTGGCTCCGCTCTTACCTTCCGTAACGGCAGAATATACGGAGAATTTATCAACCACGAAGATCAAGTGGTCGGAAAATACGAAATTTAACGAATATACGGGTGACATGAAATGTAATACCGCAGCATTTGAACTAATAAACGAAATCTTCAAAAGGAAATATATTTAAATGGCAAACTTTCAGAAGGAAATAAACCGACGCCGTACCTTTGCGATAATCTCGCACCCCGACGCCGGTAAGACAACTCTAACGGAAAAGCTTCTCCTTTACGGAGGTGCTATCAACACCGCAGGCTCGGTAAAGGGCAAGGCGGCGGACCGCCACGCCACCTCCGACTGGATGGAAATGGAAAAGCAGAGAGGTATCTCTATCACCTCGTCTGTCATGCAGTTCGAGTACGACGGATATTGCATAAACATTCTTGACACCCCTGGACACCAGGACTTCTCAGAGGACACATACCGCACTCTTATGGCGGCAGACAGCGCGGTAATGGTCATCGATGCCGCAAAGGGTATCGAGCCGCAGACCCGCAAGCTGTTCCGCGTCTGCGCCATGCGCCATATTCCCATCTTCACCTTTATCAACAAACTTGACCACGAGGCAAGAGACCCCTTTGACCTCATTGACGAGCTTGAAAAGGAGTTTGGCATCGGCACTTACCCAATGAACTGGCCCATCGGCTGCGGAGTGAATTTCAAGGGAGTTTACGATCGCGACAAGCGCTGTATCCTCTCTTATGCGGATTCTCACCGCGGACGTGAGCGTCTCAGTGCAATTGAGTGCGATATCACTGACACCGAAAAGCTTGATTCTCTCATCGGTCCCTATCAGCGTGAGGAGCTTTGCGAGCAGGTAGAACTGCTTGACGGTGCTTGCTTTGATTTTGACCTTGAAAAGGTAAGAGAAGGAAAGCTGTCCCCCGTTTTCTTCGGCTCGGCACTGAACAACTTCGGTATTGAGACCTTCCTTGAAAACTTTCTTAAAATGACCACGTCCCCTCTGCCCCGAAAGACCGAAACGGGCATAGTTGACCCGTTCTCGGATAAATTTTCGGCATTTGTTTTCAAGATCCAGGCGAACATGAACAAGGCGCACCGCGACCGTATCGCATTTATGCGAATCGTTTCGGGAAAGTTCGAAAGAAATAAAGAATATCTCCACGTTCAGCCCGGCAAGGTAATGAAGCTCTCTCAGCCTCAACAGATGATGGCGCAGGAAAGAGCCATTATTGACGAAGCGTATGCGGGAGATATTATCGGAATCTTCGATCCCGGTATTTTCGCTATCGGAGATACCGTCTGCGATCCTACGGAAAAGGATATCAGATTTGAGGGTATCCCCACCTTTGCTCCCGAGCGCTTTGCCATGGTCGAGCAGATCGACAGCATGAAGCGTAAGCAGTTTGCAAAGGGTATGAATCAGATCGCCCAGGAGGGTGCGATACAGATGTTCTTCGAGCCTGATTCGGGTCTCGAACGCGTCACCGTCGGCGTTGTAGGCGAGCTGCAGTTCGAGGTTCTTGAGGCAAGAATGAAGAGCGAATACAACGTGGAATTTATCCGCCGACCGCTGGCATGGCAGTATATCCGCCGAATCGCAAACGAGGTCGACCCAAAGACCCTTGACCTGTACGAAACGCATCTGGTTGAGGACGTCCGCGGCAACAAATATCTGCTCTTCAAGAGCGAATGGTTCATTCAGAGAACCCTTGAGCACAATGAGGGTAAATTAGAGCTGGTCGAATTCGGCTCGTAAATAAACAGGAGGAATTATGCAGGGAAACAATATGGAACCACTTACACGCGAGGAAGCCAGAAAGCTCTTTGACAACTACAATGAAATAAAGGCTATGCAACACCTGTATAATGCCGCCATAAAAGAAATTCGTACAAAGCTGGAGATCCTCAACGATGAATTTCAGGTGACTCAGTCCAGAAACCCGATCCACCACATCGAAAGCCGACTGAAGACCACCGAAAGCATGATCAAAAAGCTGATGAACCGAGGATACCCCGTATCCATCGACTCCGCGAAGAAAAACCTCAACGACATAGCGGGTATCCGCGTCGTCTGCTTCTATATCGACGACGTTTATAGTGTCGAAGAGGCGCTTTTGCGCCACTCGGACCTGCGTCTGGTGGACAGAACAGACTACATCAAAACACCAAACTACAACGGATACCGCTCGCTCCACCTTGATCTGGAGGTGCCTATTTACCTCTACGAAAAAACGGAATACATAACCGCCGAGGTGCAAATACGCTCGGTGGCAATGGATTTTTGGGCAAGTCTTGAGCACGATCTGCGATACAAATCCACGGGAAAGATCCCGCCAGAGCTTCCCGCAGAACTGCTTCAATGTGCCGACGAGATAGCGGAGATCGACCGACGGATGCAAGGTATTTACAACAGAATAAAGGACGTATAAAAATTTCCCTGCGGCCGCGGCCGCAGGGTTTTTTTCTTTCCTGTTGCAAAAATCCAAGATCTATGATAAAATGAATATATAAAATTTTTTGGCGAGGTTCTCTCAATGATCTATTCTTCTTTCAAGGATAAAAAGCTCTCTCTTCTCGGATTTGGCACAATGCGCCTGCCGACTGCGGCAAACGGTGAGATAGACCGTAAGACCTTTCAGCAAATGGTAGATCTCTCAATAAAAAACGGAATCAACTATTTTGACACCGCTTGGCCCTACCATTCGGGACTGTCCGAGACCGAGCTGGGGCTGGCACTCTCAAAATACACCAGAGATTCCTATTACATAGCCACAAAATATCCCGGCCACCAGGTAAGTCGCAGCTACGACCCCGCCGCAGTCTTTGAAAAACAGCTTCAAAAGTGCGGTGTTGACTATTTTGATTTTTATCTGCTCCACAACGTCTATGAAAACTCTCTTGACGTGTATATGGACGAAAAATGGAGTATTTTCGAATACTTCAAGGAGCAGAAAAGACTTGGACTCATAAGGCACCTTGGTTTTTCAACTCACGCCACCACCGAGACCATGAAAAAAATCCTCGATATTATGGGCGAGGACATGGAATTCTGTCAGATTCAGCTGAACTGGGTGGACTATACCCTCCAGGACGGCATCGGCAAAATAAAGCTCCTTAACGAACGCAATATCCCCATCTGGGTAATGGAGCCTGTAAGAGGCGGAAAACTTTGTACTCTTTCCGCTGAAAACGAGGCAAAGCTCAAGGATATGCGGCCCGATGAATCTATCCCCGCTTGGGGCTTCAGATTTTTGCAGGATATTCCCGGGGTGACTATGATCCTCAGCGGAATGTCGAACACGGAACAGATGATGGACAATTTGAATACCTTCGAGGAGTTGATCCCCCTCAGCGAAACCGAGCGCAACACCCTGCTTGGTATTGCCGAAGAATTGAAGGATTCTATACCCTGCACCGCCTGCCGATATTGCACCGACACTTGCCCTATGGGTCTTGATATTCCCCTGCTCATCGCAAATTACAACGAACTGCGCTTCGTCCCCTCGGTAAATACGTCCATGCGCCTTGATGCACTGCCCGAAAACAAGCTTCCTTCCGCTTGCATAGGTTGCGGTGCTTGCACACAAATCTGCCCACAGAAAATAAATATTCCGGACGTTATGAAGGCGTTTACGGAAAAGCTGACCACCATAACAAAATGGAGCGACGTCTGCGCCGCTCGTGAAAGAGATCAGAAATAAAAAACAGGCTTCCCTGCGGGAAGCCTGTTTTTTATTTTGCCTTCTTTTTCAGCATCGCGCGGATAGCGACGGTCATAAAATACGCAAAAGCTATTCCAAGACAC
>JAFQKA010000047.1 GCA_017397175.1 Clostridia bacterium | reverse complement strand
TGAAGGCCGGGTCACCGGCGGAGAAGGCATAGGTGACCTTCTGGGCGGTAGAGCCGCCGCTACCCGCGACCGTACCCGATACCGAAAGGTCGGTCACGTCCGCGCCCTCGGGGGCAACGTAGTCCTCCCAAACCACGGGAGGTGTGGTCTCGGCATCAGTCTCACCGACGGTGCCCTCGGAGGCGGTACCGCCCGGAGTCTGCCCCTCGGTGGACGGATCAGTATCGGTAGGGTCACCGCTCCCCTTACAGGCTGTAAAGCAGCCTGCAAGGGTGGAGATCATCAGCAAAAGAGCAATGACTCGGAGAAATAGATTTTTTTTCATGCTTTTACTCCTTTCAGGGAACCTCGAAAAACGGGTTTCCCATGTTGAAATGTACGATTCAACGGCTGATGATCAGCCGCTTTTATGCAAACGGATTGCACAAAAATACAACCGAAATAATACCGAAGGCCACACCAATCCATTGCTTTACGGAAAGCCGTTCCTTGAACAGCAGTACGGCCGCCAAGGTGGTAAGCACAAGACCTCCGCCATTGACAATCGGGAAAAAGATGGCGCTATCCATGACCCCCGATAGATAGAGATTAAACTTGTTGTTTACAGCTACGCAAGCACCGTTTATTACCATAATTCCAATCAGAAGCCAAATCAGCTTTGTGCTCTTGTTCCACTTTTCTTTCTCGTCTGTAGACAGACCTTCGCGCCGTTTCAGCAATAGAGCGAAGATTGCGCAAAAGACCGCCGATGAGACAAAAGCGATGATCAAAAATGCGTTTAGTTCATTGCGGTATACAGAGCTTTGGTGCACCTTCTGCATAACGCCGATACCGCCCGTTGCGGCAAAGGCTATAAGACACAGAAACAGCCATTTTACATTTGCCTTTTTTTCACCGCTGTCACTTTTGGCGGCAAGAATAAAGCTCACCAGCATCAGTACGATTCCCACGATCTGCGCCCACCCTAAGCTCTCGTCAAAAAACAATACGCCTGACAGAGCGGATATCAGTGTGGAAAAAGAGATGATAACCGAGGTGTAGGACATCGGTCCGACTTGCAAAGCGGCAATATTCGTGATTCCTTGAAGAGCTGTAATGGCACCAAACACAACGCCGAGCAGGACTATAAATGCAGATGCAGAACCAAAACCTCCCCAACACAGCAGAACTACGGCTGCGGTCAAACAACTGACAGCGTTGAACCAAAAACCTCCCGAAAGCTTCGTGGTTTCTTGATCGGTGTAGTACTTTTTCGTAATACCTCCGCCGAGAGCCGCAGCCAGAGATAAGATCAGTTTCGTCGGTATGCTCATATCTTCTTCACCCATAAAAGTTTGGCAGTGCGAGGTGCTTCAAATCGAAGCGTTACGACTCTGTCGGTTACGCTTTCCTCACGGCTGTCCTCGTCGGTAACGGTATATCTGTCGGCTCCACTTGCAAACGGCAGGGATACTTCAAGCAGATCCCCTGCGCAATTTTCCTGACGGAACGCCAATATGACACCGTCTTCTCGGTCGGGATCATAGTAGCAGAAGGCGGTGAAATCGGCGGTATCCTGCTCCCCGTGCCATGGCGTCAGGGTATAAAACTCTTTGAGCAGATACGGGGCTACCCGTTTCCATTCCCGGAGTCCAAATCGGAGCATATCGAAATTTTGCTCTGCGTCATATACGAACTGCGAATCCACGTTCAACGCAGGAAGATAGGACGCGCGCCAAACGTAAGGATCGCTGATGCCCGTGGGCGCAAGCTGTGACAGCTTTTCTTTTGTGTTCGCTCCGCAGAACGGGATCCATTTGTTAAAAGAGGTGGTCATGGAAAGCCGAAGTGCGGTGCT
>JAFQKA010000046.1 GCA_017397175.1 Clostridia bacterium | reverse complement strand
GGGAGGTGGATTTTGCGTAGCAAAAGACGGAAGGAGCCGGCGTTACGTAAGATTTGATTAGCCTTTATGTCGACGCTTTCTCCCTCAGTCACCTACGGTGACAGCTCCCTCCCGGAGGGAGCCTTACGGGGAGGATATCATCCTCCCGTCGAAAACGGGACGCCGAGGACGTCGTCCCCTACAAATTTTATTTTACGTCACCAAAAACGATGTTGTTCAGACATCGTTTTCGTTGTGGTGTTATTTAGTGACCCAAGCCCTTTTCCTCAATCTTCACCAAAAAAGATGTTGTTCAGACATCTTTTTCCCGAGTTTAGTTTGGGGGATCCAACACCCTTTTTAAAGGGGGTTGGGCATTTTTCGCAAAATAAAATGTAAAAAAACAAAAAATATATTGAAAGATCGGGGATTTTGTTGTAAAATAGGGTATCACAAAGCATTTTGCGGCGAACCCCCGGCAAGAGGAAAGAATGAACAAGAAAATTTTGAAAAAAATAGGCAATATCGCCCTGAGATCCTTAATAGTGCTTCTTGTCACCGTGGCCATACTGGTCGCGGGGCTTTATGCCGCCATGTACTTTACGATAAACGGCCCTTCTCCCACGGCCGGCAAGCTTCTGATATTGTCCCTCAAGGAGACCAGCGCCGCGGGATTTCTCGCCGACTGGTTCATGACCGAGGAGGAGATCGAGGCGCTTATGGGTGACGACGAGGGCATATCCGAGGACATAAACACGGGACTTATCGACATTCCGAAGGGCGACGACACCGACGACGTGACAGATCCGCCCCAAACAGGTGACCAGCCGATAACAGACACCCCCGACAAAAAAGACGACGGGGTTGAATTCGCACAGGTAAAAGGCCCCACCTACAACGGGATCATGATGATAGTCAAAGACCCGACGCGGGTTTTTGTGGGCACGCCCGCAAAATACGGCGAGGGTCAGAAGGGTCTGACTCTTTCTCAGATGATCGACCGCTATGACGCTGTCGGCGGCACCAACGGCGGCGGATTTTTCGACGAGGCAGGTACGGGCACGGGCGGTATCCCCGAGGGCATCGTCATCTCCGAGGGCAAGCTTTTGTGGGGTGACCGCGGCTCTTATTACAGCCTGGCGGGCATTGACTCAAACGGTATTCTTCACGTTGGAAAAATGACGGGTGAAAAAGCGCTGTCCCTTGGCATAAAGTATGCCTGCTCTTACGGCCCCGCGCTGATAATCAACGGCGTTCCCTGCAACGAAAAGCGATCTCTTGGCGGCGGTCTCAACCCCCGAACAGCCATCGGTCAGAGAGCGGACGGAGCCATTTTGATGCTGGTCGTTAACGGCAGAAAGGTGGACAGCCTCGGCGCCACTCTTGACGACCTCGTTGAAATCATGCTCTCCTTTGGCGCGGTAAACGCCTCAAATCTTGACGGCGGATCATCGTCGCTGATGAAATACGACGGAGAGTTCAAAAATACCAGCTCCTACATTTACGGCGGCGAGCGCGTTCTTCCCACGGCAATTCTTGTGAGAAGGAGGGACGCAAAATGAGAAAACCCAAGACATCAAAATTCGGCATCGGTCTGCTCATTTACGCCGCGTCCTTAACGGCAGTCATGATAATAGCGGTATCCGTTCTCTGCGCGTTCCTTGCGTCCTTTGAGCGAAACCGTCCCGACCGCATGGCGCAGGAATACGTGGACACCCTTGACGAGCAGGCTGTAAAATCACTTATGAGCAAGTGGGAAAGCGGCGGGTTTGAGACGGCGGACATTTTATACGGCGCGTCGGTCTTTGCCGAAAAGAGTGAGCTTGATTTCCGCAAAAAAGCGGACGAATATACCGCCCAAAAGCCTGTCTACTACATTACCGCAGGCACAGCACGGGTGGGAAGATTTTCTCTCGTACCGAACGGCGACGACTCCTTTGGCATAACCAAATGGAAAGCGGCCGAAACCGAGCTTTTTGAAAGTGAGAGCCTTCCCGATCCCAAGGAATATACTGTCACCGTACCTCAGGGCGCGACCGTTGTGGTCAACGGTGCGACCGCCTCGGAAAAATACAGAGCCGAGATCGGCGCCGCGTACCGTGGAAGCGTGTATTTCAGCGCTTCCGACCGTGAGCTTTACAAGTGCGACACCTACGCTCTGCCGCCTCTTGTCTCCACTCCGAAAATTCAGGTGAAGACGGATAGTATCACGGTGACCCCCGTCGAGACCAAAGGACAATTCGACGCTTTTTTGTGCGAAGGACTGTCGCTTAATATAAGTGCGCCCTCAAACGCGGCGGTGATGGTCGACGGCGCAAGGATCCCCGACGAATTTTTTGTAAAAACGAACGAGCCTATGGCGCTCACCGAATTTGAAGCGAATTCGAGCATAAAACAGCCGACTCTTATGCACGCAAAGATCCTCCTCACGTCGGCAAGCGGAGAAATAACCGCCACCGTCGACGGAAAAGCGCTCGACGTTGTTGCCGCGCAGGACGGCTTTGCCGCCACCTACCGTCACGACAGCCTGAAGTCCGTTGAAATAAGCGTTCCCGACGGCGCGCAGATAAAAATTAACGGCGTGGCGGTAAGCGAAAATTATTTTGATTCCGAAAGCGTTTTCTCTATTCTTTCGGGCATGGAAAAGCACGTTGGAAAGACCCCCGCGGCAAAAAAATACCGCGTGAACGGTCTGTTCGCTCAGCCCGAAGTGGAAGTCACCCTTGACGGAGCCGAGATCCCTCTTTGCCGCAGCGAGGAGAGCCTTGGTGTTTCATTCCTCGAATATTACGGCACCCCCTCGGATAATCTGAAAAAAAGCGCGCAGGCGAGAGCCGTTGACTTTGCCAACGCTTACATTACCTACACGGCTATGGGCTACAACGGCGTGGACGAGCATCACGCGCAAATGATGAGCTTTGTGCTTTCGGGCACCGACACCTATAAGCTCTTGCAAAAGTCCAAGGAAAGCTTTTCCTGGGCGGAAAATTACACGGTAACGGATCGAACCGTCACACCGGGTGATTTTATTCCTCTTGGGGAGAACAGCTTTTTCTGCACGGTGGATTATACGGCAAATCTTAAAAAATACTCATACAAGACTGTACAGTCGGGCACCTTCCGTATTCTTATGGTAAAAAGCGGCGGTGTATTCAAGGTTGGCGGTCTTCTGACCGAAACCAAATAACAATCGGAGGCGAAAAGATTGAAAAACAAGGACGTTCTGAAAGCAAGCCTGCCCTATTGGAAAAGTGCGGCATTGGAATTCAAAAGCATAAAGCAGATCACGGCGGCATCTCTTTTGGTGGCGCTGGGAATCGTCATCGGAATGTTTGACATACGCATAATTCCAAACGTTTTGCAGGTGTCCTTTTCCTATATCGCCTTTTCGATCTGCTCCTTTATCACGGGGCCGCTTATGGCTATCCCCTGCGGCATTATTGCCGACCTTGTGGACGCCCTCTGGCACGGCTACGACCTGTTTTTCGGATACACCCTGTCGGCGGTGGCGCAAGGAGTTATTTTCGCGCTGTTCTTTTACCGTCGGGAGCTGACCCTTCCTCGGATCGTGGCGGCAAAGGCGTGCGTGAATCTGTTCGTGAACGTGCTGCTGGGGTCGGTATGGAGACTTATGATGATGGGCGGCGAATATTTTTACTATGTTTTTGTGGCAGGGTTGAAAAATCTCATTATGCTGCCCTTTGAGGTCATAATCTTGGTCGTCCTTCTGCGCGCGCTTATCCCGCCGCTGAGGAAGCTGAAGATGATCCCCGCCGGCGCGAGCCTCAAAGTCGATCGCACAGATATAATCCTGACCTGCGTTCTGTTTGCTCTCGTCATAGTCCTGGCGGCGCTGTACTTCGGAAATTACACGGAAATAAACGGATTTGTAAAGAACCTGTTGGGATAAAACACGGCGCAATACGTTGATTTCATGTATAAAAAGGCGAGGGATTGTCAAAATTCTTCGTCTTTTTCTTTGCGAATAGCGGTGTGGAATGATATGTCGTCCGCCACAAAAAATCATTCGCGAATGAGCGGGAGGATGATATCCTCCCCGACCGGGTCTGTTGAGAACGAACAATTACCACCCACCATCTCCTCGGACCAGCGAATTCGGAGCGAATGATTTGGACCGGCCGAATTCGCGGATGTAGAATGACCGCAGGTCACGCATGAGAGCAGATAAAATTCACCGCGCCGGACGCAGGGGAATTTTATCAAACGGTAAGCGTGACCGAGGAAGCCTTTCTTCTTTTTTCTCTTTCCGTCTGGTTTCTCTTGTTTCTTCTTT
>JAFQKA010000045.1 GCA_017397175.1 Clostridia bacterium | reverse complement strand
TCTTGTTTCTTCTTTTGCGAAAGAAGAAACAAGAGAAATGAGACAAAGAAAATCCAAACGCAAATGAATCCTCAAAAACAATATCGTTTTCTGAAACTCCACCTTTCTCCTTTTCATTTATAATGAAAAGGAGATTAAAAAAGCGTTGACATGAAGCCTGTTCAAACCTCACGTAACGCATTCTCCTTCCGTCTTTTGCTACGCAAAATCCACTCCCTCCCGGAGGGAGGCTGACGATGGGAGGAGCAAGCCCCTCCCCTGCAGGGTAAGAAAAAGGTGGCCGTTTTACGGGTCGTCGGGGCGCCGACCCCTACCGGGTTATTCTAAACACGTTAATCCTGGAGTTGCAGGGAAGAATTTGCGTCCTCATTCAATCCCCCTTGACATTCGGAGGAAAAAGGATTAAAATATAAAACGGTCTGAACGGTATCCCCATACTCGGGGATTTAAAAAGGAATCGGGTGTGAATCCCGAGCGAGCCCGTCACCGTGTAGTCCGTCCGAGAGATCGGAAAAGCTTGATGCAGCCGTGCCGCAACACGGAAAACCATTGGCGAAAGCCGAGAAGGTGCATCGAGCGGACGAAGCCGGGAGACTTGCCGTGCCGCGTTGCCATGCCTCGATGTCAGGCGTTTCAAAAGAAAGCTTCGCGCAGTCCGACAAAATATGGGGTTGAACCCAAAATGAAAGGAAAATTGCTATGAAAAACAAAAACAATTTATTGCGTTTGTTTTCGCTTGTAGCAGTGCTTGCCATGGTTGCGGTCATGTGCTTCTCTCTTGCTTCTTGCGAAAAGAACGAACCCGAAACACCCAAAGACAGCGAGGGTACAAAGATCACTATTCAGGTCACGGTCGTCCACGGAAACGGCACGTCTAAAGTCTTCGATATTGAGACTGTCGAGGGTGCAACGCTCCGCTCGGCTCTTGATTCCGTGAAGTTGGTGCAGGGTGACGAAGGCCCGTTCGGGCTGTATGTAAAGACGGTTGACGGCGAGCGCGCCGACTACGACCGTGACGGTGCATATTGGAGCTTCGAGCAAAACGGCACGGTGATGATGGAAGGCATCGACTCGGTGAAGGTCGGGGACGGAGATAAGTTTGAGATCATATACACAGCCGCGTAAAACCGCGATCTCGGTTCGGGAAATGACGGTCTTCGCCATGCTGGGCGCCTTGATGTTCGTGTCCAAGCTCATAATGGAGTGGGCACCGAATATCCACTTTCTCGGTATGCTGACCATTACCTGCACGATAGTCTACCGCGGCCGTGCTCTTATCCCCATCTACATTTACGTGTTCCTTCAAGGAGCCTATGCGGGATTTAATATCTGGTGGGTGCCGTACCTTTACATATGGACTATCCTCTGGGCGCTTACCATGCTCCTGCCGCGAAAAATGCCCACATGGCTGTGCAGTGTGGTCTATCCCGCACTTTGCGGTCTTCACGGTTTCATGTTCGGCATTCTTTATGCTCCTGCCGAGGCACTTTTCTACGGCTTTGATTTCAAAACCACTCTGCTGTGGATAGCCAAAGGAATACCCTTTGATATTCTTCACGGATTCGGTAATCTGGCAGCAGGTCTTCTGATCATTCCGCTCAGCCGACTGCTGACAAAACTGGAGGAAAAGGCTGTCAGACGGGCATAAAAAAACCCGAAATGACAAAAAATTAGTGTAATTTACCCCGAAAACGGAAAAAGTTTTCTCCGTTTTCGGGGATTTTGCTCTTTTTGTCGCAAAAACCAAAAATTATTTCCAACCCTATTGAATAAAAATAAAAAGCGTGATATAATTTTGACAGATAATACAATTTAATTCGGAGGTGCTGAAAATGACCGCTTGGGAAGAGCTTTACGAATCCTGTTCAAAATGTGAAAAATGCGAGCTTCATAAGACCCGTACCAATTGCGTTTTCGGCACGGGAAGCCAAAGCTCCGACGTGCTTTTCGTAGGAGAAGCTCCCGGAGAAAAGGAGGATCTGAGCGGCGTACCTTTTGTTGGTGCGGCAGGAAAGCTCCTGGACAAGTATCTGTATGCGGTAGGCATTGACCGCGAAAGGGTCTACATTGCAAACATTCTGAAATGCCGTCCTCCCAAGAACCGAGATCCCAAACCCGAGGAAGAGGAAGCCTGCATCGGCTATCTGCGCGAGCAGGTGAAATTACTTAATCCAAAAGTCATAATATGCCTGGGCAGGATTTCGGCAATGAAGCTGATAAAACCCGATTTTAAGATCACACAAGAACACGGCAAATGGTTCAAAAAGGGCAATTACCTTATGACCGCCGTATACCACCCCGCCGCTCTGCTTCGTGACCCCCGCAAAAAGGAGGACATGATGGCAGACATGGAAAATATCAAGGAAAAGCTGGAGGAGCTGTCCGTCTGAGACACCTCCGCGACGTTGCGCCGAGCGCAAAAATGGAGATTTATAGAAAATGAGTACCGAATCCTTTCTTTCGCTTATCAGAATACTGATCGTGCTGTTTTTGATGCTGATGGTGGGCTTTTTCGCCCGTAAAAAAGGCATCATTGATACGGCAGCGTCAAAAAAGCTGTCCGCTCTTATAGTCAACATCGGACAGCCTGCCATGATAATGAATCCACTTTTCAAAGTGGATTTTGAGAAAAATGCGGCAATGGAAGGCCTGACTATGTTCCTTATCGGCATAGGCGTTCACGTTTTTTGCTGTGTTTTCGCCTTCTTTTCGGTAAAGATCTTCAAGGATCCCGACGAGCGCAAGATCTCCGAGTTTTCGATCATCTTTGCAAACGCGGGATTTATCGGTTTTCCGATCCTGACCTCGGTCTTCGGTGACATCGGAACTTTCTGGGGTTGCTTTTACATCGTTGCCTTCCACCTGTTCGTGTGGACGTGGGGTATGATAATCCTGGCGCGAGGCCGCGAGGATATTAAAATGACCGTTAAAAAGGCTCTGATAAATCTGGGCACCGTGCCCTGTGCCATCGGCGTTGCCTTTTATCTGTTGACCGCATTCGTTGAAATTCCCACAGGCGTGCGCGGCGTCATCGTTGACTGCACGGGTTATCTTACAAATCTCTGTACTCCTATCTCGGTGCTGATCGTCGGCTCTCTTCTGGCAACGCGCTCTTTTAGGCAGATCTTTCTTGACAAGAAGGTTTATTTCACCTGCCTGTGCCGACTGATTCTGATCCCCGTTTGTGTTTGTCTTATTGCCAAGATCATCGGCCTGCCCGACGACATGGTACTCTTTGCGGCGCTGATCTCCGCACTCCCTTCGGCTACCAACGTGACCATGTTCGCCGAGCTTTACGAGATCGTGCCCGGCTACGCCGCCCAGGCGGTGGGCGTTTCCTCGCTGTTTACCTTTATTACCCTGCCATGCGTTATGCTTTTTGCTGACTTTGTGGTGCGGCTGTGAGGAATGCCATTGGGGGACTGCAAAGGGGGTGCCTTTGAAAAGGCTCCCCCTTTAAAAAGATTCCCATACTAAACTAATCTAACAAAAAAGCCCTCGGGTCGCCGCGACCCGAGGGCTTATGATTTTTAAATAACTCTGATCTTGATCATGCCGTCGATGGCATTGAGTTTTTCGATGATAGCATCGGTAACCTCTGTCGTCTCAACAAGCGTATAAGCGTTGTCGCCCTTAGAGCGGTTGAGCAGGTTCTCGATGTTGATGTTATGCTCGGAGAATGCGCCCGAGATCTGTGCCAGAACTGCAGGAATATTCTTGTGGAAAATGCAGATCCTCTTACAGCCGGGTGTGTGAGGCATGGAAATTGCGGGGAAGTTCACGCTGTTCTTGATGTTACCTGTCTTGAGGAAATCATCAAGCTGGTGAGCCGCCATTACAGCACAGTTGTCCTCAGACTCGGCAGTAGACGCGCCAAGGTGAGGAATCGCAACGATGCCCTTTACGTCAACGACCTCTTCTGTGGGGAAGTCGGTAACGTATGCGGAAACCTTGCCCGATTCAAGTGCCGCCTTGATAGCGGTCGCGTCAACGAGGTCCGCGCGTGAAAGATTGATGATCTTAACGCCGTCCTGCATCATAGCGATGGTCTCTGCGTTGATCATGTTCTTTGTCTCCTTGGTTGCGGGAACGTGGAGAGTGATATAGTCGCTGTTCTTGAAGATATCCTCAAAGGTTGCCGCCTTCTGAACAGAATGGTTGATGTTCCAAGCCGCCTCTACGGTCAGATAGGGGTCGCAGCCCATAACCTTCATACCGAGAGTAGCCGCAGCGTTTGCAACCATACCGCCGATAGCACCGAGACCGATAACGCCCAGCTTCTTGCCGAGAATCTCGTTGCCCGCGAATGCAGACTTGCCTGCCTCAACTGCCTTTGCAACGCCCTCTGTGCCCTTGAGTCCGCGAGCAAAATCAATTCCGCCCACGATATCACGGGAAGCCAGCAGGATAGCCGCGATAGCAAGCTCCTTAACGCCGTTTGCATTAGCACCGGGAGTGTTGAAAACTACGATACCCGCGTCGGAGCAACGGTCGATCGGAATATTGTTTACGCCCGCACCGCAACGTGCGATAGCCTGGAGGTTGTCGCCAAACTCCATGTCGTGCATAGCTGCGGAACGAACCATAATAGCATCGGGATTTGTGATTTCTGCGCCAACTGCGTACTCGGCACGGTCAAAAATATCTGTGCCTACCTTGGCGATCTTATTTAAAAGCTGTATATTTTTCATTTTAATTGAATCTCCTGTTATGCCTTGGGATTTTCTGCGGCGAACTTCTTCATGAAGTCAACCAGCGCAACAACGCCGTCGTAGGGCATTGCGTTATAGATGGAAGCTCTCATACCGCCAACGGAACGGTGACCCTTGAGGTTCTTCAGTCCTGCCGCGCCGGCTTCCTTTGCGAACTTCTTATCAAGATCAGCGTCGCCCGTTACGAAGGTTACGTTCATCATGGAACGGCTTTCCTTCTTTACGGGTGCTATGTAGTAGTCCTGGTTGTCAAGGTAATCGTAGAGGTAAGCAGCCTTCTTTTCGTTGAGCTTCTTCATCTCGTCAAGACCGCCCAGACCCAGGATCCACTCGTAAACGAGCTTTGCCATGTAGATAGCGTAGCAGGGAGGAGTGTTATACATAGAGCCGTTCTCTGCCATGGTCTTCCACTCAAGCATTGTGGGCATATTTTCTTCGGCTGTGTCGAGAAGGTCCTCACGAACGATAACCAGTGTCAGACCTGCGGGAGCCATGTTCTTCTGAGCACCTGCGTAAATTACGCCGAACTTTGTTACGTCAACAGGCTCGGAGATAATGCAGGAGGACATATCCGCAACAAGCGGAATATCACCCGTATCGGGAATGTAGGGATACTTTGTACCGTAAATGGTGTTGTTGAAGCAGATGTGCAGATAAGCCGCATCGGGACGGATCATATCCTTTGTAATAACGGGAACGTGGTCAAAATTGTCGTCCTTTGTGGTTGCGATGCACTTAACGTCATATCCCAGCTTCTGCGCTTCCTTGAACGCCTTGCCGGAGAACTGACCGGAAACGGCATAGTCTGCCTTGCCCGTTCTCTTGATAAGGTTCATGGGAACAGCCGCGAACTGTGTGGACGCGCCGCCCTGAAGGAAGAGCACCTTGTAGTTATCGGGAATATTCATAAGACGGCGGAGCATTGCTTCCGCATCAGCTATGATTGCCTCGTAGTCGGGAGATCGGTGTGACATCTCCATTACAGACATGCCCGATTCACCGTAACAAACCAGCTCAGCTGCCGCTTTTTCAAGCACGGGCAGAGGCAACATAGAGGGTCCTGCGGAAAAGTTAAATACGCGATTCATAAAAATCCTCCTACCGCCGCTATGGCGTGTAAAAATAAAATGTGGATATCTTCCCAAAAAAGATATCCACATTATTTTACTACTATATCGCGGTAAAGTCAATAGAATTGGCTAATTTTTATCAATTTTGTATACATCTCCCAAATGAACGGTGAATTATTATGCATTTTTGTCGAAAATTATTCACCCGATCAGTCTTCCTTCACCGCAATAAGGTCAGCGGCGTAGGGCAGAGACATTATCCAGTCGCAGAGGGTGTGCCATTCGGGGAGCTTGTGGCTCTTTCTGGCGTAATAGATAGAGATAAGGTTCTCATAATTTAATGTAACCGTTCTCATCTGATTGAAGCTGGAGGGCAGGAGCTGGATCATGTTATGCCAGGGGGCTTTATCCTTGGTTTCCACGAACTTTTGGCGCTCGGATTCAAGAAATGCGATGAGCGCGTCGAGAGCTTCCAGTGCCTGTGGGGTAAGTCTGTCGCAGGAAAAATCCTCGCGGGAGAACTCTTTTGAATGAATTTTATGCATGGTCGAGCAGGAATTTGCCACCGTGCCCACCTTGTAGGTATCAAACTCCTTCCACCAATAAAGGGGGGCGGTGATATCCACCGAAACAAAGATCTGGCGCAGGAATTTGCGGTGATCGCTTCCTGCGTGGGCAAGACGGCGGGCAAGGTCAAGATCGTTTTCGCCGAAGACGAACTCTCCGTTCTCGTTGTAATAGCTATCAAGCTTTGCCCAGCTGTTCATGGGGTTGCGTGCGCCTCTGATGGCGTTATCAAAGTTCATGATTGACGTGCGTTCGATCTTGATCATGGTGTTTCATTCCTCCGTTTTTATGATAGTTCGTCTTGTAGGGGAGGATATTATCCTCCCGCAAGCCTTCTCCTGTGGGAGAAGGGGGACCACGCTTGCGTGGTGGATGAGGAGTTGCTTTGATTTTACGACACCTCATCCGTCAGCCTTCGGCTGCCACCTTCCCCCACTGGGGAAGGCTTATATAACGGCTGCCGTCCGGCAAAACATTATCTATATCTATTGTATATGAAACTTTGCATTTTGTAAAGAGAAATTTTTATTCCTCGTACTCCTTTATAGGGTTTATGAGAGAGCTTGCCTCGCTTATCTCCATGGTGAAGCGGGTGCGCTCTGCCTGTGCGCCTTTGACCTCTACCACGTAATCAAGCTCCAAAGTCCCCGCCTCAATGAGCCGGTTTTCCACCTTCATCGTCAGAATACAGATCTCAAAGGGCATAAAGGGCGTTTCGTAAATGCTCACATGGCGCTTGTCCTGCTCAAAAACAAGGGACGTGGTCACCCCTCCACCGCGGAGCATCGTCACAAGCCCGGGAGCATCAAGGGCAAAGGACACCTGGGTGGTGGCCCCCTCCATGCCCGTCAGCTCGGTTTCATCGTAGCGCACGGTCGCCCGACCGCCCTCAATTACAAGCGTTCCCTCGGTGGAGGATTCCATTTTTGCTCCCTCGATCTCGGCTCTGATGTCGTCCGATTCGATCTGCTCCTTTACCGCCTCCGCCGAGTGGGCAAAATCCTCGTCGCTTTCCTCAAAAAGCTGTGAAAGAAAGGTCTCACCAAGCTCGCTTTGCATTGAAGTTATATGTATTTTTATCTTCTTTTCCATAATTTTTTCACCTTTTCTGCGGTCATAAATATTCATTTCGGGGCAAAATAACCCCAAGAAAACAAAAGAAAGGAGACGATTTTCATGCGCGACAAATTTATTCCCTGCCTTCTTTTGGCATCGTCTCTCATCATGTGCGCTCTGCTTTTTCCTCTGTCCGCCGTCAGAACGGACACAGCACCGTTTTCAGCCGAGGGACTTTTCCCCGACGCCGCCCTGCCGCAGGAGGTGGACTGCATCACAATCGAGGAGGTGGCGCTTCCCATTTTGGCGCGGGCCATCGAAACGCATGTCGAGGGCAGACCCTTTGCGGTGCGCGTGGCATTCGGCGCAGTGATCTTAAATCGCGTGAAATCGGGAGGCTTTGGCGCAAGCGTCTCGGCGGTATTATCGTCTGCGGGCATATATCCTGCCGACGGCGTGACCCCGTCCGACAGATCGACCCGTGCCGCAAAGGAAGCTCTGGCAGGCGCCGACCCCACCTTCGGGGCTGTTTTTATCCTGCCCGAAACCGATCCCGAGCTGTCTCAATACGAAAGCAGGATCACGGTAAGAATCGACGGGTTGGCGTTTATCAGGTGATTTGTGGGGGTGGACAACTTCTCCCACCCGGAGCTAGCCTTATATAACTTACCCTTTTCCAAACTTCGCCTCAAAAGCCCTCAATTTAAAGTACAAATGCGCCGCGGCAAGAGCATCCTCGTAGGCGCGGTGGTGTTTTTGCACGTCTATGTCAAAAAATTCTGTCAGATAGGTCAGATTCAGCGCCGCAAAGAGCTGAATTTTCGAGTTGACCCTCCGAGCGTAAGAAAGAGTATCAAACATAGGATTTTTCAAGGAATGACCGTACTTTGCGCTGTCGCGGAGCAAAAACTTGCTGTCAAAGCGCAAAATATTATGTCCCAAAAGTATGCTGTCCCCCGCGAATTTCAAAAATTCGGGCAAAACCTCGTAGCACTCGGGCGCATCGTTCACAAGGGTCTGGGTAATGCCCGTCAGCTCGGTCGTTCTCGGACTGATAGGCCGCGCGGGGCAGACAAGAGAGGAAAAATATCCGTCAAGCTTGCCGTTCGTTATCCTCACCGCGCCAAACTCGATGATCTCGTCCCGATCGGAAAGACCCGTCGTTTCAAGGTCCACCGCAACAAAGCTGTCAAAATCGGGCAAAAGGTGCTCGGCAGGCTTTGGCTTTGGGGGCTGTTTCGGGTTTAAATAGCTTACGCTCATTCTTCAAACGGGGTGTACTTCGCCCTCTCGCCGCCGATATATTTCGGGCGGGTGCGGGCGCAGAGAATATTTGCCTCACCGATGGCACTGACGGACAGCCGCACGGGGACGGCCACCTCCCGCAGGTGCATTCCCACAAGAGTTCCGCCTATATCAAGTCCTGCGTGTGCGCGTATATGTTCCACCGCCACGGGGGCTTCGAAATTCAGCCATGCGGCAGTTGCAAAGGATCCGCCTGCCTTTGGCTGAGGGCAGACCGACACCGCTTCAAGCCCGTATTTTTCGGCACATTCACTCTCCACGATAAGTGCGCGGTTAAGATGCTCACAGCACTGTGCGGCAAGGAAAACGCCGCGTCTTTTTGTTTCTTCGTAAATTGCGGAAAAGACCTCTTTTGCCGTGTCATAGCTTGACTGTTTTCCGATCTGCCCGCCGATGATCTCGGAGGACGAGCAGCCGACAACGAGGATCTGACCTGCTTTCAGGTCAGCTATATCGAGAAGCTCACAGACGGCAGTTTTTGCTTGGTTTTTTATGTTTTCCATATTTATTCCTTTCGGTTTCATCGTATTAAAAGTTTTAGTCAAGCTATACCCGGTAGGGGTCGGCACCTCGTCGACCCGCAAAGACGAACGGGTATGGAATGCGTCCCACCAGGTGACGAACAAACGACCCCAATGTAGGGGCGACCATCGGTCGTCCGTAAGCCTCCCTCCGGGAGGGAGGTGGATTTTGCGTAGCAAAAGACGGAAGGAGCCTGCGTTGCGTGAGGGGTGAACAGGCTTCATGTCAACGATTTTTTCAATCTCCTTTTCATTGTAAATGAAAAGGAGAAAGGTGAAGTTTCAGAAAACGATATTGTTTTTGAGGATTCATTTGCGTTTGGATTTTCTTT
The DNA here is from genome assembly GCA_017397175.1 of Clostridia bacterium. Lineage (GTDB taxonomy): Bacteria > Bacillota > Clostridia > Oscillospirales > CAG-272 > SIG710. The sequence continues at coordinate 116 of JAFQKA010000045.1, read as the reverse complement.
GTCTCATTTCTCTTGTTTCTTCTTTCGCAAAAGAAGAAACAAGAGAAACCAGACGGATAGAGAAAAAAGAAGAAAGGCTTCATCGGTCAAGCTTGCCGTTTGATAAAATTCCCCTG
>JAFQKA010000006.1 GCA_017397175.1 Clostridia bacterium | reverse complement strand
TTCTTTTGCGAAAGAAGAAACAAGAGAAATGAGACAAAGAAAATCCAAACGCAAATGAATCCTCAAAATCAAAACCGTTTTCTGAAACTCCACCTTTCTCCTTTTCAGTTACAATGAAATGGAGATTGAAAAAATCGGTGACATGAAGCCTGTTCACCCCTCACGCAACCGTAGATTTCATGTTTTTCACAATCCCTCCGTCATTTTCCTTTGGAAAATGCCACCTCCCTTTACACAAGGGAGGCTTACGTCTCATTCGCTATAATGCGGGTGATTCGTGAATCGCCCCCACAATGTGGGCGTTAGCTCATCACATTGTGGGATATACCTCATAACCGTTCGTTTTTACGGGGCGTCGGGTCGCCGACCCCTACCGGGTAAGATGAAGACGGTCTTTTTACGGGGCGTCGAAGCACCGCCCAATACCGACTTTTTAAATCGTTTCCCTCTCTTTGCCAAAAATCGCACACCTTTCAAAAAAAGTCTGCCATGCTTAAAACAAAAAGGTAACCCCCTGCAAAAAAGCAGGGGGTTTAAATCAATAATTAAACTGTGTTATATGTTTTAAATTAAGCTGCGAATACCTTCTTGCCCGCATAAACTGCGCCTGCAAGAGCAACGAGTGCAACTACGCCGATAGCCCAAGCTGCAACGTTTGTTTCGGGAGATGTTGCTGCGCCTGTGTAGATAACAGCGATGTAAGCTACGTTATCGGAAGCTACGGGAACTGTTGCGGATACGTTGGAGCCTGCAACTGTTGTAGCAACAGCTGTGTAAGCCTTTGTCTCGGGATCATAGGAAACGATCTTGGGAGCGTTTGCCTCTGTGAGACCGGGAACGTTAAGAGTTACTGTTGTTGTCTTGATTGTTGCCTTTGCAGCTGTATCTGCAATTGTTGCAACTGTAGGAGCTGCGCTCTTGAGAGCATGCTCACCTGTAAGGATCTTAACACCAACCTCGCTCAGAATGAGCTTTGCACCCTGGAAAAGCTTGTAGTCAGCTACGCCAACCTTCTCCTGGATACCTGCGGTTGTGCTGATGGGCTCGATCCAGTTTGTCTTGATGTCTTCTACGATCTCGAGGACGAACTCTTCAGCAAGCTGCTCAAGAGCTTCAGCTGTGAGATTGCCACCGTCAACTTCAACACCGGCAACGTCGGTAATTGTCATGTCACCAACAGGGCTCTTTGCAGCGAAAGCGCTTGTAGCGAAGCAAGCTACGAGCATTGTAAGAGCTACGAGAATTGAAACGAACTTTTTCATGATTTTGTCTCCTTTGAAATATAAAATTATTGATTTACCTTTTGGGAATTTATAAGCACAGCCAACACAAGAAACCTCTTTGACGCGGTTTTCATGCAGGTTGACAGTGTAAGAATTTTATCGGCTTCCGGATCCACCTCAATATCTCGGTCGATCACCGCGCGTGGGTCCTTGACCGCCAGCACGTCTGCCAGAAACCTTTCGTGCGCGTCGTCCCCCCGATAAGATCGGAGCACGTGTCTTGTGCTGAAAGGAACCGCCGCAAATATCTTATATTCCAGCACCTCGTCAGGCGTATACACGTACACGCTTTGGTGATGCTCGAAATATTCTTTATCGGTATAGTTCAGCAGGGTGCCGAACTTGGAATCATCAAACATATAGTGGCCGTAGAGCACCGTGTTTTTGTCGGTAAACTCGCGGCTGTTGTAATTTTCCGAGAAAACGCAGCCCGAAACGTCGTATTTACCGTTCACCGATCGGCGCACGTAATAGCTGTTGTTTTTGGGGTGCTGTACCACAGGGTAAGCAAGCTTTGTCTCGGGTATTTCGACCCAGGCATAAATGTTTTCCGACACCCCGTGAAGAATATCGAAATCTATCATGACTTGGGTCTTGACCTCCTCGTCCCCGACGGAAGGGGTCACAGGCTCATCGTCTCCCGTTGCCGTGCCCGTTTGCAGAGGCGCGCTGGGAATCGGTATTTCGACCCTCGCCTGTTCATAAACGTCGTCAAGAGAAGCATTCAGAATGTAATGATAAGCCGCAAAGCCGAAGCATGCGGCAAGAACAAGGCAAAAGAGAATAAACAGACAAAGCCACAAAACCTTATATGCTTTTGTCCTTCTGAACATCATTTAACCTTCTTTTATATAAAAAATATCAATAACCGTGCGATAAAGCTCGTCGGAATCCGGATAGAACATATCCGAGTTTTCCTCGCTTTCCTCGCTGGATCCGTAAACGGTCTCACCCGCGATCGATCGGAATTCTATTGTATATCCGAAGATCTCGGTTGCAAGATACACCGCCTCGGTCGCGGTAACGTCGGTGCAAGAGCTTGCCATAACTGTGTTATATATTTCGCCCACCAGGGAAAAATCACCGAGCATTTTGTTTCTTGCCTGCTCAATAAAGAGCCTCATATATTCTTGCTGACGAGCAATTCTTGACGCATTCGTTTCATCGCCGACGCCTATTCTGGCACGGAGATAAAGCTCGGTCTCCTCGCCCATAAGCTTAAGGACGGTTCCGGCCTTGTATTCTTTTTTGTCAAGCTTCATGTCGTGCTCAAGTGTCACGGTAACACCGCCGACCATATCGTTCACGGTCGCAACCGCCGGCATTGCCAGCACGTAATATCCGTTAACGGGAACACCGAACAGAAGCTCGGACACGGCGGCAATTGAAAGCTCAACGCTTTTTTCTTTACCATCGCCATAAGAATAAGCTCTCGCGATCTGCGTATCGGACGTACCCAAGGATGCGCCCTCACCGTCGTATGCCTTTACGGGCACCACGGTATTCCGGTCGATCTGAAGCACGGTCAATTTAGCATTCTTTTCGTCAAGAACGCCAAGCAGAATAACGTCGGAAAATCCTCCGCCCGCATACTCATGCTCGGGATTGCCAAGCTCCTTGTTATCAATGCCGAGAAACAGAAAATTGGTCAGATCCTTGTTGTAGCGATATGTCTCGCCGTTAAATCTGATCACGTCGGGGTCGTAAACATAGTCGTCATATCTGTCGGGATCCTCGCGTCTGTCGGCAAGATTGCTCTTACCGATCTCGCGCATGGCAAGCACCACGCCTGCCACGGTTCCTGCAAGAATGATGAAAACCGCAAGCAAGCCTGCGGTTATGATCCTCAGAACCTTGAGTGTTTTGTTTCCTTTGGCCGTTTTTGCTTCTTCGACCGTATTTTCTTCAATCTTATCAGTCAAAGAAACGCCTCCCGACTTGTATTCACATCGATTATACCATTCTAAACCATACTTGTCAAGAGGTTTGGTAACATTTTTCCTGCAAAACACCCCCATGTTTTGTAGAAAAAAAGCGCAGAGATCGAAAAAAGTCGCCTCTGCGCCAATAATTCAATAAACGATACTCGAAAGAGAATTTGCCATCAAACGGACGTAATTTTTTCTGCCGTCACTTCACAGATCTTGGCACCCGATCAAAATCCACCGAGACCTGCTGTGCCGCTCCAAAAAGTCAATGTGCTTTTCGGCATCGACGCATGAGATTCGGTACTTATTTTTTATTTCCAATACTTGCGGTCCAGGCTTCGATAGCGGATAGCCTCAGCGATGTGCTCCTCCTCCACGTTTTCGGACAGTGCCAGGTCCGCCACCGTGCGTGAAACGCGAATGATTCTGTCAAAAGCGCGGGCAGAAAGTCCGCAGGCATCAAAAGACGAGCGAAGGAAGGTCAGCGCGCCGTCGGTTATATTCAGAAGGGCTCTCGTCTGTGAGGGAGTCATCTGTGCGTTGCAGTACGTCCCCTTTTCGGCAAAGCGTTTTTGTGCGAAGGCGCGTGCCGCGATAACGCGGGCGCGGATCGCAGAGGACGGCTCGGAGGGCGCAAAATTCGTCAGCTCGTCCATGGACAGAGCGGGCATTTCGATCTGGATATCTATTCGGTCGAGCATAGGTCCGCTGACCTTGGATATATATTGCTTGACCGCGCCCTTGGGGCAGGTGCATTTTTTCAGAGGGTTTCCGAAATTGCCGCACTTGCAGGGGTTCATGGCACAAACGAGCATAAAATTACAGGGATAGGTCACACGCCCGTTTACACGGGTTATGGTAACGCGCCCGTCCTCAAGCGGCTGGCGCAGACCATCAAGAACGGTTTTATTATATTCGGGAAGCTCGTCGAGGAAAAGTACGCCGTGACTTGCCAGGGATACCTCGCCCGGAACGGGATTTACTCCGCCGCCAACCATGCTGGCAGAGCTCATGGTATGGTGAGGTGAGCGGAAAGGCCGACGGGAAACAAGGGACGTACCCGCCTCAAGCAGTCCCGCCACCGAGTGGACCTTGGTGGTCTCGATAGCCTCCTCAAAGGTTAGAGGCGGCAAAATTGAAGGCAGGCGCTTGGCAAGCATCGACTTGCCCGTGCCGGGAGGGCCGATAAGCAGGATGTTATGTCCTCCCGCTGCCGCCACCTCCATGGCGCGCTTTGCCGCCGCCTGGCCTTTGATATCGGAAAAATCAAGGTCAAAATTGTTGAATTCCTGTGCAAAATATTCCTTGTCGCAGCTGTATGCGGTCAGTTGTTTTTTGCCCGTCAGATGGTCTACAAGCTCGGGGATCCCGGGGACACCGTAAACGGTAATACCCCCAACCACCGCCGCTTCCGCGGCGTTTTCCACAGGCGCGTAAAATTCGGTAAAGCCCTCGGCCTTTGCCGCCGCGCACATACAGAGCGCGCCGCGAACGGGACGAACACGTCCCGAAAGGGAAAGCTCGCCCACAAAGCACTTGCCCTCAAGATTTTGCTGCGCCCCCTTTAGATAGCCAGTGCTGCCGAGAATTCCCAGAAGAATGGACACGTCAAAGCCCGAACCTTCTTTTCTTCGGTCGGCAGGTGCCAGGTTGACCGTTACCGTCCCCTCGGGAAAAGGAAATCCGCTGTTTTCACAGGCGGTGGCAACTCGTTCCTTTGCCTCCTTTATGGCGGCATCGGGAAGTCCCACTATATCAAATTTGCCGAGCTTGTCCTGATGGTCGCATTCGACGGTGACTATAAAGCCGTCGATGCCCATACTGCCGGCGCTGTAAACTGAGGTCAGCATATTTTCTGCCTTTCTTTCTTCATTTTCTATCATTATAAGCCCCGCAGTCTTTTTTGTCAAGAAAACATTTACCCGCAACACCCCAAAATTACGAACAAAAACTTGACACAGGGCACTTTTTCGGTTATAATATATAGCTAACAGGAAGATTTCTTATGCAATTCTTCCAAAAGGAGGAACAATATGGCAATTAAAAAAACAGGACTTAATACCTTAAAATTAACTCAAACGGCAATTCTTGCAGCGGTAATTTTGATGATGGCCTTCATACCCTTTCTCGGGTACATACATCTCGGCCCTCTTTCCGCTACCACCCTGGTAATTCCCGTAGCTATCGGCGCGGCGGTTATCGGACCGGGTGCAGGTGCATTTTTGGGACTTATCTTCGGCGCGACCAGCTACATTCAGTGCTTTGGTCTCGACCCCTTCGGTACCACGCTCAACGAGATCAACCCCATTTTCACCCTTATTATGTGCTTTATTCCCCGAATCCTTATGGGATTTTTGACGGGAGTTATATACAAGGCAGTCTCAAAGGCGTCACCCCTGGCGGGCGCGATCACCTGCTCTATCGCCGCACCTGCCCTTAACACCGTGTTCTTTGTGGGCGCGCTGATGCTCTTCTTCGGCACTTCCGAATACATTCAGAGCTTTGGCGACAGCTTTGTTGCCGTCGTTGCGGTCCTCGTTACGTGGAACGCTGTTTTTGAGCTTGCTACCACGGGCGTTCTCGGCTCGGTCATTTCTCCTTTGATCGTTAAGCTGGAAAAGAAATTCAAGAAATAATATGGCAGAGATAGATCTGAGAACAGCGGGCACTCCCGCGCTGGCGTATCTTGGAGACTGCGTCTTCGAGCTGAGGGTCAGACAGGCTCTGGTGGAAGCGGGTTTTTCAAGCTCAAAGCACTTAAACTCCGCTGCCCTTTCGTTTGTCCGCGCTCCCGCCCAGGCAAAGGCGGCAAAGATAATACTTCCCTTGCTTACAGAGGAGGAGGAGGCATTCTTCCGCCGCGGTCGCAACATGGGACACACCAACGTGCCAAAAAGCGCCACCGTCTCCGAATACCGCATGGCAACGGGGCTTGAGGTGCTCATGGCTTACCTGCACGTGTCGGGCAAAAACGGCAGAATAGACGAGCTTTTCCGTCTCGGCTTTGCCGAGGAGCTGGAGGCTCTCTCCCCCAATGAATAATCAAGAAAGAGGTTTTATAAAAATGGAAAACATCAAGATCAGAATCACCGTCCGCGATTACGGAGTAATGGAGGCAGAGCTTTATCCCGAAAAGGCTCCCAAGACTGTTGAAAACTTCGTTTCCCTTATCAAAAAGGACTTTTTTGCAGGACTTATCTTCCACCGCGTCATTGAAGGTTTTATGATCCAGGGCGGCGGATATACCGAACAGTTTGAGGAAACGGACGCAGAATCGATCTACGGAGAGTTCGCGTCAAACGGATTCCCTCAGAACGATATCAAGCACAAGAGAGGCGTACTTTCAATGGCACGCACCATGATTCCCGACTCCGCATCCTCTCAGTTCTTCATCATGCACCGCGACGCTCCTCACCTTGACGGTCAGTATGCGGCGTTCGGAGCTGTAACGGACGGGATCGAGATCGTTGACAAGATCGCGGAGGTGGCAACCGATTTCCAGGATTGTCCCAGATTCCCCGTTGTGATCGAGAAGATCGAGTTGATATGATAAATATTTTTGGGGTGCTTTTCACAAGCACCCCAAAAATATTTCCGAAAAAGCGACGGTCGAACATCAATAGCGGCATCACACAAAAAATCGCAAAAAATAAGTTAAGATTTCTAAATACATTTTTGTTTCCCCGTGATATACTGTGGACAGATATACCAATGTCGGTTAAAAAATCAAAATTTTACACGAGGTGACGATTTATGGAAAGACTTACAAAGATCGGACGGATAACCCCAAAAAGTTCAAAGGAGATCAGATATTCGAGGATCGGTGTCGGCTTTGAAAAGCTCGACCGCAATCTCCACGATCCCGAAATGGCTTACGACAAGCTGGCAGAGTGCGGCGTAAAATGGGCGAGGATCCAGTCGGGCTGGCAGAGGACCGAGCGCGAGAAGGGCGTTTACGATTTTGGTTGGATCGACTCTGTCGTTGATAACCTGACCGAGCGCGGGATCGAGCCTTGGATCGACCTTTGCTACGGAAACGAGCTTTATTCCGAGTCGGCGGCAAATTATTTCGGCGCGGTGGGCGTTCCTCCCATCTTTACCGAGGAAGAAAAGCAGGGCTGGGCAAACTACTGCAAGGCCATCGCAGAAAGATATAAGGGCAAGGTCACGTATTACGAGGTCTGGAACGAGCCGGACGGTGCCTGGTGCTGGAAGCACGGCCCCTCGGGTACGGAATACGGAAAATTTGTCATTGAGACCTCAAAAGCAATAAGATCGGGCAACCCCGATGCGAAAATGATCGGCGGCTCCGTATGCCGCGTGGAGGCGGGATTTTTGGCAGACGCGCTTGAGGCAGGTATGGGCGACTACATTGACGCCGTCACCTACCACGAGTACGTTTCAAACGAGCAGAGAGTGCCCTACCGCGTTCGTTCTCTGCGCGGTCTGCTTGACCTTTATAACCCCAATATCAAGATAATTCAAGGCGAAAGCGGCTCTCAGTCAAAAAGCGACGGCCACGGCGCTCTGAGACGCTGTGCCTGGACGGAATCAAAGCAGGCAAAGCAGCTCCTTCGCCATACAATGGTCGACCTTGAGTCTGAGGTCGAATTCCTCTCGTATTTTTCGGCGGTGGACATGATAGAGGGTCTTAACGCCGACGCATCCGAGGCGGCAACCGTCAGAGATTACGGCTATTTCGGTATTCTCGGCGCGGATTTCGACGAAAACGGCAGAGCCAAGAACGAGTATAAGTACAAGCCCTCATTTTACGCCCTGCAGAACGTCTGCGCTCTGTTCAGCGAGGACGTGCGCGTGGCTTCCCTGCCTATTATTATGATCCCCCGCGTATCCGAGCGGATCTCCGCTACTGACGACGACAATCACAACACGACCTCCATCTGCTTCAAGCGTGATGACGGCAAATGGGCATACGTTTACTGGAAACCCACCAATATTTTGTCCTGCGACTACGAGGGAACGGTGACTATCCACTTCTCCGCGCTCAAGGACAGACCTCATCTGGTGGACCTGATGGACGGTTCTGTATACGAGATCCCCGATTCCATGATCGAGCCTCACCCCCTGGGCGGTTACTACATCGTAAATCTGCCTATTAAGGACTATCCTATGGCACTGACTAATTTCTGCTGATTGGGCAAGTGAAAAAAATTTCCAAAAAACTCTGTACATTTTGGGCGGAATGTGTTATAATTGTCACAGGCGTTTCGCCAATAATGAATGTAGAAACGGAGAAATCCTATGGAAAGACTTATTAAAATCGGAAAGGTTAAGCCCAAAAGCTCCTCCGAAATAAAATATTCAAGGATCGGCATCGGCTTTGAAAAACTCGACAGAAACCTCCACGACCCCGAGATGTCATACGACAAGATGGCGGAAACAGGTGTCAAATGGGCGAGGATCCAGTCAGGCTGGCAGAGGACCGAGACCGAAAAAGGCGTTTACCACTTTGAGTGGCTGGATTCCATTGTTGACAATCTGATCGAGAGGGGAATCGAGCCTTGGATCGACCTTTGCTACGGAAACGGCATTTATTCCGAGGCGGCGGCAGTTGAGTTCGGCGGCGTGGGCGTTCCTCCTCTTGAGGACGGAGAATATAAGGACGCATGGGCGAGATATTGCACCGAGGTGGCTCGCCGCTACCGTGGAAAGGTACGTTATTACGAGGTTTGGAACGAGCCTGACGGCCCTTGGTGCTGGAAGCACGGCCCGTCGGGAACCGAATACGGAAAATTCACGATCGAGACCGCAAAGGCGGTAAAGGCGGGAGATCCCGATGCAAAGATCATCGGCGGATCGGTCTGCATGGCGACCTCGGGATTTACGGCGGCGGCACTTGAGGCGGGAATGGGCGACTACATTGACGCCATTACCTACCACGAGTACGTTTGCGACGAACGCCGCGTACCCTATCGTGTCCGTTCTCTGCGCGGTCTGCTCGACCTTTACAACCCCAATATCAAGATCATTCAGGGAGAAAGCGGCTCTCAGTCAAGAAGTGACGGACGCGGTGCCCTGCGCCGCTGTGCCTGGACGGAATCAAAGCAGGCAAAGCAGTTGCTTCGTCACACCATGGTGGATCTTGCCTCCGAGGTTGAATTTTTGTCATATTTTGCCTGCAACGACATGATCGAGGGACTTGACGTAAAGACGAGCGAAGCGGATTCCTACAAGGAATATGGATATTTCGGTATTCTGGGTGTCCAGTTTGGCGAAAACGGAGAGCCTTTGAACGAATACAAGCGCAAGATGTCCTTCTATGCGCTGCAGAACGTCTGCGCCCTGTTCAGCGAGGACGTAAAGGTGGCGTCCCTGCCCATCATTATGATCCCCCGCGTGTCCGAACGAATCTCCGCTATGGACGACGACAATCACGACACGACCTCCATCTGCTTCAAGCGTGACGACGGCAAATGGGCATACGTTTATTGGAAGCCCACGAACATTATGACAGGCGACTACGAGGGTACGGTGACTATTCACTTCTCTGCGCTCAAGGACAGACCTCATCTGGTCGATCTGATGGACGGCACGATATACGAGATCCCCGATTCCATGATCGAGCCTCACCGTCTGGGCGGGTATTACATAGTCAATCTGCCTATCAAGGACTATCCCATGGCGTTGACGAATTTCTGTTAACAATCATAAAAAAAGACGGTTTCGACCGTCTTTTTTTATCTCAATATTTCGGTAGGGGGTGGCTTTGCGACAACCCGTTAAAAAGAGCGGTTACAGAATACTCTACACAGGTGACACATTACAGTTCACAATGTAGGGGCAATTCACGAATCGCCCGCATTATAGCAAATGAAACGTAAGCCTCCCTTGTGTAAAGGGAGGTGACATTTTCCGAAGGAAAATGACGGAGGGATTGTAAAAACAAATGGTTTTGGGAGATTTCCCGCAAAGTGATACATAAAAAATCACAATGTAGGGGCGACCATTGGTCGTCCGCTCGTCTTTGAATGAAATCTCGATCTCCTTTTCATTGTAAATGAAAAGGAGAAAGGTGGAGTTTCAGAAAACCATATTGTTTTTGAGGATTCATTTGCGTTTGGATTTCTTTGTCTCATTTCTCTTGTTTCTTCTTTCGCAAAAGAAGAAACAAGAGAAACCAGACGGAAAGAGAAAAAAGAAGAAAGGCTTCCACGGTCACGCTTACCGTTTGATAAAATTCCCCTGCGTCCGGCGCGGTGAATTTTATCTG
>JAFQKA010000044.1 GCA_017397175.1 Clostridia bacterium | reverse complement strand
TGATGTAGCCGGGACGGCCGCAGAGAATCTCAATCGGAAGTGCACTTCCGTCGTGCATATAGATTTTCGAGGGCTTCTGGTTGGGGTTACAGCCGTATTTAAGTTCAAATTCTTTCATTTTCGCCACCTCTTATTTATTCTTATTGATGATGATCTCCTCTGCCTCGCCGCTTTCAAGAGATACAGCGCGAACAAAGAGAGAAACCTTGTTATCTTCGTTCAGATTTGTCCATACGATATCAGCAAGCTCTTTTGCCGTATTGGGCATCTCCACTTCCTCAGGCTCGCCGTAGAAGGAAGGAATAGGATTTCCGTCGCACTTGTAGGTGTGAATGAAATGTCCGATACCGTCCTCTGCGCGGTAGTTATAGAAGTAGCGGTTGCAAACTGGACGTCCGTTTGAGCTTTTCAGAATAGAAAGCTTATAGGTGTACTCACCGTCATAGTTAAGCATACCGGAAATTCTAGGAGTGTAATTCGGCATATCGTCCTCGTATTCACGGGTAGCAAGCGCGTCCTCAAAGCCGTGCTCAACCCCGCTCGTACCTTCAACGAAATCATAGATCGTATTGGTCTGGTCGCCGTTTGTGATGATGTCGACCTTACCGCCCTTTGCCGCAAGAGAAGGGTGATAAATGATGAGGTGGGGGTCGGAAAGCTTGGATTCGTCGAATGCCTTTGTGCGCATACCGCCGTCAAAACGCTCAAAAATGCGGTTGCGGCTGTTTACGCTTCTTCCCATGATGAAGTAAGCGATCATCGCGCTCTTGCCGTCAGCGGATTTTCCAACGATAATACCGCGACCGGGGTACGTATTTTCGCTCAGGAGCTTCTTAATATCGTAAAGTGCCATTTCTATCAGTTACCTTTCGATTTCATTATGTCATAAGAGACTTTTTCTGCCGCCGCGGGAAGAATCTTCCACTCGGCCTCCTCCATTACTCGTCTTTGGAGAACTTCGGGGGTGTCCCCCTCTTTGATCTCAACGGCTTTCTGGAAAATGATCTTTCCGCCGTCGGGAATTTCGTTTACAAAATGCACGGTTGCACCCGTGACCTTCACGCCGTACTCAAGTGCCGCCTCGTGAACGCGCAGTCCGTAATAGCCCGCGCCGCAAAAGGACGGAATGAGCGACGGGTGAACGTTGATTATTCTGTTTGCAAAGCGGGAAGTGAATTTCTCGCTGAGAATGCACATAAAGCCTGCCAGAATGATCAGCTCAATACCGTTTTCTTCAAGTGCGGCTATAAGCTGCTTTTCAAAATCGGGATTTCCCTTTCTTTCGATAACCAAGCGGTCAATTCCCGCATTTTCCGCACGGGTAAGAGCGTAAACTCCCTCCTTTGAGGAGATCACCAGCTTTATTTCGCCACTCTTGATGATTCCGCTCTGCTGTGCGTCGATAAGTGCCTGAAGGTTCGTTCCGCCGCCCGAAACCAAAACCGCAATTTTAGTTTTCATCAGCAAAATACCACGCCTTCGTCGCCCTTTATGATCTCACCGATAACGTAAGCCTCTTCGCCGCAGTCGGTGAGGATCTTGAGAGCCTTTTCAACCTGATCGGCAGGAACGACGATGCTCATGCCGACACCCATATTATAGGTGTTGAACATATCTCTTTCTGGAATATTGCCCGTCTTTGCTATAAGATCAAAAATGGGAAGCACCTTGACCGCGCTCTTTGTGATCTTTGCGGAAAGTCCCTTGGGGATAGATCTTGGAATATTTTCGTAGAATCCGCCGCCCGTAATATGGGAGATACCCTTAACGTCAACCTGCTCAAGAAGCGCAAGAACGCTCTTTACGTAGATCTTTGTAGGTGTCAGGAGTGTTTCAGCAATAGTCTTGCCCCCAAGGTCTGCGCAGGGCGCATAGAGGCTATCGGGGTTATTATCGATATCGAAAACCTTACGGCAAAGCGAAAAGCCGTTTGAGTGAACACCGCTGGAAGCAAGTGCGATCACAACGTCGCCCTCTGCCATCTTTGTACTGTCAAGGATATTCTTCTTATCAACGATACCAACGGCAAAGCCTGCCAGATCGTATTCCTCCTCGGGCATCATCTTGGGGTGCTCCGCGGTCTCGCCGCCGATAAGCGCCGCGCCGGACTGAACGCATCCCTCTGCAACCCCGCCCACGATCGCGGCGATCTTCTCGGGAATATTCTTGCCGCAGGCGATATAGTCAAGGAAGAACAGAGGCTTTGCGCCGCAGCAAATGATGTCGTTTACGCACATCGCCACGGCGTCAATACCAATGGTATCGTGCTTGTCCATCAAAATTGCCATCTTGACCTTGGTACCGCAGCCATCCGTTCCCGAAACGAGAACAGGCTCCTCTATACCTGCCATATTCAGCCCAAAGCAACCGCCAAAGCCGCCAACGTCGTCAAGGCAACCCTCGTTCTTTGTGCGCGCTATATGCTTTTTCATCAGCTCAACAGCCTTGTAGCCGGCAGTAATATCAACACCGGCAGCAGCGTAGCTTTCAGATCTTGAATTATTCATGTCATAAACCTTTCTTGTTTTTTAGATCATTCCTTGCCGTTCCAGCAATAGGTGCAGAGCTTGCAACGGTCTATTCCGATCGCACGGATTATGCCTTCAAGGGACTGGAAATCAAGAGACGCGAAATGCAGCTTCTTTGAGATAGCCTCGCGGAGCTTCTTTCCGCGCTCGGTGGAACCGTCGCTGTATTCCTCGATATACTTCTCGCCTTCCTCGCCCTCAAGCTCGTAAATGGTGGCTCTTGCTATCAGCTCCATTTCGTTTCGGGAGGAGGAAAAGTTCAAATACTTACAGCCGTACATGATAGGCGGGCACGCAGAGCGCATATGCACGTTCTTTGCGCCGTTTTCATAGAGAAATTCCACTGTTTCCCTCAACTGCGTTCCTCGCACGATAGAATCGTCAACGAAAAGCAGGTTTTTGTCCTGGATCAGCTCGTGAACGGGTATCTGCTTCATTTTTGCCACTCTGTCGCGGTCCTTCTGATTTGCAGGCATAAAGCTGCGGGGCCAGGTAGGCGTGTACTTTATAAAGGGTCTTGCAAAGGGAACGCCGCTTTTGTTTGCGTAACCGATAGCGTGAGGAGTTCCCGAATCGGGGATTCCGCACACGTAGTCGATATCCTGTGCCTTGCCGTTTTTCTTGTCCGCCTCTGCCATTTCCTCGCCGTTACGGTAACGCATAGTTTCAACGTTCACACCCTCATAATTTGAGGTTGAATAACCGTAGTAGGACCAAAGGAACGCGCAGATCTTCATCTCCTTACCCGGAGCTTTGAGTTGTTCAAGTCCCTTTGAGGAAAATTCGACGATCTCGCCGGGGCCGAGCTCCCGCTCGTCCGTGAATCCAAGCTTTTTATATGCAAAGGATTCAAAGGAGGCGCAGTACCCTTCCTCGTTTTTGTCGATAATAATAGGCGTTCTGCCCAGTCTGTCCCTGGCAGCGATAATGTTTCCGCCTTCACGAAGAATGAGGATCGACGCTGAGCCTTCAATAACCGACTGTGCAAAGGCAATTCCTTCCGCAAAGCTGTCCTTGAGGCCTATCAATGCCGCCACAAGCTCGGTGGAGTTGACCTTTCCGCCCGTCATTGCGTTAAACTGACCGTAGGTATGGTCAAAATACTCCTTCATAAGTTCATCGGAGTTTTTGACAGCACCGACAAAGCAAATGGCGTATGTACCAAGACGAGAGCGGATCAGCAAGGGCTGAGGGTCGCTGTCGCTGATGCAGCCGATAGCGGAGTTGCCGCTCATTTCGTCGAAAATATTCTCAAACTTCGTTCTGAAAGGCGAGTTTTGAATGTTATGAATGGATCTTTGCAGGCCAACCTCTTCGTTGTAGGCCGCAAGTCCCGCGCGGCGTGTGCCCAGGTGAGAATGATAGTCGGTTCCGAAAAACACGTCCATCATCGCGTCATGTCTGAGCGCCGCTCCGAAAAATCCGCCCATGCTTTACTTGCTCCTTAAATTATGCAAAGAAAAGCTCGGAGAGAGTCATGGGATCAATGTACTTGCCGTCCTTATAAACTCTCATGTTACCCGATGCGATCTCGTCGATAAGCATTACCTTACCGTCTGCATCGTAGCCGAACTCGAACTTGATGTCGTAGAGAACCAGACCCTTTTCAAGGAGGTCGTCAGCTACGATCTTTGTGATCTGCTGAGTCATTGCCTTCATATCGTCGTACTGCTCTGCAGTCATAACGCCAAGGTCAACAAGTCCGTCCTTTGTTACCAGCGGGTCGCCCTTTTCGTCGTTCTTGAAGGTCATCTCAACGTATGCGGGAAGATCTGCGCCCTCCTCGATATAGTCGCTGTAACGGCGGTAGAAGCTGCCCACAGCCTTATGGCGGCAGATAACCTCAAGTCCCTTGCCAAATACCTTTGCGGGAAGAACTTCCATTGTTGTATCCGCAAGATTTGCGTTTACATAATGTGTCTTGATGCCTGCGGCATTGACCTTCTCAAAGAAATAGATAGACATACGGAGATTTACGTCTCCGACGCCGTCGATGGTAAGTCCTACGGAATTTTCACCGGGATCGAACACGCCGTCCTTACCTGTGCAATCGTCCTTAAACTTAAGCAGATAATTTCCGTTGTCAAGTGCAAATACGTCCTTTGTTTTTCCTGTGTAAACGAGTTTCATTTTTGTTCTCCTTGTGTATGTAAAATTTTTATTTATTA
This sequence comes from Clostridia bacterium, assembly GCA_017397175.1. Taxonomy (GTDB): domain Bacteria; phylum Bacillota; class Clostridia; order Oscillospirales; family CAG-272; genus SIG710. The sequence goes on along the minus strand of JAFQKA010000044.1, from coordinate 27,780 downwards.
AATTCAGCTTCAACAGCTGCGTTTTTCTCAAGTACCTTTTTTGCATCAGCTGCTCTCTTTGCAATGAGCTTTTGAGCCAACGTCTCGTCCTCGATGGCAAGCATTTGCGCCGCAAGCAAAGCGGCATTGCCACCACCGTCTATGGCAACAGTAGCTACGGGGATACCCGTGGGCATCTGAACTGTTGACAGAAGGGCGTCAATGCCGTCAAGATTTGTAGATTTGCAGGGGATTCCGATAACAGGCAGAGTGGTATTCGCCGCAACAGCGCCCGCCAAATGAGCCGCCATACCGGCAGCCGCGATCATAACTCCAAAACCCTCTGATTTTGCGTTGCGTGCAAAATCGCCCGCCTCAGCAGGTGTTCTGTGAGCGGAGTAAACGTGGACCTCATAAGGGATCTCAAGGGACGAAAGCATATCCGTACATTTACGAATGATCGGAAGGTCGCTGTCGCTTCCCATTACAATACCAACTTTTTTCATGTTAATCTCCATTCCGCCGCTGTGTGCGCGGCACATTTTTTCGGAAACAATAAAAGGGCGCAACTTACCCACAAAGAGTAAGAGGCGCCCAGACGGTCGGCTTTATCCGATGTCACGTTCCCTCAGCGTTTTCGCCTTTTTCCGTCAGTTGCGTGGCATCTTCCTACTGTTTATTTATTATATCATAATATACTGTAATTGTCAACAAGAATTTTATCACCAAAATGCTATACAAACAGATGTCGAATATAGTCTTTTCGCACAAAAAATCAGTTTTGGAAAAACACGCATCACCTCCGTCGTCGGAAGGTGATGCGTGTTATATATCTTCATCTTGCCATTGCTTCGCAATAGCGGCAACGGTATTCCCTCTTTTTTGCATTTGAAAGCAGGAAAACATGATGGATATCCTGCTCGGTGGTAGTAATACAGCGCGGATTTTTGCACTTAATAATATCAATCAGCTTTTCGGGAGGCGCAATGTGGCTCTTCCCTGCTATCTCGCCGTTTTTAATTACGTTAACGGTAGAATCGGGGCTGATGTAGCCGATGACCTCAAGGTTGATCTCAACCTCACCGTCGATCTTGATAATATCCTTTTTGCCCATTTTTGAGCTATGAACGTTCATTATCATAGCCACCGGGCAATCAAGAGAGGCAAAATCAAGCATATTATATATCTGCATAGCCTTGCCTGCGGTAATATGGTCTATGACGTAGCCGTTCTGTATGCTGTCTATATTCATACCTGTTAAAACCTCTCCTTTCAGATCTTTATGCCAAGCAACTTCATAATAAGCGCCATGCGAATGAATTTGCCGTTATACGCCTGCTTGAAATAGAGTGCGCGCGGATCGCTGTCAACACCCGTTGAAATTTCGTTTACACGGGGCAGCGGGTGAAGAACTATCATATCGCGCTTTGCCGACTTCATCTTTTCCTCGTCGAGAATGTAGGTATCTTTGAGTCGCAGATAATCCTCCTCGTCGGGGAATCTTTCGCGCTGGATCCTGGTCATGTAGAGAATATCAAGATCTCCGATAACGTCCTCAAGAGAGGTGCTCTGGATATACGGAAGTCCCGCATCCTTGATATAAGTCTGCTTTACGAAGCTGGGCAACTTCAGCTCCTGGGGTGATATGAGAACAAAACGCACGTTCTCGTATCTTGACATAGCCGAGATCAGAGAATGCACCGTTCTGCCGTATTTAAGGTCACCGCAAAGTCCCACCGTAAGACCGTCAAAATGACCAAGCTCGGTCTTGATGGTCAGCAGGTCGGTGAGGGTCTGAGTGGGGTGATAATGTCCGCCGTCGCCTGCGTTTATGATCGGAACGGCAGTATGCTCGGACGCAACGATAGGCGAACCCTCTTTAGGATGACGCATAGCGATAATATCCGAATATCCGCTTACCATTGTAATGGTATCCGCCAAGCTCTCTCCCTTGGCTGACGAAGATGAGCTTGAATCCGAGAATCCCAGCACGTTTCCGCCGAGAGACAGCATTGCCGACTCAAAGGAAAGGCGGGTTCTGGTGGAAGGCTCGAAAAACAGGGTCGCCAGTATCTTATGACGGCAAGCGTCCTGATATTTTTCGGGGTTTGCCAGAATATCCTTTGCCACCTCGATCAGCTCGTCGATCTCAGCGGTGGTCAGGTCCATTATATTTATAAGATGCTGCATATTTGCTCCTTAAAATTTAAGCCTTTGCGCCGTTTACTTCAAGGTATTTCTTGATTCTGTCTACGTTTTCGCGGTTTGCTTCGTCCTCTTCAAGATACTCGATGATGTCGTAAACGTCGACTACCGAATATACGGGGAATCCGAACTCAGCTTCAACCTCGGACATGGCGGATCTTTCGGTCTGCCCCTTTTCCTTGCGGTCTACCATAACGAATGTAGCCGCAACCTTTACGCCCTCAAGTCCCGAGAGAATAGCCATGCTCTCGCGAATAGCCGTTCCCGCAGTGATAACGTCCTCGGTGATAACGATCTCCTCGCCTGCCTTCGGAACATATCCTACGAATACGCCGCCTTCGCCATGGTCCTTTGCCTCCTTGCGGTTAAAGAAGAAGGGCACGTCGAGACCGTTCTTTGAAAGAGCAACCGCCGATGCAACAGCAATGGAGATCCCCTTGTATGCAGGGCCGTAAAGCACGGTACGCTTATTGCCCACCTTATCAAGATAAGCCTTCGCATAAAACTCACCCAGCTTTGCTATCTGGTCGCCTGTTTTGATGTCACCCGCATTGATAAAATAAGGGATCTTGCGTCCGCTCTTTGCTGTAAAATCGCCAAATTTAAGAACGCCTGCGCCCTCAAGAAACTGTATAAATTCTCTCTTGTAGCTTTCCATTTTTTATTCCTCACTTGTTATTATTTTAAATATTTGGTCTGTATCTGCGGCAATATATTCCGCGCCGTGTTCTTTGAATTCCGTCTCGTTTCCAAAGCCGTAAAGCACCGCGATACAGGGGATACCCATATAGTGTGCACCCTCAATATCGTGGTATCTGTCTCCCACCATAACGGCGGAGTTTGGGTCGATCTTCACCTGCTCGAAAAGGTAGGTCAGAACTTGTTCTTTATTGTTTCTCGATTCGTCAAAGGTTGCTCCTGCGACAAAATCGAAAAGGTCAAGTATTCCCTGCTTTTCAAGTATCATTCGGACAAATTTTTCCGGCTTTGACGAACCGATGTAAAGCTTGACACCGCACTCTTTCAGTTTCAAAAGAAGCTCTCTTACACTGTCGTACATATGGCTTTCATATATTCCCGTGACCGAATAGCGCTCACGGTAATAAGCAACAGCTCTTGCCGCCTCTTCTTCGCTCATGGAATAGTACTCCATAAAGCTGTCAGTGAGAGGTGGGCCTATAAAGCGGTAATTTGAGCGTTCGTCGTAATCCTTTACACCCATTTTGTCAAGAGCATAACCAACCGAGCGAACTATTCCCTCTCCGGAATCCATTATGGTTCCGTCAAGGTCAAATATTGCGGCGTTGAATCTCATCCTACGAATTCAGCCACGCAACGCTCGTAAGCGGCTACCGGGTCCTCTGCGGCTGTGATGGGTCTGCCTACAACGATGTAGTCTGAGCCGATCTCTTTTGCCTGTGCAGGGGTCATAACGCGCTTCTGATCTCCAACGTCACCGTCAGCGAAGCGGACACCGGGGGTTACGGTAACAAAATCCTTACCACAGGTCTCGTGAACCTTGCCTGCCTCAAGAGGTGAGCAAACAACGCCGTCAAGACCTGCGTTCTTTGCGGTATAAGCATAGTGCATTACCACCTTGTCAATAGGCTCTTTTATGAGCAGATCGCGCTCCATAGTCTCCTGATCGGTAGAGGTGAGCTGTGTTACGGCGATAAGGATCGGACGGGTGCCGTCCTCGCGTGTAAGGCCTTCAAGTGCGCCCTGCATCATGGAAGTTGCGCCTGCGGCGTGAAGGTTGCACATATCAACATCAAGATTAGAAAGCACCTTCATCGCCTTCTTTACCGTGTTGGGAATATCGTGAAGCTTCAAGTCAAGGAATATCTTATGGCCTCTTGCCTTAATGTCGCGGACGATCTGAGGACCTTCCGCGTAGTAAAGCTCCATACCGATCTTCACGAAGGGCTTTCTGCTTGCGCCCTCAAACTTATCAAGAAAATTCATTACGTCTGCCTTTGATGCAAAATCGCAGGCAACGATTACGTCGCGTCCCATTAGTGCGCTCCTCCTATAATATCAGATAATTTGTTTATTTTGTATTTTTCCATAACACGTGGCAGATCTTCGATGATTTCCTTGCAAACGTAAGGATTTACAAGGTTTGCCGCGCCCACCTGCACTGCAGTTGCGCCTGCCAGCATCATTTCTATAACGTCCTGAGCCGTTGAAACGCCGCCCATGCCGATGATCGGTATTTTGACCGCCTCATAGACCTGATAAATCATGCGAACAGCCACGGGGAAGATGGCAGATCCCGAAAAACCGCCCATTTTGTTTGCCACAACGGGCTTTTTGGTGTTGAGATTTATTCTCATGCCAAGAAGTGTGTTGATCATGGAGATTCCGTCAGCTCCCGCTTCCTCGCAAGCCTTGGCGATAGACACGATGTCGGTCACGTTGGGGGACAGCTTGATGTAAACGGGCTTTGTTGTAACGGCCTTTACTGCCTTTGTCACCTCATATGCCGCGTCGCAGGAGGTTCCGAACGCCATTCCGCCGTTGTGGACGTTGGGACAGCTGATATTCACCTCAATGATGCCCACCTGCTCCTCTGAGTCGATCTCATGACAAGCATAGGCGTAATCTTCAAGCGAAAATCCGCTGATATTCGCCACGACGGGCTTATGGAAATACTTCTTCATTTCGGGAAGCTCAAATTCCTTAACGTGAGCCACGCCGGGGTTCTGAAGTCCTACGGAATTGATCATTCCCGCAGTACATTCCGCAATTCTGGGAGTGGGATTTCCGAAACGGGGATCCTTGGTCGTTCCCTTGAAGGAAAAGCTGCCGAGAATGTTGATATCGTACAGCTCTGCAAACTCTTTGCCGAAGCCGAAGGTTCCGCTGGCGGGGATAATGGGATTGTCAAGCTCAAGTCCCGACAAAATTACTCTTGTGTCTGCCATATTATCTCCTCTCTCCGTAAAACGGGACCGTCAACGCAAATGCGCTTGTTTCCGTAAAGTGTCTTACAGGAACATCCCATGCAAGCGCCGAAACCGCAGCCCATGCGCTCCTCAAAGCTATACTGTCCGCTTGTTTTTGCTATTTTCTCGATAGCTCGGAACATAGGCTCGGGACCGCAGGTGTAGAAATAGCTATAATCAAGATCCTTCATCACATCGGTGACAAATCCGCGCGTGCCGTAGCTTCCGTCAGCGGTGGTCACATAGACCTGCGCGCCCAGTGCTTTAAATTCATCTTCATAAAAGACTTCGTCCTTTGTTCCAAAGCCTAAAATGACCTGAACGTCCTTTCCTGCCTCTCTGAGCTTTCTGCAAAGCTGATACATGGGAGGAACACCGACACCGCCGCCGATAAGCAGAGGCTTCTCTCCACAGTCGGAAAGATCGTAGCCGTTGCCGAGCCCCACAAGGGTATCGACTTTACAGCCCTTTTTCCATTCTGCCATTATTTCCGTTCCCTGTCCTACCACCTTATAAATAACGGTGAGCGTACCCTCGTCATAGGCACAGACCGAGATCGGGCGGCGGAGGTAGCAGCCCTCCACCTTGAAGTTTACAAACTGTCCGGGGGCTGTGATAGCAGAGGTGTCGCCCATAAGAACAAGCTTGTAGACGTTTTTTGCAATTTTTTCGTTTATCTCAACAGTGTAAAACACCTGAGTCATCTTTTTTGCTCCTTTCGGGGAGATATTTTTCGGGAGGGCAAGTCGCAGACCTGCCCTCTCGCAATTTCGTTTCAGTTGATCGTAGAGACCTGCATTGTGATGTCCTCAAGGACGTCAAGCAGAACTCTTACCGTATCAAGCGCCGTGAACACGGTAACTCCGTTTTCGATCGCACAGCGGCGGATAAGAAGTCCGTCGGACATGAGACCGGTTTCATTTGAATAGTCTCTGGTATTGATAACGTAGTTAACGTAACCCTGTCTGATAGAATCGTAGATCTCTTCGCTTCCCTCGCTGAGTTTCTTTCTGATGCGGGTTCTGATACCGTGATCCTTGAGATATTCTGCCGTGCCCTTCGTTGCCTCGATATTAAATCCGAGATTGTAGAAACGGCGGATAAGAGGAAGAGCTTCTTCCTTATCCTTATCGGCGATTGTTACGAACACGGTGCCGTAATTGGCAATTGTCATGCCCGACGCCTGGAGAGCCTTGTAAAGCGCACGGTTAATGGTCTTATCGTAGCCGATAGCCTCACCCGTAGACTTCATTTCGGGAGAAAGGTAGGTATCCATTCCGCGGAGCTTGGAGAATGAGAAAGCGGGAACCTTGACGTACCACTTTTCACGATCAACAGGCTTCAGGTCTGCAAGACCCTGCTCACGGAGAGATTTGCCGAGAATTACGAGGGTTCCGATATCTGCCAAGCTATAACCTGTGGACTTGGAAAGGAAAGGAACTGTACGGGAGGAACGGGGATTCACCTCGATGATGTAGACGTTCTCGTCCTTATCAACGATAAACTGAATGTTATAAAGTCCCACGATACCGATTCCGATACCAAGTCTCTTTGTATAGTCAAGGATCGTTTCCTTAACCTTATCGGAAAGAGTGAACGAGGGGTAAACGCTGATAGAGTCGCCCGAGTGGATACCCGTTCTTTCAACAAGCTCCATGATACCGGGAACGAAGACGTCCACACCGTCGCAGACGGCATCGACCTCTACCTCTTTACCTATGATATACTTATCAACAAGAACGGGTCTGTCCTCGTCGATAGCAACTGCATTCTTCAGGTAGTAACGGAGCTGTTCCTCGTTTGCTACGATCTGCATAGCGCGTCCGCCCAGAACGAAGGAAGGACGAACAAGCACGGGATAACCGATCTCCTTTGCCGCCGCAACACCGCTTTCAACGTCACAAACGGCACGTCCGTCGGGCTGAGGAATACCAAGCTCGATCAGGATCTTCTCAAAGGAATCGCGGTTTTCTGCTCTGTCCATAGCATCGCAGTCTGTACCGATGATCTTGACACCACGGCGGGTAAGAGGCTCAGCCAGATTGATAGCAGTCTGACCGCCCAGAGATGCAATAACGCCATCGGGTTTTTCAAGCTCAATTATGTTCATAACGTCCTCAACCGTCAGAGGCTCAAAATAGAGCTTGTCCGAGCAGGTATAGTCGGTCGATACGGTCTCGGGGTTGTTGTTGATGATGATAGCCTCATAGCCGTTATCTCGAATGGTCATGATAGCGTGAACGCTGGAATAGTCGAACTCAACGCCCTGTCCGATTCTGATAGGACCGGAGCCAAGCACTATGATCTTCTTTTTGTCCGAGCGTTTCGTCTCGTTTTCTCCCTCGTATGCGGAATAGAGATAAGGAACGTAAAACTCAAACTGATCGGCGCAGGTGTCGATCATCTTATATGCGGGACGAACGTTTTCGCCGAGACGGTAATTATAGACCGTCAGCTCGTCCGAGCCCCAAAGGTCGGCGATAATTCTGTCGCAGAAGCCGTACTTCTTAGCCTTGAGCAACACGTCGCGGTTAAAGGGCGCAGCCTTTACCTCGTTTTCAATATTGACTATATTGCGAAGAGTTTCAATGAAGAAATCGGTGATCTGAGTCTTGTCAAAAATCTGCTTATTTGTAACTCCGCGTCGTAAAAGCTCTGCGATAGCGAAGAAGCGGTCGTCGGTAGCGTCGGCGATGTAGTCGAGCATCTCGTCGGTAGGCATATTGTCAAACTTCTTCATATGCAGATGGTAAACGCCGATCTCGAGAGAGCGGACCGCCTTGAGAAGGCTCTCCTCAAGGTTTTTACCAATGCTCATTACCTCGCCCGTTGCCTTCATCTGAGTGGACAGGTGATTGTTTGCATCTGCGAACTTATCGAAGGGGAAACGAGGCATCTTCGTTACGATATAGTTAAGTGTGGGAGCAAAGGTCGCAGGGTCGCCTGCGGACATGATCTCGTTCAAGGTCATACCAACGGCGATCTTTGCGGTTACTCTTGCAATGGGGAAACCGCTCGCCTTACTTGCAAGTGCGCTGGAACGGGAAACTCGGGGGTTTACCTCGATTACATAGTAATTTGAAGAGTTGGGGTCAAGCGCGAACTGAACGTTACAGCCGCCTGCGATCTCAAGAGAACGAATGATTTTCAGCGCGCTGTCTCGAAGCATTGTGTAATCCTCGCGTGAAATTGTCTGGCAGGGGCAAACCACCACGGAGTCTCCTGTGTGTACGCCTACGGGGTCGATGTTTTCCATGTCGCAGATAGCGATAGCAGTGTCGTTTCCGTCACGCATTACCTCAAACTCGATCTCCTTATAGCCCTTGATGCTCTTTTCAACCAAGACCTGATGAACGGGAGAAAGCTTCAGACCGTTCTTTAAAAGCTCCTTCAGCTCCTCCTCATTGTCGGCAAAGCCGCCGCCCGTACCGCCAAGTGTAAATGCGGGACGAAGAACTACGGGGTATCCGATCTCACGCGCGATCCTGATACCGTCCTCCATGTTCTCGGCAATATCCGAGGGGCAAACGGGCTCACCGATCTCCTCGCAAAGCTCCTTGAACAGTTCTCTGTCTTCGGCGCGTTCGATACTTCTGCTGGACGTTCCGAGAAGCTCTACTCTGCACTCGCGCAAAACACCCTTTCTCTCAAGCTGAATAGCAAGATTAAGTCCGGTCTGGCCGCCGATACCGGGAACGATAGCATCGGGACGCTCGTAGCGAATGATCTTCGCCAGATACTCGAGAGTCAAAGGCTCCATGTATATCTTATCCGCAATGGTCGTATCAGTCATGATCGTGGCGGGGTTGGAATTGGCGAGAATGACCTCGTATCCCTCTTCCTTTAACGCCAGGCACGCCTGGGTTCCCGCATAGTCAAATTCAGCCGCCTGACCTATAACGATAGGGCCGGAGCCGATCACCATTACCTTTTTCAAATCCTGTCTCTTTGGCATCTTTCTTTTCTCCTTTGTACGTATATATAAAGTTGTTTTAAATCTCGCTGTAAACGGTCTTGCCGTCGATGACGTTCAGCACGCATCTGCCGTAAAGCTCGGCTCCCGTAAAGGGAGTACTGCGTCCCATGGACGCGAACTTTTCCGGGTCGACCGTGTATGGAGTTTCAAGCTCGAAAACCGAGTAGCTGTTATCATATTTGAAGCCGAAACGCTCCCTCGGAGCTATGCACATAAGCTCACACAGCCGCTCCATGGTAATTTTTCCCGTTTTTACCAGGTGGGTATACATGATCGAAAAGGCAGTTTCGATACCAACGATACCAAACGCGCTCTTTTCAAGTCCCCTTGATTTTTCCTCTGCAGAGTGGGGCGCATGGTCGGTGGCGATCATGTCAACGGTGCCATCTACGATACCCTCTATCAGTGCTTCCCTGTCGTCGGCACTTCGCAGCGGCGGATTCATTTTGAATCGGCCGTCCTCCTGCAGATCATCGTCGCAAAGAACAAGATAGTGAGGTCCCGTTTCACATGTTATATCAACTCCGCGTTTTTTCGCTTCGCGTATCGCCTCCACGCTTTCTCGGCATGAAATGTGGCAAACGTGATAGGCGACGCCCGTCTCCTCGACAAGCTCAATATCGCGTTTTATCTGCTCGTATTCGCTTGCAGAGCAGATCCCTCTGTGACCGTGTTCGGCTGCATATTTTCCTTTGTGGATATATCCACCCTCGAGCAGTGAATTGACCTCGCAGTGAGCAACTATCATCTTATCGAGCCTTTTGGCCTCAAGCATTGCGGACCTCATCATGCCGTCGTTCTGCACACCGCGTCCGTCGTCCGAAAAGGCGCAGACGTGATCCGCCATATTCGCCATATCGGAAAGCTCTTCTCCCTGCTGACGCTTTGTGATCGACCCGTAAGGAATAACGTTGATACAAGCGTCTCTTTCGATAATATCAAGCTGCTTTTGGAGGTTTTCGGCGCTGTCGGGAACGGGATTGAGGTTCGGCATAGAGCATACCGTACTATATCCGCCTCTTGCCGCCGCCATTGTACCCGTCTTTATCGTTTCTTTATAAGAAAAACCCGGCTCTCTGAGATGAACGTGTACATCACAAAGACCGGGAAAAATAACGTATTTACCATCGGTGGAAAAAATGGGACAAAAAACGCCGCCCTCATAAGCTTTAGAGACACTTATGGAAAGCAGCTGGCTGTTATTCAAAATTGCATTGTCGATCTTCATTTTCATAACTCTCCCACTTCCCGAAAGGCAGAAAACGCGCAACGACACTACCTTTCATGCGAAGGTAATTTTAAAGTCTTATTTCGCTCTAAATTGCGTTGACCATCTGCCCCAACTCAATTTTTGTTATTATATCACGTTTCAATGTTTTTGTCAACAGAAAAAGGCAAAAATCTGTTCCTTTTCGTTATTTTTTTAATCTTTGTTTTATTGCTTGACAGCGCGGCTTTTTTGGCGTATAATTTTGTCAATAAAGTACAAAGGAGACATATAGCAATGGTTTTTTACTACGTCAGACACGGAGACCCCATATACAACCCCGATCAGCTTACTCCCTTAGGGCACCGTCAGGCAGAATCGGTCTCGCGCTTCATGGCAGGGTGCAAGATAGACAAGATCTTCTCGTCCACGTCTACACGCGCGATCCAGACCGCAACGCCTACGGCGGAAGTGCTCAAAAAAGAGATCACGCAGCTTGATTTTACCAACGAAAAGCACGCTTGGGAAAGATTTTCGGTAGAATTTGCCGACGGCAAGCGCCGTTGGATCGAGCAGAGCGATCAATTCAGAAACATTCTGGTTTCCCCCGAGGTCTTTGCTTTGGGTGACAAGTGGTACGAGCACCCCGATCTTGCAAAATTTAATTTCGGTGAGCATTTTGATTTTTTCAGAAATCAAATAGACGAATTCTTTGCGTCACTCGGCTATGAGCACGACAGAAAGAACCGTCTTTTCCATGCAACAAGACCAAACGACGACAACGTGGCGCTCTTTGCCCACGGCGGTTTTGGTGGCATCTTTTTAAGCTCCATTCTCGACATTCCCTACCCTCAGTTCTCCACTCGCTTTTCCATTTGCCATACAGGGGTAACGTGCATCAGCTTTGCTGACAAATCGGGTGACGTCATCCCTGTCATAAGTCAGTTTTCGGGAACTCCGCACCTCTTTGCCGACAGACTGCCAACGGCGTATTACAAGTAATGAGATTTGAGCTGCTGACAGACGGGATTTACCGTCTGAAAGTTCCGTTTGAGAATATTTTCACCTCGGTTTTCGCCCTTGTCGAGGATAATAAATGCATTTTGCTTGATAGCGGATGCAACGAACGGGACGTAAATCAAATAATTATTCCCGCGCTTGATGCGGCGGGATTTGTACCTCAAATGATGATATGCTCGCATCTTCATTCAGACCACAGTGGTGGCATGCAGACGCTTTTGAAGGCTTTCCCGAAGGCTAAGGCAGGGCTTTTCGCAAGGAACAAATATTTTGACGGCGAGACGATTCACTTGTCCGACGGAGGTCTTCTTTCAAACCGTTTTCGTGTGTTGAACCTCAAAGGTCATACGGACGACTGTCTTGCGGTGCTTGACGAAAAGACGTCTACCCTGCTCTCCTTTGACTGTCTGCAGCTCTTCGGTGTCGGGCGATATGGCACCGCGTTTTCGGACTGCGGAGAATATTTAAAGACGCTTGAAAGAGTTCGCAACATGAGATTGGAGCACATAATAGCCTCCCACGAATACGTGCCATGCGGCTCTGTGGCAAACGGGCAAAAAGAGGTCAACGAATATCTGGATCAATGTGAAAAAGCGGTGGCGTGCGTGCGGAATTTTGCGGAGGAGCACGCCGATCTCGGTTTTGACGAGACGGCTCGCCTTTACAATGCCGCAAGCCCCTTGCTTCCACCTATCGGCGCCACTCTCATTTCTTCGATAATAGATAATATATATTGACAAAATCCCCGAAATATGATACCATAAGTGGGTCGGAACGTAATTTCCGACCCACTTATTTTTTGAAAGGAGACAATAATGAACAAAAAGAGATTTTTCATATGTCTCCTTTTATTGTTGGCACTACTGGTGTCCTGCGCCAAGCCCGAAACCCCCGCTTCGGCCGATACGCAAATCGAAACCGAGCCGCAGACAACCACCCCCGAGACCGAGCCGATCCCACCTGAGCAAAAAGAGCTTTCGGTGATTCCCGGTGAATACTCCCCCATCCCCGACGAGGAATACGGTCTTGTTGAGACCCCCGACAAAAGGCCCTGCGCTTTTGAGCTGACAGGCCGGCTTCAAAGCTCAACGGGAACCCCGCTCAATCTTTACGTCGACTACGTTGCCACCCGCGAGGAAGGTTCGGATTCGGTCCGCATAGCCGCTCATCTTTCCATCGGGCATAAATACATAGTGGCAGGCAGTTTTCCCGGCTCCTTTACCGTAGCCGGTAAAACGGTTAATTTTTCTTCTCACAAGTACGACTACAGAAGCTCCGAATTTACACGGAATTTTATCTGCACCGTCTTTACTCACGTCCCCTGCGGATACGGTGAGGACATGGTGATCGACGTTGACGTAAAGTGGGATTTTGACGGCGTTATCTCCAACAGAGATTTTGACGGCATTACACTCAAGGCAAAAATTCCGTTAGGAGAAAAATACGCAAATCTCAAAACCTCCGTGCAAAACGAGGCAACGGTCATTTTGCAAAAACCCGAGCTTCCCGAGGGCTGTGAGGTAACCTCTCTGGCTATCCTGCTCAACTCCGTGGGACAGCGGGTCTCGCACACATATCTGGCAGACAATTTCCTGCCCCAGGGCGAGGTGGGCAAGACCAGCTTTTACGAAGCGAACGTGGGAAATCCGCGCAACGGCGGCCGTGCCTACGGCTGCTACGCTCCCGTTATCGTTAAAACCGCAAACGATTATCTTTATGAATTTGAATCGGATTACCGTGCCTACGACCTGACAGGCTACGACGTCAAAGAGCTATATTATCAGCTCTCTCAGGGACACAGCGCCGTCACCTGGATAACCATGGAATTTGCCGACACATATGTAAAAAGTCCCTGGAATATTGACGGCGAAAAGCTTTACTGGAAATATCCTCTTCACTGTGTTGTGGTCACGGGCTACGATATGGAAAAGCAAGAGATCTACATTTGCGATCCTCTGAAAAAGAATCCTGTCACGGTGGACATGGAACTTTTTGAGCAAAGGTGGCGTCAGATGGAATCTCAGGCCGTGATCCTCCGCAAAAGTGTACCGAATTAAGATAGAAACTTACGGGATCTGTCTTAATTTTTTCCAAAAAGATCGGAGAAAACAAATGATTAAATTGAATCAAAAGATTCTTGAGCAAATACTCGAGATCGGCGGCCGTCTGTTGACCGCAGGCGGCGAGGCAAAAAGGGTTGAGACCACCATAACACGTCTTTGCAAGGCTTACGGCGCATCATCCGCAGACGTTTTCGTCATTACCTCAAGCATTGTGGTCACTGCGCGATTTGATGACGGCGAGCCGATTACCCAAACAAAGAGAATTACGGGCTATTCACACAATTTAAGTGAATTCAACGCGCTCAATTCCCTCTCACGTTCCATCTGCGAAAAGCCTGTTTCTGCCGAGGAAATTGCTAAAATGCTCTCAGAGGTAAAGCACGTTCGGCGCTCTCTGCCCATAAAGGTCCTTTGCTGGGCGTTGGTATCCTCCTCCTTCTCCATCTTCTTCGGAGGCAGTGCCCCGGACGGATTCATTTCCGCTTTTATGGGAATTGCGCTTTGTCTGCTCAAAAGCGGCTGTGACACGCTTTCTCTGGGAAATCACTTTTCAATAATTATATGTAGTGTTATCGGCGGTCTTCTCAGTATTTTCCCGGGAATGGCAGGACTTGAAGTTTCACAATTTTATATTTGTATCGGAAGCATAATGCTTTTTATTCCCGGAATGGTTCTGACAAATTCTATCAGAGATATGCTGGCAGGCGATACGATCACGGGTCTGCTTCGTTTTATTGAATCGCTCATCGTCAGCATGGCGGTCGCTTGCGGATTTGCAGCCTTTGACGTCATGTCTGATACGACCGGCTCGGCTCATGTGATCGCTCAGCTCATTACCGCCTTTCTCGGTTCACTTGGACTTGCTTTCGTATTCAACGCAAGGATCAAAAACGCCGTCATCGGCGCGCTGTGCGGCCTTGGCGGATGGGGTGCGGTCCTTCTTTGCATCGAATTGTTTAATTCAGAGATCCTCGGATATTTTGTTGCCGCCGCGCTTATAACTCTTTCTGCCGAAATACTGGCGAGAGTTCTTCGTTGCCCGACTACCCTGTTTATTGTGATCGCAATTCTTCCGCTTGTTCCCGGAAAATCCCTTTACGTGACCATGCAGTATGCAACAAAGGCAAATTGGGACAAGTTCGCATCTCAAGGAATAACCACGTTGATCTATTCTATGGCAATAGCCACGGGAATTATGTTTGTGTCCGCCGTGTACGATGCATTTTTACATTTCAAAAACAAAAAGAACGGAATCCTTTAAAGGATTCCGTTCTTTTTATTTTGTGATCTCGATCTCTATTCTGCCGCCGTCAAGACCGTCCGCATTTGCATAAAGCACAAGATTGCCCTCGTTATCACCGACCTGAACGGCAACGGTGATTGCACCCGCGCGCATCTGTCTTGCAGGCAGATTTACAGGGGTTCGGTCGGACACATCCGATCCTGTGCCTATGATCTTACCAATATTATTACAGTTAAAGCGAACGAACGGAGCCGCGTCGGGAACCTCTCTTCCCTCGCCGTCAACGCAATAGCAGGTAAAGAGCGCTATATCGCCCTTGCCGGCGTGGACATCAGGCATATTGTCGGCGCGAAGTTTGAGCGCCACAGGCTTGCCCGTTGTCTCAAGAACGTCGTAAGCCACTCTCTCGGCACAGATATATCCTACGACCTCAAGCTTACCGGGGTGATATTCAACCTCCCATTCGGCATGATCGAAGGAATTGAGGGATTTTTTGCCATAGCTTTCACCGTTGACAAAAAGCTCAACGTCGGTGCAGTTCGAATATACCCAAACGGGGATCTTTTCACCATCTCTGCCACTGAGATTCCAATGAGGCAGGATATGCACCATCGGATCACGGCTCCAGAAGGACTGATTCTGATAGAAAGCGTCCTTTTTCTGCAGGAACAGGTCGATAGCTCCCGACTGAGAGCAGATCCTCGGCCATACGGTCTCGCCTCTGTGCTCAAAGGCTATCCACTGGAAACCGCCGATGACGTAAGGTCTTGAGGTAAGTGCCTTCCATGTATATTCACGTCCGCGGAACCAGCTGTTGGTATCACGGTCGTAGGCCGGTAAGTAGCCGTTTTCTGCACTTTCGGGGTAATACCAGCCACGCGTCGTTCCCGTGGCGCAGCATTCGGTTGAAACGAATGCCTTGTCGGGATACTGCTCACGGACGGTGTCGTAAATATGAAGATTATAGTTGATTCCGATAATATCGCAATCCTCAAACACCGTGCTGGTTTCAGGCTTCACGCTGTTTGCCGCCATTACGGGACGGGTGCGGTCAAGCTTTTTGACCTCCGCCTTCATAGAGCGGAATATTCTCGTGCCCTCGGGCTTTACGAACAGAGTCTCCTCGTTACCCACCGACCACATAATAACGCAAGGATGGTTACGATCACGCTTGATCAGCGTGCGAAGCTGCTCCATTTCCTCCTCGGCACTGCTGAACCAGCGTGTTTCGTCCATTACCATAATACCGCGGCGGTCAAACTCGTCCATCATCTCCTCGGACTGAGGATAATGAGAGCAACGGTAGGCATTTGCGCCCATTTCCTTGATCAGGCGCACCTTATGGCGGATAATGTTATCGGGAACAGCCTTACCCGTAAGTCCGAAATCACCGTGTCCGCAAACGCCGTTGACGTACACGGGAAATCCGTTCATAAGAAGTCCCCTATCGGGGGTATAGTTGAGAGTTCTGAAGCCGAAAACAGTCTCGGCCGTGTCGGATTTGTCTTCCCATGAAACGGTGGTTTTTGCCGTATAGAGATTGGGGTGGTTAGGATTCCAAAGCTCAGGCTCCTTTACCTGCGCGGAAAGGTTCACAACGGATTTGTCACGAGGCAGTATCTCGCACTCGCCCGACATTTCCGCAACGGTCTTGCCCATGGAGTTCAGAAGCTCGACTCTTACATCGGCTTTCTTTGCTTCATATCCGTTATTGCGAACAGTCACTTCACAGGGAACATCCCAGTCCTTTGTCCCTGCCGTGTTCGAGGGAGCTATATATACACCGTAACGATCCACGGCAAGCTCCCGGGACATCTCAAGCCAGACGTTTCTGAAGATTCCCGCGCCCTCGTACCACCAGCCGTCGGAATTGGTCTGGGGGATCGTATGAACGGCAAGCACATTATCTTCTTCAAAACGCAAAAAGTCACTGAGATCGACCTCAAAGGGCGCGTATCCGCCACGATTTACGCAGAGAAGAACGCCGTTGAGATACACCTCGGTATTTGCTGTCGCCCCCTCAAAATAAAGAACGTAGCGGGCAAACCCCTGCTCTGCCTTGAAATGCTTTCTGTACCACGCGGGGTGGTAATCAAAAAGACCTGTAGCGTTATTATTATCCGCACTCATCTCCTGGGTCACGATATAGTCGTGAGGAAGCGAGACGTTTATGAATCTGTGATGATTCAGCTCATCCGAATGGTTTCCCCAGTCCTCGGGACGGTCATTGAACGCCACCGAAGCGGGGCCTGTTCTGAAGCGCTCGGTCTTCGCCTGGGTATAAACGGGGCCCTTGGTCTGCGGGCGCATTGTTTCGATCTCACCGTCGTGGAAAAGCCAATCACGGTTAAAATTTATTTTTATCATTTCTTTTTCCTCTCTGTTGAAAGATTTCTGTGTATATTATAGCACGATAAGAATTATTTTCAAGACTTTTTAATTTTTTCAGCCAAGTGTCACTTCCCAGCCTGCAATATATTGCGCTAAAAGAACGCTGTCCGCGACGGTTATCTCTCCGTCTCCGTCACAATCGGCGGCATCAAATGCGGTCGTTATATCCCACCCCGCCAAAATCTGAGACAGAATAACGCTGTCGGTAGCGTTTATATTTCCGTCACCGTTCAGATCGCCGGCAGAATAAGGCTGTACGCTTTTTTGTGGGACAGCGTGGGTCTTAATATACTCCATCATCTGACGGTTTGCGGAGCTGTAAAGATGTATGCCGTCCTTTGAGGCATCGGGCAGAAGCTGACCGTCCGACGTGGCAAAAAGATGGTAAGTGTCAAGATAATAAGCGTCCAGTTCCTCGGCAAGATCGACCAAGGCTTCGTTCAAAGCTAAAATTTTAGGGTTTGCCACCTCGCCCGTATAACCCGAAACGTAAGAGCAGGAATTAAAAACCGGCATGACACCCATGATACATATCTGCGCCGAGGGTTGCACCGCTCTGACCTTTTCAAAGGCTGATCTGTACCCGCGGATTATTGCCGCAGTGCCACCGCCCGAGCCAAGCTCATTTATGCCGAACATCATATAGACACGGTCAAACTGCCGTCCGTCCTGCTTTATGGCGTCAATTATGGTGAGACTTTTCGTAACACCGTTGACAGTCAGATTTCCCTGTCGTGTGTCTATCTGCGCTGCGGTGCAGGACTGCACCCCGAAAAAGGTTGCGGGGGTAGTTGATGAGCAGGCAATACCAAGTCCCTGAATACGGGAATCGCCTACAAAAAGAGTTTTTTTCAAATAATCGTTGCTCACTGTGGCGCTTTCTTTCAGCACACGGTCCGAATCGAAGGCGGCGGCAAGCGTTGACAAGATCAAGGAACAAAAAAGCAAAAAAAGAGCAGAAATAATAAAAAATCTTTTTTTCAAGTTTTCCTCCTTTATTATACGGAATGGTTTTCGTACCAACTGCGGACAAATTCCGACGGGGTCATTCCCTCCTCGCGCCTGAATGTATAATTGAAATAGGATTGGGAGGAAAATCCCGTTTCGAGAGCAATTTCAGCGCAGGATTTATCGGTGGAAAGAAGCAACTGCTTTGCCAGAGCCAGCTTTTTTTCGAGCAAATATCTGTGTGGGGATTTCCCCATGGTTGCCGAGAACAATCTGTGCATATAGATGGGATTTACGTTCAAATGAAGTGCCATTTCATCAAGAGACGGATTCTCCTGAATATGGCTGTCAATATATTCGCTGACCTTTGATACGATAGGGTTCAGTCCGCCCCGCGAGCCGGAAAGTCCGTTACAGCGTCCCATCAGATAAATAAGTTCAAGGAGCTTTGAGTGAAGCAAAAGCTCACTTCCGCTGTGGGGAGTGGCATGAAGTGATATTATACTGTCGAACAGTCGGTGAAATTCGGGTGGATCGGACATATATATCATACAGTCGAGCCCGCAAAGGTAATCGTACAGAAAACCGTCCGTCAGCTCAAATTTTATGAACTTACAGGAATAGGGCATGAGGCTGCACCGACGCATATCGGGACGGATGTTTATAAGACGGTCACAAAGGATCGGATATTCGTTGCCGTCAATATACGACGTGCCTCCTTCCACCGTCGGAAGCTCCAACTCAAAGTATCTTGTTACACGCTCGGGCGTCATCACTCCCGACGCACGAAATTTCGAACCGTCATATACGCCGCTCTCAGCCATTTTCGGATAGAATATCTCGGGTCTCATGCACTCACCCCCAAAAGGTTAAGATTTCTAAAAAAACAGTTAATATTTTAGCTATGACGCAACTTATTACTGTGATAAAATCATATTATCACAGATTTTGACGATTGTCAAGAAATCAAAAGAAAAAAGCATACTAATATTTCTAAAAAAGCGTTCTTACGCAGGAAAGGAAAAAAATGAAGATCACATGGCTGGGCCAGGCGGGACTTTTATTTGAAACCGCAGGCAAAAAAATCATCGTAGACCCTTATCTTTCGGACAGCGTTGAAAAGGTCAATCCAAAAAATTACAGGAGAGTACCCGTTGACGAAAGCTTTCTTAAAATTAAGCCCGACGTTATCGTGCTTACACACGATCATCTGGATCACACCGATCCCGAAACACTGGAGCACTATCTGGGAGAAGGCAGTTCCCTGACCCTGATCGCGCCCTACAACGCATGGCAGACCGCCAGAAAATTCGGAGGTTCAAACAATTACGTTTGCCTTAACCGTCACTCCCGTTTTACCGTTGACGGCATCGAATTCTACGCAGTCAAGGCCGAACACAGCGATCTGATGGCTGTGGGCATCGTTATAAACGCCGAAGGTAAGAATTACTACGTTACGGGAGATACCCTTTACAACGATGACATTTTCGCAGATCTGCCGCAGGACATCGAGGCGATCTTCCTGCCTGTAAACGGTATTGGCAACAACATGAACGCATACGACGCGCAGAAATTTGCCGAGAAAACAGGTGCCAAGAAGGCTGTCCCCATGCACTTCGGTCTCTTTGACGAGCTGAAAGGCGATATTTTCAAGGCTGAAAACCGCGTAATCCCCGAAATATACAAGGAAATAAAATTATAAGGAGATAAAAAATGAAGGTTACAGACGTAAAAACATTTGTTGTGGACTGCTTCCGCACCAACTGGGTCTTCGTTAAGGTCTATACCGACGAGGGTATCGACGGCGTAGGCGAGGCAACGCTTGAGTACAAGGAAAAGGCGCTTCTCGGCGCAGTTGAGCACATCAAGGAATATCTTGTAGGTCAGGATCCCCGCGACATTGAAAAGCATTGGCACGCCATCTACCGCGACGCTTACTGGCGCGGCGGTGCGGTGCTTATGAGCGCGCTTTCCGCAGTTGAAACAGCTCTTTGGGACATTTTAGGCAAGAGCCTCGGTGTCCCCGTTTACCGTCTCCTTGGCGGAAAGGTAAATGAAAAGGTCAGAATTTACGTTAACGGCTGGTTTGCAGGCGCAAAGGAACCCGAGGAGTTTGGCGAAAAGGCTAAGATCGCCGTTCAGCGCGGTGTTACAGCCATGAAGTGGGATCCCTTTGGAAAGAATTATCTTGAGATCTCCAACGCGGAGCTGAACAAGGCTCTCCGCTGTGTTGCGGCTGTCCGCGAAGCAGTAGGCGACCAGGTGGATCTGCTCATCGAGGGTCACGGACGTTTCAACATTCCCACGGGCATCAGGATCGCAAAGGAGCTTGAGCAGTTCAAGCCCATGTTCTTTGAGGAGCCTGTTCCCCCCGACAATCTGGACGCTCTCAAGGCTGTTCGTGACAAGTCCCCCGTAGCTATCTCCGCCGGCGAAAGACTTTACACCCGTTGGGACTACAACAGAATGTTTGATCTCGGTGCGGCCGATTACATTCAGCCCGACATCTCGCACGCAGGCGGTATTTCCGAATTGCGCAAGATCGCCGCGACCGCCGAGAGCAGATACATCGGATTTGCTCCGCACAACCCCTCGGGTCCTGTTGCAAACGCCGCAACTCTTCAGCTTGCCGCACTCTGTCCCAACTTCTCGATCCTTGAGATCATGTACAGCGACGTGGATTACCGTCTTGACGTAACAAACGAAAATCTTGAATACAAGGACGGATACATAACCATTCCCGACAAGCCCGGTCTCGGAATCGAGATCAACGAGGAAGCTTGCCTGGCTCATCCTTACCGTCCTCATACTCTCCGCCACTATACGGGTGCGCTGACAGATATCCGCCCGCCCGAATCAAAATTCTATTTCTGAGGTGATAAAAATGAAAACCGCACTTATTACAGGCGCTTGCATAAACACGGGCGTTGACATTGTTGAAAGATTTTTGTCCGAAGGCTACCGCGTGATCTTCACAGGCAGAAAGGAATCCAGCGTTTCCGAGGCACTTGAAGGCTACAAGGCAAAATTCCCCGAGGCTGATATTACAGGTTATGCCATCAATTCCATAGATGACGCAGGAAACGTGGACGAGGCTTCCGTTCTGAAGCTTTTTGAATTCCTTGACAGTAAGAATTTCCTTGTTGACACGCTTGTGCTCAACGCCGCAGATCAGGGTCTTAACATGAAGGTTTTTGAGAATCCCATTTCCGACTTTATGCGCGTTCTCAACACAAACATTGTATGGAATTTCGTCATCTCCCAGGAAGCGGCAAAGCGTATGATGGAAAACGGCGGCGGAAACATCGTTTTCGTCAACTCCAATACTGCGTACCGCGCGATTCCCGACCGCGTAGCTTACATAGCTTCCAAGGGCGGTCAGCTTGGCATGATGCGTGCTCTTGCCCTTGATCTGGGCAAGTACAATATTCGCGTTAATGCGGTTCTTCCCGGTATGATAAAAACCGACCGCTGGGAAAAGAACCCCGATTTCTACCGCGACGTTCCTTCCCGTTACACACCTATCGGTGACGTTGCAGTCGGCAAGGATATAGCCGATGCCGTTTGGTATTTCGCAGCTCTTGCGCGCAATACAACAGGCGCTGAGCTTATCGTCGACGGCGGAAACAATATTCAGCTTTATCCCATTATTCCAAAAGACTGATCAGCTTGTACTTTTGAAGCAAGATATAACAAAAAACGACGGCGATGCCGTCGTTTTTTGTTATAGTAAAACCCCCGCTCGATGAGCGGGGGTTTATTGTTAGTTGTTATCAGAAGAATCCGTCACCAACGTTGACGTCAACGTCACCGATGGATATTGTCAGCACTTGGGGTGCATCTGCCTTGATTACTTCGATTTCAGGAGCTATATAATTTTTCACTGTTATTTACCTCCTTTTAATTACTGTGCCGCATCAGGATCAGCGGGGAAATCTGCGCGCCACTCGAGAACTGTCTTTGTAACACCCTCGTATGTGAGCTTAAGGTAGTCAACATAGTGCTCGATGCCACTGTTTTCCTTACCGTTGTTATACGCGGGGTCCTGACGAGCCTCATAGAAGGTGTTAGCGATGCAGTTAAGAGCCTTCCAGTTTTCAACGTGAATGTTCAGCTTTGTCTCGGAAGAGTTGTTGCCGAATACGTTCCATCTTGCGGTATCTGTTGTCTGGTTCTTTGTTGCCATAGAATATGCGCTGACAGCGGTGAAGCTCTCGGGCATATAAACATCGTCGATATTGTCAAGGTTATTGAAGTAGCCCTTGCAGATCGTCTTGATTCCTGTCTGGGACAGATCCATCACACCCGCCTCGGGCATATCAAAGCCTACTGTCCATACTCTTGTAAGAGCCTTTGCGCCGCCGAAACCATACTGCTGACCGTTCTTGATCGTTTCGGGAAGAAGAATATTCTCAACCGCTGCTGCGTTCATAGCAACACCGTAATCACTTACCTGCGAGAAACCTGTAAGGTCTACGAGAGATTCTACGTTATAGTCCGCAAGATATGACTTATCAGCTGTTACGTATACAAGGTCCTTGAGGTTTGTACAGCCTGCAAGGAGGTAATTTCCTGCAGTCAATCCCTCGGGATATACGATTGTTGTTACGGAAGCTGTGCAAAGGCTCTGCTCGCCGAGCACGTCTACACCGTAATCAATAACGATCGCCTTGATATTGTTGGAATTTGCATCCGTAAGGATAGGAGAATAGATAGTTGCTGTCTTGAGCAGACCGTTGGCCGTAGGATCCTCGGTTACCTGGCTTGCGGCTGTAACGTTGAAGTACTTGGATGAATAAGGAGCACTTGCACCGTAGCTATCAGAGAGCTTGGGAAGTGTAGCATTTCCGTCGAACGTAGGATCTGCGCGGTAAACTACAACGTAATCGTTACCGTTCTCAAGGATAGACCAAAGAATACCTGTTGTTGCAGTTTCTTCAACGGTAACACCGCGAGAGTTCCAAACAACCTTTCCGGAAGAATTCTTATACATATTCCAAGCACGCAGCGGCAGGTCAAGATATGTGAACTTGCCCTCTGCATCGTACTCATAGCCCTGTGTAAGTGCGAGCAGGGTTGTGTTGTAGCTCTTTGTTTCTGCCTCTGTTACAGAAAACGCACCCTTCTGGAGGATATCCCAAAGCTCAACGCCAGTGGACATATTGAAGGTCTGGGAGTTAACGATACCGTTTGCATATGCGAATACGGTTGCATCGTAGAGGGAGTGAGCAGACTTGTTCTCTACTCTGGAGGATACATAGGTTGTGTAAGTATACTTTGTATCTGTGCCGTTAGACCATGCAGCATAAGCATATGTGTAAACAGCGGAATCATAGTTAGCCGCGCCGATACCTGTGATAGCAGCAGCAAAGGTCTTGTCGCCATTAGCGTTAACGGAAACGTAAGGACCGCTTGCGGCAGAAACTACCTTGATCTTCTTCTGTGCTGTTTCGTCAAGGCCGCCCTGAATAGCTGCGATGATAGCGTCAACAGATCCGTATGCGTTGTAAGTATTCTCGGAGAATACTACCATACCGTAGTCGGCAAGGTCATAACCCTCTGCGCTCTTAACTTCGTCTACCTTCGCCTTTACCAGTGTGAACTCCGCACGAAGAGCGGGACCCTTGTAAAGAGATGTAGAGTCATCAAGACGAATGGAGAAACCGTCTGCTGTGATAGCAGCCTCGGTAGCAGACTTGTTTTCAACTGTGATGTTGGTAAAGCCGGCAAAGATAGCCTTAGCCTTTGATTCGTCTGCAGCGGAGTAAACGTAAACCTTGATCTCCTGTGTTGCGCTTGTAAATGCAGCTGCATTAACAGTTGCGCCCTCAGCAACTCCGCCCTTGAGATCAATAGTGGTAAGCGCCGTACAGCTGCCAAATGCATTGGAGCCGATGCCTGTAAGAGGAGCGCTGAGAGTGATCTTCTTAAGACCCGAGCAGTAACGGAAATCTTCAAGGTCGATCAGACCTGCCTTTTCAGCCCCGGTGTTGATCATAGTATCAAACCAGATAACCTCTTCAATTCCGGTAGAGCTTACGAAGAGATCGGAGAAGTAGTAGGGGCCTGCGCCGTAAGACTTAGTGTTCTCAATGAAGCCGCGGAGATCAACCACATTTGCGGTAACTGCCTCGTGTGTTCCGTCATCAGCAAATGTTACGTGATCAAAGGTCTTGAGTTCAGCAATGCCGTAGAACATACCACGGTCTACGTTGTCGATAGCAATAGCATTGATCTTTGAGTCAAAGAGTATCGTCTTAACCTCTGCTGCCTTCAGTGCCAGACCGAAAGTAGAGAAGTAAGGTTCAGCTTGCTTTGTACGGAATTCGAGTGTATCGAAAACGTAGCCGTTGTCGGCGAGCTGTTTCCATACCCATGTGAGCATTACGAAAGAGCCGTTTTCCTTTACGTTGCGGGCCATCTTGTAGCCTGCAAAGTTTGCATATACGAATTCAACGAGTGCGTCCTCAAGAGCCTCGCCTGTCGTGCTTGCAGCCTCAAGCTCTGCTCTCTTTGCAACGAAGCTGTCGTAGGAAGCCTTGGTTACAGCGAAGTTTGTCCACTGTGCGGATGCCTTCTTATATGTGTTGACATATCTGTTGTATACGGTGTAGCTGGAAACCTTAGAGCCGTTAACGTAAACGCTGGCTTCCTTGTCAGCAGCAACATCACCGTCAAGTGCCTTCTGATATGCACCTGAGCCATAGTATCCGAACATTTCGTCAACGAACGCAGACGCAAAAGCATACATCTTCTTCTGGTCTGCCGCTGTGGGGTTAGCTGCGCTGACAGGATTCCAGTCCTCCCAGTTAGCCGACATATTGCTGGACGTGACTACATAAACACCTTTATCGGTTGCTTTGTTCCAATAGAAACGTCCGACATCTGCCTTTGCGATCGTCGGGTAAGACTCTGTCGTACCGGAGTAATCGACAGCTCCGCCGATCATGATCCAGCCGCTGCCGTCTGCGTCGATATCCGAATATCCGGAATCGACCCACTTTGCATCACCCTTTACTGCGCCTGCGGGCAGATCAAGATCCAGATTATACGCCGCAAAAGCGCAAACGGACATGACAGCCGCCACTGCAAGTGTCAGAACAAGGGCAAGAAAGATTTTTCTTGTTGTTCTCATTGTCTTTTCTCCTTTTGAGATAAATTTTGTTTTGGTTTCTCTTTGAAACCTATTCATTGTATATTATAACTCTTATACATTTATTTGTCAAGAAAAAAATGTAAATTGATCCCCTTTTTTTATCTTTTTTCCTCACTTTTTTTGTCATATACAAAAAACGAAGCGCCGAAGCGCTTCGTTTTGATTTTTTATTCTGCAGAATCAACTGCGTATGCAGAATCTTCTTCTGCGCGGTCAACCTCAATGCTGCGGTACTTTTCCATACCCGTTCCGGCAGGAATAAGCTTACCGATAATTACGTTCTCCTTGATACCTACAAGGTTATCAACCTTACCTCTGATAGCCGCATCGGTCAGAACCTTTGTGGTCTCCTGGAAGGATGCCGCGGACAGGAAGGATTCGGTCTGGAGAGCCGCCTTTGTGATACCCAAAAGCTCGCGTGTACCTGTTGCAAGTGCGAGAGTCTTACCCTCTGCCACCGCTCTTTCGGTAACGAGATTATTCGCTTCTTCGAACTCACGAATGTCGATTAGAGATCCTGTCAGAAGGTCTGTGTCACCGGGCTCGTCAACACGGATCTTACGTGTCATCTGACGCGCGATGATCTCCACGTGCTTATCGTTGATATCAACCGACTGAGAGCGGTATACGCTCTGAGTTTCGCATACAAC
This sequence comes from Clostridia bacterium, assembly GCA_017397175.1. Taxonomy (GTDB): domain Bacteria; phylum Bacillota; class Clostridia; order Oscillospirales; family CAG-272; genus SIG710. The sequence goes on along the minus strand of JAFQKA010000044.1, from coordinate 1,994 downwards.
GTAGTCGTAAACTGCGTCAAGTCCCTGGATACGCTTGATATCCGCAGGGTTCTTAGAACCCTTTGTAAGAGCGTGTCCAAGCTCAACTCTGTCACCCTCGGCAACGGTGATAGCCCAGCCGTAAGGAATGGGATACTTTGCAGTTTCGCCGTCGTCGGTGTGAATGATGATCTCGGTGGTATGAGTTGCTTCGTTGAGTCTCAGGTGAACAGTACCTGCCTGCTCTGCCATAATAGCCGTCTTCTTGGGAGGTCTTGCCTCAAAGAGCTCTTCTACACGGGGAAGACCCTGAGTAATATCCGAACCTGCGATACCGCCGGAGTGGAAGGTTCTCATGGTCAGCTGTGTACCGGGCTCACCGATAGACTGTGCCGCGATGATACCAACGGACTCACCAACGGAAACAAGCTTACCCGATGCAAGGTCAGCACCGTAGCAATGTGCGCAGACGCCAAGCTTAGCATGGCACTGGATAAGTGTACGGATACAAACCTTATCAATACCGAGAGCAATGATCTTATCAACTGTTTCCTCATCGAGCATTACGTCGTCATCAACGATAACCTCACCGCCGGGAGCTACAACGGGACCCATTGTATATCTGCCCACAAGTCTGTCCTTGAGAGGCTCGATCACGTTGCCCTCGTCGTTGAGGATCGCGCTTACCCAAGCACCCTTGGTAGTGTCGCACTTGTCCTCTCTTACGATAACGTCCTGCGCTACGTCAACCAGACGGCGGGTAAGGTAACCCGAGTCTGCGGTACGGAGAGCCGTATCCGAAAGGGACTTACGGGAGGACTTAGCACCCATAAAGTACTCGAAGATCTTCATGCCTTCACGGAAGTTGGACTTGATCGGGATCTCCATGGTCTTACCTGTTGCGGAGAACATCAGACCACGCATACCTGCAAGCTGTCTCATCTGAGCCATTGAACCACGGGCACCGGAATCGGACATGATCTTAATAGGATTATAGCGGCCGAGTGCTGTCTGGAGCTTACCGGTTACGTCGTTTGTGGTCTTGTCCCAGATAGCGACTACTGCCTTGTAGCGTTCCTCCTCGGAAAGCTCACCCATCATATAGTGCTCGGAGATCTCCTCAACCTGCTTTTCTGCCTCTGCCAGAATTTCTTTCTTTTCGGGCGGTACAACCATGTCGTAAACCGAGATGGAGAAAGCGGCGCGGGTAGAATACTTATAACCCATTTCCTTGATATGGTCAAGAACCGCGGCGGTTACGGGGAAACAGTGGTACTTGATACATCTGTCGATGATCTGACCAAGCTGCTTCTTACCTGTTACGAATGCGATCTCAAGATCAAGGATATTGTCCTCGTTTCTTTCAACGAAGCCAAGGTCCTGAGGCAGGGAGTTATTGAAGATAAGGCGTCCGAGAGTTGCGTCGATGATACGGGAGTACATAACTCCGTTCACTTCCCTCTCAACTCTCACCTTGATCTTTGCGTGAATACCCAGCTGTCCGTTAGAATAAGCCATCATAGCCTCGTCAAAGTTACGGAAGAAGCGTCCCTCGCCGGGCTCGCCGTCCTTTTCCATTGTGAGGTAGTAAGAGCCGAGGACCATGTCCTGAGAAGGAACGGTTACAGCACGGCCGTCACAAGGCTTGAGCAGATTATTGGCGGAAAGCATGAGGAAACGAGCCTCAGCCTGCGCCTCAGCTGACAGGGGTACGTGTACAGGCATCTGGTCACCGTCGAAGTCGGCGTTGAAGGCTGTACATACAAGGGGATGGAGCTTAATAGCTCTACCGTCAACAAGCACCGGTTCGAAAGCCTGAATTGACAGACGGTGAAGGGTCGGCGCACGGTTCAAAAGAACGGGGTGCTCCTTGATAACGTTCTCCAGTGCGTCCCAGACGCAAGGATTCTCATATGCCTTATCGATCTTCTTCTGTGCGTCACGGACGTTGGTCGCCTTTTGCATCTCGACCAATCTCTTGATGACGAATGGCTTGAACAGCTCGATTGCCATCT
>JAFQKA010000043.1 GCA_017397175.1 Clostridia bacterium | reverse complement strand
TTGCGAAAGAAGAAACAAGAGAAATGAGACAAAGAAAAACCAAACGCAAATGAATCTTCAAAAACAAAACCGTTTCCTCAAACTTCACCTTTCTCCTTTTCATTTACAATGAAAAGGAGATCGAGATATCATTCAAAGACGAGCGGACGACGGCGAGCTTGCTCGTTTGTGGTCGCCCCTACATTGTAATTTTTTTATGTATCACCTTGTGTGAAATCTCCCAAAACCATTCGTTTTTACAATCCCTCCGTCATTTTCCTTTGGAAAATGCCACCTCCCTTTACACAAGGGAGGCTTGCTTTTCAAAAATATGACGTCCGAACAATAACAAAGCGAGAATTTTATGCGATTTGCGGATAATTATGCAAGAAAATCGCATAAATTCATTAAAAACGGAAAAATTCCAGAAAAATATTCAAAAACCCCTTGACAAAGAACCGTCTCCGTGGTAGAATGGGAACAATCTTTTAAAAGCGTTGATCGGAGATCAGTAGTTTTTTGCAGGCTACTTCAGAGAGGCGGGGGTTGGTGAGACCCGTCGGGCGGCAAAAAATCGAATTACACTTCGTGAGCTGTGCGGAGAGATCCGCATCGGTTTGCACCCGTTAAAGTGCGGACAATTCGGTTGAGAATTGCCCGATAAGGTCGTTTGCCGTAAGGCAACGGCAAAACAGAGTGGTAACACGGTTTTATGTAAGATCGTCTCTGTACATCGCAGATGTACGGAGACGTTTTATTTTGTTTTAATCCGCCTACGTGACGGTTAAAAATAATACAAACCCCAAATAAGGAGAAAATTGAAATGAAAAAGATTCTTGCTTTGATCCTTGTGCTGGCACTGAGTGCAATGTGCCTGATCGCTTGCGGCGGCGCAAAGGATAACAACAAAGACGACAACGGCGACGCAACGAAAGACACCTATACCGTTGGTATCTGCCAGCTTGTTCCTCACCCCGCTCTCGATGCGGCGACCCAGGGATTTATCGACGCCCTCAAGGCGGAACTTGGCGACAAGGTTACCTTTCTTAACGAGAACGCAAACAACGATCCCGCTGTCTGCACGACTATCGTTACAAACTTCGTAAACAAGAAGGTCGACCTTATCATGGCCAACGCTACCCCCGCGCTGACAGCGGCTGTTAACGGCACGACCACCATTCCCGTTCTCGGTACATCTATCACAGAGTACGGCGTGGCTTTGGGTATTGAAGACTTCGGCGGTACCGTCGGCGGAAACGTTTCGGGTACAAGTGACCTGGCTCCTCTCGATCAGCAGGCTGCTATGATCACGGATCTTTTCCCCGAGGCAAAGACCGTTGCAATGCTCTACTGCAGCTCCGAGGCTAACTCCGCATACCAGGTCAAGGTCGTAAAGGAAGCGCTTGAGGCAAAGGGCATTACAGTTCTTGACAAGAGCTTTACAGATTCCAACGACGTTAACGCGGTTGCCGCAAACGCTGCAGCTGAGGCTGACGTTATCTACATTCCTACCGACAATACAGCTGCCGAGTGCGCTCCCGCAATCAACGGCGTTATCGGTGACACACCCGTTATCGCAGGTGAGCAGGGTATTTGCGCAGGCTGCGGTGTAGCTACTCTCTCTATCGAGTACTACGACCTGGGCTTTGCAACAGGTAAGATGGCTGCTCAGATCCTGACAGGCGCGGCTGATATCAGCACAATGCCCGTTCAGTACGCTGCTCAGTTCACAAAGATGTACAACGCAGAGAAGTGCGCTCAGCTGAACATCGATACAGCCGCACTTGAGGCTGCAGGCTACGTTGCCATCGCGGCTGAATAAAATACATCAATTTTATAGATACGCCTGCGGACGCCGAAAAGCGCCCGCAGGCATATGCTGTTTTTAATGATTGTTGACGAAAGGAAAAATCTATGCAAATTTTTCAGATCATCGCCGATGCCATGGGTAATCTGACCGCAGGCGGCTCGCCTGTGTTCACTTGGCTTGGCACTATGCCCGGCGCTTTCACCCAGGGTCTTATCTGGGGTCTGATGGCCATCGGTCTTTACATAACCTTCAAGATCCTCGACGTTGCCGACCTTACGGTTGACGGTTCTATCTGTACCGGCGCGGCAGTTTGCGCTTTTCTTCTCCAAAAGGGTTACAATATTTGGATTTCCATGATCGGTGCGTTTATTGCAGGTGCCGTCGCAGGCCTTGCTACCGGTCTTCTTCATACCTTTCTCGGTATTCCCGTTATTCTGGCGGGTATTCTGACCCAGCTTATGCTCTGGTCCGCGAACCTCATCATTCTCGGCGGTTCTATGATCGGTCTTTCCCGCTTTAAGTACGCCGACCGTGTGCTTATCCAGGCAGAATCCGCCTGCGACAGCCCCGAGGTGTATCGCGCTCTGACCATCTTGCTTCTTTTCTGCGCGGTGGTTATCGGTATTCTGTATTGGTTCTTCGGCACAAGGACGGGTATCAGTCTCCGCTCAACGGGAAGCAACCTTGAAATGAGCCGCGCACAGGGAATCAACACCAATTTCACAAAGGTGCTGGGTCTTGCTATTTCAAGCGGTATCGTTGCGCTCTCAGGCTCGCTTCTGGCTCAGCAGCAGGGCGCCGCTAATATCAACATGGGTAAGGGCGCTATCGTCGTAGGTCTTGCCGCTATTATCGTCGGCGAGGTATTTTGCCGAATGACCTCAAACTTCGCGCTGAAGCTGGTCTGTGTTGTGCTGGGTGCTATGATATACTGGGGCGTATACCAGACAGTCATCTTTTTCGGTCTGCCCAGCGAGTACCTGAAGATGCTTTCTGCACTCGTAGTTGCGGTATTCCTTGGCGCACCCTATATCAAGTCGACTTATTTCAAAAAACGCAAGAAGGTGAAGGTGAACAAAAATGCTTGAACTTAAGAATATTTGCAAAACCTTCAACGCGGGTACGATCAACGAAAAAGTTGTCTTTGACGGACTGAATCTGACCTTGAACGACGGTGATTTCGTAACCGTTATCGGCGGTAACGGAGCAGGTAAATCCACAATGCTCAACGCCATTGCAGGCGTCTGGCCTCTTGATGACGGCCAGGTGCTTATCGACGGTCACGATATTACAAAGCTCCCCGAGCACAAGAGAGCAAAATTTATCGGCCGTGTTTTCCAGGACCCCAGAATGGGTACCGCGCCCGATATGTGGGTCGAGGAAAATATGTCCATTGCCGATTCAAGAGGTCTGAGACGCGGACTTGCCTGGGCGATCAGCGCCCGTGACCGCGAGCGCTATAAGAAGCTCCTCTCTCAGCTTGATCTCGGACTTGAAACACGACTTACGAGTAAGGTGGGACTTCTTTCGGGCGGTCAGAGGCAGGCAGTCACTCTGCTCATGGCGGCAATGAACGATCCCAAGCTCCTGCTCCTCGACGAGCACACCGCGGCTCTTGACCCCAAGACCGCCGCTAAGGTGCTTGAGATCACGGACAAGATCGTAACCGAAAACAATCTGACCACGCTTATGATCACTCACAATATGAACGATGCCATCAAGCATGGCAACCGACTTATTATGATGAACAACGGAAAGATCGTTTACGACGTTGCAGGCGAGGAAAAGAAGAACCTGACCGTTGATTTTCTTATTAAAAAGTTCTCCGAAACAGGTGACACGCTCAGCGACAAAGCTCTGTTAAGTTGATTGCAGAGAGAACGCTTGGTAATTTTGCCCCCCAACCCCCTTTAAAAAGGGTGTTGGATCCCCCAAACTAAACTCGGGAAAAAGATGTCTGAACAACATCTTTTTTGGTGAGGATTGAGGAAAAGGGCTTGGGTCACACAATAACATCACAACGAAAACAACGGCTGAACGCCGTTGTTTTTTATTTTTAAGAAGAAATAGGTAGGGGTCGGCGCCACGACGACCCGTTTTCGACGGGAGGATAATATCCTCCCCTACCGGGTCAGATGAAATCGTTCGTTTTTACGGACGACCGGTGGTCGCCCCTACATTGTGGTCGTTAATTCGTCTCATTGTGGGAAGAATTCTGTAATCATTTATTTTTTACGGGACGCCGAGGACGTCGTCCCCTACGGGTGTGTTGAGAACGAACGATTACCACCCGCCCCCCCTCAAACCAGC
>JAFQKA010000005.1 GCA_017397175.1 Clostridia bacterium | reverse complement strand
GGACGCAGGGGAATTTTATCAAACGGCAAGCGTGACCGAGGAAGCCTTTCTTCTTTTTTCTCTTTCCGTCTGGTTTCTCTTGTTTCTTCTTTTGCGAAAGAAGAAAAAAGAGAAATGAGACAAAGAAAAACCAAACGCAAATGAATCCTCAAAAACAAAACCGATTCCTCAAACCTCACCTTTCTCCTTTTCATTTACAATGAAAAGGAGATTAAGATTTCATTCAAAGACGAGCGGACGACCAATGGTCGCCCCTACATTGTAATTTTTTATGTATCACCTTGTGTGAAATCTCCCAAAACCATTCGTTTTTACAATCCCTCCGTCATTTTCCTTTGGGAAATGCCACCTCCCTTTACACAAGGGAGGCTTACGGACGACGGCGAGCTTGCTCGTTTGTGGTCGCCCCTACATTGTGGTTTTTTATGTATCACCTTGTGGGAAATCTCCCAAAACCATTCGTTTTTACGGGTCGTCGGGTCGCAAGATTCTTGAAAAACATTTATCCTAAAAAAAACGACGGTCGAACCGTCGTTTTACATTGTTTTTTCATTTTTTAATGTCAAAAACCCTTACGTAGTCAACCAGGAACGTATCTCCCGCACGGGCGGCATCAAGCGCCTCGGGACGGTAGTTCTTACCTTCCTTTCTGTATCCGAGAACCTCGGTGGAGATAAGGATAAATTCGGGAATGTGGGAAACGTATTGGTCTATGTGGCCGTCCTCAACACCGTTAACGTAGAAGGTGTAGCCGTTTTCGTCCCAGAGCAATCCAAATGTGTGGAAGACTGCGGGATCAAGAGCTTTTTCTTTTTCGCGACCTCCAACACGGATCTGAACCAGGTCTTGACCGTATCCGCCTGTGATTGCGTTGTGAGGGGTTACCTGACCGGGGTGGAAGCTTTCCATAATATCAAGCTCCGTTCCGGTCATGCCAGGGTCGTTTGAGGCGCCGATGATGGGGGACTGAACCCAGAACGCGCTCCACCAGCCTTCCATCTGCTGAAGTCTGCAGCGGCACTCAAAATACCCATATTTCTTTGTATAAAGATTGTCGCGGAGCTTGCCGAGATTCCATTGAAGCTTCTCACCGCCAAAGCAGGTGGTCTCTTTTATGGGTGCATCCATGTAGTTGTAGCCGGTCTGCAGCTGAGAGGAAACAATGCGTCCATCCTCCTCAAAAATTTTGAATACCGCGTTGCTCTTTCCGTCAAGCTCGACTCCGTTTTCGCTCCATGCGTAGTGACGGCGGTTCATCATGTGCATGCGGTAATCCCATTTTGTGCGGTCAAGCTCTTTTCCGTCGAACTCGTCGCTCCAGACCAGATCGAACTCATAACCCTCGGGCAGTAAGCTTGGCTCGTGACCTTCAACCTTGTACTTTTTCATACAAAAAACTCCTTTTTATGATTTTTTGACCTTGGGGTTGTTTTCTGTTCACAGTGTATCACGAACGGCAAAAAAAGTATTTAGATTTCTTGACTTATTTTTTGCGAAATATATACTTTTTAAATTTGCACTTTCAAACAAAACAGTGCAGAGTTTTTCTCCGTGTGGTTTTATACGATTTTGTTGACTTTTAACAAAAATTGAGCAGGGACCGGGTAAAGTATACGGAAAGTATTGACAAGCAGACATTGAGATGATAAAATTGTACAATAGAATTATACTGTTAATTCTGCATCAAACGATGAAAGGAAAACACTATGAGAAGAAACTTTAAGAAGATGGCGGTTATTTTTGCATTGACAGCATTGATGATCGCCGTTTTTGCACTGACTGTCGGCGCGGAAAAGGCAGATTTTACTCCTCCCGCAGAATTTTCCGACATCACTCCTGCCAACGGCTGGGTGCAGATCGGAACTAAGACAGGTGCCGAGGCTGTTGACGAGGACGGTAAGGACATTGCTCTTTACTATGTAAACGGCGCTAACGTTTATCTCAACAAAAATACGAAAACCATCGCTTTTGTCGGCAAGGACGCAAGACTCACCGGCGATTACGGCGATAATCTTGTGAACGCCAACAAGAACACCCCCGGCAAGAGATACTTTTTTGTATATTGGGCTGTCGAAAACTCCGAGATGGTTGAGCATATCGAATACCGTGACTGCGGTATATTCAATAACCCCGGCTATATTACGTCGCAATTCAAGCACGTAAAGACCATCAAGCTCAACAAGAGTGCTTACGGTATCGGCGGCACAAGCACCCAGACGTCTCTTTGCACAGGAATGCTCTCTCTTACCACTTTGGGTCACGGTGATTTCGCGCCTGACGGCAAGTTCACTCCCACCTCATATAAAGAAGGGGTTATTGACCTTACGGGATTCACACATCTCCAGCCAAAGGCAGGTAACTACGACGGTAAGGCTACCTTGTTTGCAGGCGGTCTGTTCTATCATTGCGAGTCTATCAAAGAGGTAATTCTTCCCAAGAGTGCAACCTACACAGGCTCCTATAAGCCCGCTGTTCCCGGCGGAGCAGGCTGGGTGGCAGGACAGGATGCCGTTAAAGCGGAAGAGGACGAGTTTGGCGGAGATTATGCGGGCATAATTGCAAAGTCTATGTTCCAGGGCGCGGCCGCGCTTGAAAAGGTCACTGTTCCCGAGGGCGCGGTGCTCAAGCTTATTGAGAAGAATGCGCTTAACGGATCTGCTGTTCGTTGCATCGACATTAAGGGTACCGTATCTCCCAATTTCAAGATTGAGAGCGGTGCTTTCGGTAACGTAGCCGCAGGAGCCATCATTCGCTGCTCGAGAGCAGAGGATATTGAAGTTGTAAACCGGGCATTGACCGCCGCGGAGATCACCAACGTCAAGGCTACCGATATGAACACCGAGCCTCTGCCCGTGCCGAAGATCACAAAGATCCCTGCGGCACCCAAATGGGTTGAGGTCGATCCCGCAACACTTGGCGCAACCGCTTACGGCTCAATGAGCGCTACATATACGAACAACTGGTGGGCATACTTCCAGGAAACAAAGACTCTGAATGTATACGCAAAGAAGTCTTCTTATTACAATGAGCTGGGACACGGCGGTCAGTGTGATGACGGTGCCGGCTGGTCCAAGTACAAGGAAGAGATCGAGCACGTTGTCGTCGGTCCCTCCATTCATAAGCTCAATGCCGATTTTGTGAAAGGTATGACCAACTTAAAGGACATTGAGATAACTGCCGATATCACTCAGGCAGCCGGCACATTTGACGCTCCCAAGCTTGATACCATCTTCGTAACAGGTATGGAAAAGGTTGAGGGCCAGGCTATGATGGCGGTTGCAAAATCCAACTTCAAGCTCAATTTCTCAAAGTGCGCTGTTCGCTCTATCCACATGGGAAGCACCGCATGGGCATTTATCGGCAATATCACGCCCGGCCCCAAGACGTCAACGATCTACTTTGACGCTCCTTCCGAGACTTTTATTGCATACGCTGAGGAAAACTATCTGAACGTAAGAAATTCCAAGGATGAATCCTTTGGTGAATGGTACGTTGAGGTTCCCGAGGGTCTGCCCTTCTGCGGTCCTACGGCTGTATTTGATTTCGACGAGGAAACGGGTACGCTCTCGATTCTCGGTAAGGGAAGTGTTTCCGACGTTGCAAACTACTGGGGTGGCGGCTCCAAGAACCAGCCCTGGTTTAGTGTCAGAAACAATATCAAGCACGTGATCATCGGCGATAACATCAATACTCTTGGCAAGTACACGTTCACCGAGTGCAAGAATCTTGAAACCGTTGAGCTTCCCGCAAAGGCAGGACTGGCTATTCTCAGTGCCGCTTTTGAGGATTGCCACAATCTCAAGTCCGTATACCTCAGAGGCAATCAGCCCGTTGAGGGAACCGTTGATCTTTCTTTGATGGATGCGTTTGAATCCTACACGTTCTCCGATTGCTTCCTCATTGCAAATGCCGTTATCGGCGAAAAGGTGGATAAGATCGGAAAATCCGTATTTGATAATTGCGTAAATCTCCAAAATATCTACGGTGTTCCCGGCTCTTATGCAGAGGAATATGCAAAGGATAACGAACTTACCTTCTTCGATAAGGCAACAAACACGCCTCAGCCTATCACCTGCACGCCTCCCGCAGAGACAACAGAGCCTGTTGATACGACAGACCCCGCAGCCCCCGAGACGACAGATACCTATGCTCCCGAGACAACAACTCCCGTTGAGCCCGATACAACAGCTCCCGAAACACAGCCTGTTGGCGGTGACGATCAGAACGAAGAAAAGCCCAACAGCATTCTTCCCGTTATCATTATCATCGCTGCAGTTGTAGTTGTTGCAATTGTTGTGGTCGTTGTTATCGTCGTAAAGAAGAAGAAGGCTCCCAAGGCTGATAAGGAATAATTTCTTGATCTGACAAACAACTAAAAGAATGAATCGCGAGACCTCGGTCTCGCGATTTTTCTTGAATTCTCAATTGGTTTGAGTGTTTGACACAAAATGGATTGCCGTGATTTGTCTAAATTTTACAATTTGTTTGGCTCATATGATAAAACAGGCATTTTGCACTTGACAAAACAAGCCAGAAATGTTAAAATATTTTACAACGGAATTATATATAATTCTGGAAAAATCCATTATGAAAGGGATAACACATCATGAAGACAAACTTTAAGAAGATCGCGGTGATTTTTGGTCTGGTTGTTCTGATGGTTGCGGCTTTCGCGCTTGTTGCAAGTGCGGAAAAGGCTGACTTCACACCTCCTGCAAATTTCTCCGATATCACACCCGCAAACGGTTGGGTCCATATAGGATCCAAGAGTGCCGGCGCAGATGAAGACGGTGAGAACATCGAGCTTTATTATGTAAACGGCGGCGAAGCATACCTGAACAAGGCAACAAAGACGATGGTATTCATCGGTAACGCTTCCTGGACAGGTAACTACGGTGACTGGCTCGCAAGAGAAGGAAAGTGTAACGTTCCCGGAACAAGATACTACCTTATTTATTGGGCTTCTCTTAATTCCGAGCAGGTAGAGCACATTGAATTCCGTGACTGTACCGCATTCAATAACGGCGGCTACATTCTTCAGACATTCAAGCACGTAAAGACTGTTAAGCTTGCCCCCTCTGCAAACGGTACCGGCGGTACAAAGTCGGATACAGGTCTGTTCAACAGCATGGTATCTCTTGACACCGTAGGTCACGGCGAATGGGATGCTGAAGGTAAGTTCACCCCCATATCCTACAAAGAGGGCGTCGTAGACATGACCGGCTTTACATACCTCAAACCCATTACAGGTAACGGTGACTCCAAGGCTGCTCTTTATGCAGGCTCTATGTTCCTTAACTGCTCTTCCATCAAGGAAGTGCTTATGCCAAAGACCTTCGGATACACAGGCGAATACACACCCGCAGTTGACGAGGGTGGTAAGTGGGTAAAGGGTCCCGCACCCATCGCTGCGGCTGACGACGAGTTCGGCGGCGAATATGCAGGCTTGTTCTCAAAGAATATGTTCAAGAATGCAGAATCCCTCGTAAAGGTAACTCTTCCCGAGGGCGTTGTGCTCAAGGGCTTTGAAAAGGATGCTCTGAACGGTTGTGCAGTACTTCGCTGCATCGACGTTAAGGGTTCCGTATCTTCTACCATTAAGATCGAATCCGGTGCGTTCACCGGTGTTGCAGGTGGATGTATCATTCGTTGCGCAAATGCTGCTGACATTGAAGTTCTCAATGCTGCTCTTACAGAGGCGGGCGTAACAAACGTTAAGGCTACCGATATGAGCGTTGAGCCTTCTCCCGCTCCCAAGGTAACAAAGCTTCCCGCAGCTCCTTCCTGGACAGAGTTCGTTCCCGAAACCTCCGGCGCTACAGCTTACGGTTCCATGAAGAGCACATATACAGACAACTGGTGGGCATACTTCCAGGATACAAAGACCCTGAAGTTCTTTGCAAAGAAGAACTCCGGTTACAACGAAGTAGGTATTCTCGGTCATTGTGAGGACGGTGCAGGCTGGTCCCAATACAAGGATGAGATCGAGCACGTCGTTATCGGTCCTGCTATCCAGAAGCTCACTGCTAACTTCGCTCTCGGCCTGACAAACCTCAAGGATATTGAGATGACCTCCAGTATCAGCCAGGCATCCGCTGCTTTCGAGGATAACCCCAACCTTACAACCATCTTTATCACAGGTATGGAAAAGGTTGAAGGTCAGGCTATGCTCGCAGGAGCTAAGACCAACTTCAAGCTGAACCTTTCCGGAACAGGTATTAAGTCCATTCATATGGGTAGCTCTCCTTGGGCGTTTGCCGGCAATATCGTTCCCGGTCCCAAGACTTCCACTCTCATTTTCGACGCTCCCTCCGATGCAATCATTGCATACTGTCAGGAAAACTACCTGAACATCAAGGACTCTAACGATAAGAGCTATGGTGAATGGTACGTTGAAGTTCCCGAGGGTCTGCCCTTCTGCGGTCCTACGGCAGTATTTGATTTCGACGAAGCAACAGGTACACTTTCCATTCTCGGTAAGGGTACAGTTTCCGATATCGCTAACTACTGGGGCGGTGGCTCCAAGAACCAGCACTGGTTCGATATCAGAGATAACATCAAGCACGTTATCGTAGGCGACTACATCACAGCTATCGGTAAGTATGCTTTCACCGAGTGCAAGAATCTTGAGACAGTTCAGCTTCCCGCAAAGGAAGGCTTCGTAATTCTCAACGCTGCGTTCGAGGATTGCCATAACCTCAAGTCCGTATACATCAAGGGCAACCAGCCTATCGAGGGTACTGTTGACCTTTCTCTCATCAACGAGTTCGAGTCTTATACGTTCGCTGACTGCTTCCTTATTGCCAATGCGGTTATTAACGAGAACGTTAAGAAGATCGGCGTTTCCGTATTCGACAACTGTGTAAACCTCCAGAACATCTACGGTGTTCCCGGTTCTTACGCAGAGGAGTATGCAACAAAGAATGAGTTCACATTCTTTGATAAGGCTGCAAATACACCTCAGCCCATCAAGTGTGAGCCTCCCGCAGAGACAACAGAGCCTATTGAAACGACAGACACTGTTGCTCCCGAGACGACAGATACCGTTGCTCCCGAGACAACAACTCCCGTTGAACCCGATACAACAGCTCCCGAAACACAGCCCGTAGGCGGTGACGATCAGAACGAAGAAAAGCCCAACAGCATTCTTCCCGTTATCATTATCATCGCTGCAGTTGTAGTTGTTGCAATTGTTGTGGTCGTTGTTATCATCGTAAAGAAGAAGAAGGCTCCCAAGGCTGAATAATCTTTAGAATAACAGACGATAAAAATAAAATCAAGGCGCGAGACTTCGGTCTCGCGCCTTTACCTTTTCTTGTTTGTATATTGGCAGGGGCGTCTCCACGACGACCCGCTTACGGACGAGCAATGCTTGCCTATACATGATAAGGGTAAACCGTTCATTCTCCGAATGTTCGGCAGGGGCTTATGCACCGTCCCGGATGGCGGTCAAAAAAGGCGTCAATTCGACGCCTTTTGTTTTTATCAAAGAAGAATAACGCCCTTTTCGCGGCAGACGCGGCGCGTTTCGTCGTCCCAGACAGAAACCTGAACCTCACCGATGTGAGCCTTGCCGAGCAGGAGCATACAAAGTCTGGACTGCCCGATTCCTCCGCCCATGGTAATTGGAAGTTCGCCTGCAAGCAGCGCGCGGTGGAATGGGAAACGGCGGCGTTCCTCGGCACCTGCCTTTTTGAGCTGTTCGTCCAGGGATTTTTCGTCCACTCGTATACCCATGGACGAGATCTCCATGGCACAGCCCAGCACGTCGTCCCAGAACATAATGTCACCGTTGAGCGACCAGTCGTCGTAGTCGGGAGCTCTGTTGTCGTGAGGCTTTCCGGATCTGAGCTTGTCGCCGATCTGCATGATGAACACCGTTTTATGTTCCTTTGTGTAAGCGTTTTCACGTTCCTTTGAGGTCATATCAGGGTACATATCCTCAAGCTCCTGAGTTGTTACAAAGCTTACGTTTCTTTCAAGCTCCACCGTGATCTGAGGATATCTTACCTTGAGCATATCAAGGGTATCGCAGATTGCTCCAACCTCGCCTTTTACCGTGTTTTTCAGATATTCAATAGTTCTCGTTTCTCGGGTAATAACCTTTTCCCAGTCCCACTGATCGGTGTAAATGGAATGAAGGTTGTCCATTTCCTCGTCACGACGGATAGCGTTCATATCGGTGTAAAGACCCTCACCTGCGGGGAAGCCGTAGGTGTGGAGCGCCATTCTCTTCCATTTTGCAAGAGAGTGGACTACAACCGCATCGGTGCCTGTTTCCTTGATATCAAAGCGCACTGCGCGTTCAACTCCGCTCAGATCGTCGTTAAGACCCGTTTCGGGGTCGACGAAAAGGGGCGCGGACACTCTTTTCAGGTTCAGAACGTAGCAAAGGCGTTCCTCAAACAGGCGTTTGAGCATTCCGATGGCGTTTTGTGTATCATAGAGACCGAGTGTGGCTTTGTAGCCCTCGGGAATGTATATCTTGCTCATTTCTTTCATCTCATTTCACTTGATTTGCAGGTGTATCCTGCCATAATACATAAATTATACCACGCAATACGATCAAAGTCAACAGTTTCCGTCGACTTTGAAAAAATGGTCGGGTGACGTACCTCGGACAAGGCAAAATGCGTAATTTATCAACCAACGGGCGTAAAATATCCCGTTGACAGCCCATTTTGAAGAGTGTAAAATAAAGTTGATATAAAATAATCGGATTTTCGGAGGAAAAGAATAATGAAGAGAAGATCTTCAAAGCTGATCTGCCTGCTTCTTTGCGCAGTTATGCTGACCTCACTTTTTGTAATGCCCGTCCACGCCATCAATGACCTGATGGACATTCCCGTGAAAAAGGGCTGCTTCATGACGCTTGAAACAAACAAGCAGAGCCTTTCTTATATGCCCGGCGACGATGTGGCAATGACGGTAAGACTTTTTGATTCCTCGGGCAATCAGATATCCGCGCCTTATATTCGTTACAATCTTCGTGTCGACGGCTCAAACGAAGGCGGATACGGCGAATATCAGCTGAACTGGATCACCGTACCCTTCAAAGATGGAGAATATACCATAAGTACCAAGGCTATCGACATTCCCGGCTTTATGAGACTGAGGGTCGATATTCTTGACGAGGATAAAAATATCATCAACCGCAAATATACTGCTTCCTTGGGGGATTGGAGCGAGTTTGGACCCGCGGGTCAGCTTTCCTTCTTCCAGGGCGGTGTCGTGGTTGACGTTGAGAATATCCGCACTACTGCTTCCGAGCGTACAGGGGAGCAGGTAGGCGATTACGAGGGCGCGACCTACGATCAATACGGCGTCCCCTCGGATTTTATGGAATTTTGGGCAGATAATCTTTCCGAGCTCGACGAGGAGGGAAACTCCCCTAAGCTCATAGAGCTTTCCGAAATCCCCGTGTCTACCTACAACAACTGGTACAGATACAATCACGATCTCTACGAATACAAGATAAGCTGTCCCGGTGACGAAACCGATCTCAAAAGCGGTGACACGTTCGTGTCGGGAGTTATTCAGATCCCACGTGGCGTTGATCTGAGAAATGCGCCCATAGTTATGTATTACTGCGGATACGGAATATCAAATCCTGCGCCTGTCGGCTCGGACAGCATCAAAGGCAAGATCGCAGTAACGGTAGGCGCGCACAGCCTTGATTACGATTACGTGACAAAGGTCGCTCACACGGGTGACGACTTTAATCTCCACGTCGATCAGCAGGGGGCAACAAATTATTACGGCTTTTCCTTTACGGAAAATCAGAGCCGTGATGATATTTATTTCAAATATATGCTTCTTCGTGACGTTCAGGCAGTGCGATTTGCAACAAAGGCTTTCCGAGAGGGCGGCACGGTGGAATTTGATGAAAGTGCAAGCGAGGAAACGAAAGCACTTGCCGCAGAAAAGCTTGTCCCGGGTCTTTGGGACGGTGAGAGCATTATGGCCTCCGGCTCGTCTCAGGGCGGCTTTCAGGCAGTTGCCGTGGCTGCACTCTACAGCGAGACCGTAAACGGCGCCGATCAGAGGATAACCGAGCTTTATGCGGGAATCCCGTGGATGTGTGACGTGCAGGGAAACACCGATTCTCTAAAGGTTCAGTCTACCTACCGTCAGGAGTACGAAAAGAACGGTGTTGAGGCTGACGGTCTCAATTACTACGATACGGCTAATTTCGGACGGTTCGTTGAGTGCGACACGGTGATATCTGCGGGTATGGGCGATCCCCTTTGCCCGGCCGGCGGTGTGTCGGCGCTCTATAACAATATCAGAACGAACGGAAAAGAGATCGATATCACCCTCGGATTCACCCAGGGAAGAACTCACAGCACAAACGATAATTCCGCCAATCACACGGAAGAAAAAATTTACACGGTCAGATCTCAGCAGACCGTTGCGGGCTACACCGATCCGGCAGGTAATTTTGAGGCGAGCGTTGCAGACGGCGTGCTTACCATTCGTTCTCTGGGGGACACCAAGATACTGACGGGTACGGCGGAAGATTCGTTTGTGACCTATCTTGCAGATTACAAAACGTCTATCAAGACGGTCAAGATCATAGGCAGATTTGCCGAGCTTGGGGACACTCAGTTCATGTTTGAGGCACTTGATGCCGTCACTACCATGCTCATTGATTACAGAACCGATACTATCGGCGCGTACAACACCACCACCTACGCGGGCAATTTTATAAGTATGTCCAAGCTCGTGACCCTGGGTCACGTAGAATTTGACGGCGCGGGTAATATCGTGACGGGCTCCCCGTACAACACGTATGAAGGCGGCGTTTGCGACCTGCGGGGCTTTGATCACGTGATAAATCATACGGGAAAAAGCGATTTTGACTCGCTTCCTCGTTCCATTCTGCGCTCTACGGGTGTAAAGAAGGTTATCATGCCCGATTCGCTTATGTGTAACGGGACGGACGTTGCGGGCAGACTGCCAACAAACGGTCTTTCCCTTTGCTACTCTTTGACCGAGGTAATAGTTCCCGCTGACGTTCGAGTTTTTGAAATGGGAAAATTCTTCCTTTGGAAGGACTCGGGTGTAAGGACTGTTCGTTTTGAGGGCGGTGTGACGGACGATTTTGTCATTGGCGGTAAAAACACCGACACCTATCCTACGGCGGACGGAATTACGGGCGCAACGATTTATTGTCCTTCTCAGGCCGACGTTGCCGTTGTCTCGGCGGCTCTGAGCGCAGCTGACATTACGGATACCTGCATAAAGGCGGCTGTCAGTGAAAATGATGGATTTTCGGTCAGCGGCACGGTGCTTACTATCCCGCACAACGGCGACACGGGTATCGCGTCCTGTGACGTTACGTGGTATGAGGCTATGAACGGTATTACGGATGTGGTGATCGAGGACGGATATCTCTACCTTGGCTCTGGTATTTTTAATATGGCAACGGTAGAGAAGATCTATATTCCCGAAAGTGTTATTGAAATATCTCCCGACTGCTTTGGCGGAGAGACCGATTTCGTGATTTTTGGCGTTGAAGGCTCTTATGCCCAGATCTTCGCAAACGTGAACGGCATTGAATTTAAGACCCAAGCCGGTCTGCTGAATGCCATTACAGCTGACGGATTTAACGTGAGGATCAAGGACTACACGGGGCTTCGCGGTCTGTTTACCTTCTCCGAGAAGATCGAGGCTGAAAACAATGCTCTTGGTTACACTCTGGTAGAGTACGGTGCTCTTGCTTGCTCGGGCACAAGGTACGCTCAGTACGGATATGATGCAAAAGCGATCTTTGACGGCTCCGCTACCGACACCTATCTGAGAAAGGTTGTTGTGGTGGGTGAGAACGGAGTGAACAGATTTGTTGACCCCGAAAAGAAGCAGTTTTGCATTTCCGTTGTGGGAATCCCCGAAAAGAACTATTGCTCCGACGTTTATATCTGCGGATATCAGGTATGGACGGACGGTGAGAGCGAATATTTCATTGCTACCGAGTACGTTCCTTCAAGCGGTGAAAAGCACTATACCGCGAATCTGTATGAGTTGACTCTGTTTGGCTTCAAGAGTGGTCTTGTGAACAGCGAGGCGATGGATGACGTTTGTCTTTGGAATGTGCTTGAAACTCAGGCGGTGACGCTTGATGAATTCAACGAAGGCGAGTATACGCACAGCAGCAAACAATATCCTGTGACTGCAGACGTTGGATATACTCTGACCGATGACGGTTCGTTTACCTTCAAAAACATTCCACTGCTCGATTATACGGGATCGGCGGCAAACAACGTCGGCTGGAATTTTGTTCCCACGGGGCTTGAGACAGAATCGAGCACAGGCATTGAATGGACGCTTCTTCCCGACGGAGAAGATTACGTTGCGGTATTCCGCCGTGCAGAGGGCTTAGCAGAAGAATTTAAAGCGCTGATGCCGCGTCAGACAAACGATGAGAACTCAAAGGCGTATTTTGCTCATCTCCCGATCCACGAGTCCTGGGGCTGTCTGACCTCGGCAAAGGCCGGAGAATATGCCATAAACTCTCCCAGACTGCCGGCTGAGCAGGTGGCAAAGATCCGCACAGTGGTCTTAGATTACGGAATAGACGGCCACGAGGCGGCAGGACTTGGGTTTATTACGAGTGCGCTGACGGTGGTCTATCCCAACAACTATACCAATGTTGCCGATTACGGCTTTAACGGCTGTAAGCAACTCAAAAACGTTATCTGGGCTAACGACGCCACGCCTCACGGCAAGGATGTTGAGGGTATTCCCGACGGCGAGGGACTGCTCGACCTGCGCGGTATGAGAGAGCTTAAGACTACGAGATTTATCTATGGCTGTTCGGCTGTGGAGAATATCGTGTTCAGTACGCTCAATACCTCCGAGGCAAGGATAAATTCTCTGTTTATGAACGCATCGAAGGTAAAGCGCGGTTGGATATCCAACGCGGCTTTGAACGCAGGCATCGAAAAGGCTCCCGCGGAAAACGTCATCGACATGAGGGCGGCCACAAACGTCCGCACTCTTACCGCAGGTGCTTTCGAAATGGGTGCGGTCATACGCTCGATCTACCTTCCCGCAACCATTACGTCAATAAGTGAGAATAAAAGCTCTTACGGATACAATATGGTGTTTGGCAACGGATATGCTCACAGGATCTACACCGAGCAAAAGGACTTTAATACTGTTCTGAGCAAATATTATACCTACGTAAAGGCGAACTTCACGGGTAACGCCGCAAATGCGCTGGATAAGCTCATTATAAACGATATGTCCATTGCCGAGTACCTTGCAAATTGAATTTAACGAAAACGGCGGGGTCCCGCCGTTTTCTTTTTAACTTTAGTAAAGGAGATCGCATATTATGTAGTGAGATGAGAACAGAGAAAGGGAAGGTATCATATTTATGGCGGAAAGATCGGGTTTGAATATTGCGGTGATAGGCGGAGACCTTCGGCAGAGATTGGTTGCAGATGAACTGAAAAAAAGCGGATACAAGGTCTCGGAATATGCAGTAGACGGCGATATTCCATACACCGATCTTTCTTTTGCGGCGGATGCAGACGTTGCGGTCTTGCCGTTGCCTGCGTCAAGAGACGGATTTCACGTCAACGCGCAGTCGGACATTCGTTTTGAGACGATGGTGGACTGCTTGAGGTTCGGTTGCAAGGTCTTTGCGGGCAGACTTCAGCCTTCACTGAAGGATATGCTTTCAGGTCGTGGCTTTGAGGTCTTTGATTTGTACGAGGATGAGCTTTTTGAGAGGGAAAATACCGAGATAAGTGCCGACGGCGCAATCGAATATCT
>JAFQKA010000042.1 GCA_017397175.1 Clostridia bacterium | reverse complement strand
TGGTGGGGCCGACCCCTACCAATTTTGTTTTTCTACACCAAAAACGACGGTGTTTAGCCGTCGTTTTCGTTGTATTATTATTTAGTGATCCAAACCCTTTTCCTCAATCTTCATCAAAACCAATGGTGTTCAGCCATTGGTTTCCCGAGTTTGGTTTGGGGAGTCCAGGCCCCTTTTCAAAGGGGCTTGGTGGGGGGCGCTTTTGAAAAAGCACCCCGCATATTGCACCCCCGTCATCTTTCTATCTGCTCCATAATATAGCTTTCGAGAATGTCGCCGAGCTTGATATCGTTGAACTTTTCAAGTCCGATACCGCACTCGTATCCTGCGGCAACCTCTTTTGCGTCATCCTTGAAGCGCTTGAGGGAGGAGATCTTGTCCTCAAAGATCACGATACCGTCGCGGACGATTCTGATCTGAGAAGATCTGGTAACCTTACCGTCAAGGATATAGGATCCTGCAATAGTACCCACGTTGGGAACGTGAATGGTCTGACGAACCTCGGCATGACCGAGCAGAACCTCCTTAAACTCGGGAGCAAGCATACCCTTCATAGCCGCGGTGATCTCTTCGATGCACTCGTAGATTACGCGGTACGTGCGGATCTCAACCTCCTGACGCTCTGCGCTGTCGAGTGCGTTTCTGTCGGGACGCACGTTAAAGCCGACGATGATAGCGTTGGAAGCCGCCGCAAGCGTAACGTCGCTTTCGGTGATACCTCCTGCTGCCGCGTGGATGACCTGTACCTTGACTTCCTCGTTGGAGATCTTCTCGAGGGACGCCTTGACCGCCTCAACCGAGCCGCCAACGTCTGCCTTTACGATGATATTCAGGTTCTTTACGCCCTTGGAGAGCTGATCGAACAGGTCGTTGAGGTTTGCTCTTGCATTTGCCTTGAACATATCCTCTTTTGCCTTGTCGCGTCTCTGCTCGGCCAAGTCGCGTGCCATTCTCTCGTCCTCGACCGCCTGGAACTCATCACCTGCCGAGGGAACCTCAGCCAGACCGATAAGCTCAACGGGAACGGAGGGGCCTGCTTCCTTGAGCTGCTTTCCGTTGTGGTCAGTCATGAGACGCACCCTACCAACAGCCGTACCGGCAATAACGATATCGCCTGTGTGTAAAGTACCGTTCTGAACGAGAACCGTTGCGACAGGACCTCTGCCCTTGTCCAGCTTCGCCTCGATAACGATACCCTTTGCGCGACGGTTGGGGTTAGCCTTCAGCTCCTTTACCTCGGCAACGAGCAGTACGTTTTCAAGCAGGTCGTTGATACCCATACCCGTATGAGCGGAAACGGGAACGCAGATAACGTCACCACCCCATTCCTCGGGAACAAGGTCGTACTTTGTCATCTCCTGCATGATGGCGTCGGGGTTTGCGGTGGGCTTATCCATCTTGTTGATAGCAACGATAATATCAATACCTGCCGCCTTTGCGTGGTTTATAGCCTCGATAGTCTGAGGCATGATGCCGTCGTCTGCGGCAACAACGAGAATAGCAATATCGGTAGCCATTGCACCTCTTGCACGCATGGCGGTGAACGCCTCGTGGCCGGGGGTGTCAAGGAAGGTGATGGGCTGATCGTTTACCATAACGCGGTAAGCACCGATGTGCTGTGTGATACCGCCGGCCTCGCCTGTGGTCACGTTCGTGTGGCGGATAGCGTCAAGGATAGAGGTCTTACCGTGGTCAACGTGACCCATAACGCAAACGACGGGTGCGCGAGTGATAAGATCTGCCTCTGCGTCCTCGGTGTCATCAAAGAGTCTTTCCTCGATGGTGACCACAACTTCTTTTGTTACGATAGCGCCAAGCTCGTCAGCGATAAGGTAAGCGGTGTCGTAGTCGATGGTCTGGTTGACCGTTGCCATGATACCGTTCATCATCAGCTTCTTGATGACCTCACCTGCGGTCACCTTCAGACGGGACGCGAACTCACCAACGGAAATTTCGTCGGGAACCGTGATTTCAAGAGGCTTCTTCTTGACAGGAGCTTGCTGCTTGGGCTTTGTAAATTCCTCTCTGCCCTTCTTGTAGGGGTTGCGGTTGTCCTGCTTTTTCAGCTTCTGACGGTCCGCACGGACGTTCTGAGCCTCGGATACAAAGGAATCGAGGCGCTCGTCGTACTTGGAAAGATCCACGGAGCTTGATCGTGTGTCGACCACTCTCGTTCCGCCTCTCTGGCTTGCTCCCGAGCTTCCCTTGGGAGTCTGGCCTCTCACGATAGGCTGAGGCTGGAACTTGGGCTTGGGGGCGGAAGGAACGTAGTCCTCTCCCTGGTTACCAAAGCGGTTGTTCGGTTTATTCTGAGGCTTCTTATCAAAGCCCGGTTTTCCACTGCCTCCCTGCGCGGGTCTGCCGTTATTATCAAAAGGCTTTCTGTCGAAACGACCGTTGCCCTGACTTGTCTGAGATCTGTCAAAGCCACCCTGGCGCTGCTGTCCACCCTCAAAGGGTTTTCTTTCAAAGCGATTCGCGCCTGCCTGTGCGGGGCGGTCACCCTGTCTGGGGGGCTGAGGTGCCTGAGCGGGTCTGCCCTCGGGACGCTGCATGGGCTTTGTCTCGGTCTTGGGCGCGGGCTTTGCCTCAACCTTTGCTTCGACCTTAGGCTCTGTCTTTGTTTCAACCTTAGTCTCTGCCTTTACTTCAGCCTTGGGCGTAGGCTTTGCCTCGACCTTTGCCTCTACCTTAGGTTCTTCCTTTATTTCAGCTTTTTGCTCTTCTTTCGCTTCGGGCTTCTTTTTCTTGGACTCGATATAAGTGATACCGTCGATATAATCGTCGATATTCTCTATCTGATTCTGCTTTGTGAGCGTATCCATAAGTACCCCGAATTCAAGTGCCTCAAGGCTTGACTGGGCTTTTACGTCGAAGCCCTTATCGGTCAGGACGGAAATAAGGTCCTTTCCCTTCATATCAAGATCCTTTGCAAGCTGATTTACCTTGAACTGATACTGTGATGCTGCCATATAATACTTACCATACCTTTGCACGGGCAAAGGCTCCCTTTCTTGTTAGCTTAAATAATTCTCAGTCGCCCAGCTTGGAGCTTACAACTCCTGCCAGACCCTCGTTTGTTATGCCTACGGCGGCGACAAGACCACGTTTTCCAACAGCCATCGCAAGCTGTGCCGTGTCAAGAGGCACCCGACGAAGCTCAACTCCGTAAAAGCTGCATTTGTCCGTCAGCTTTTTTTCCGCGTTTTTGGCGGCGTCCTGTGCCAAAAGCACAAGGATCGGAGGATTTTTCTTCCTCAGCGCCTCGCAGATAAGCGGCGTGCCGCAAACTGCGGCCCCCGCCTTGGCGCAAAGACCGATAGTCGTTGCTATGTGGGTGACGTCAATTGGCATTTGAAAGCTCCTCCTCCAAAGCGGCGTATACCGCGTCGGGTATCTCCACCTCAAGAGTGCGCTCAAGCCGCTTTGATTTTCTTACCTTTTTGAGGCAGCTGACGTTTTGGCAGATATAAGTGCCGCGACCGTTCTTTCTGCCGGTAAAATCAAGCTCGACCGTACCCTCGGGGGTTCTGACGATACGCAGAAGCTCGCGCTTGGGCTTTTTTTCGTTGCAGCCCATGCACTGACGCTCGGGTTGTTTTTTCTGTTTTTGCGGTGTGCCCGATGATTTATTTGCCATTTTTCATCGCCTCCGGAAAATTTCTTTAAAAATGCTTTGAATTATTCAGCCTTGATATCTATTTTATAGCCTGTAAGACGAGCCGCCAGTCTTGCATTCTGACCTTCCTTACCGATAGCAAGGGAGAGCTGACCGGGGGACACCTCAACGCGGCAGGAACGCTCGCCGTCAAGGGTCACGGAGATAACGTCAGCAGGGGCTAAAGCGGACTTGATGAACTCCTCGGGCGTTTCGCTGTAGGAAACGATGTCTATCTTTTCGCCGTTAAGCTCTTCTACGATACCGGAAATTCTCATTCCGCGGTTACCGATACAAGCGCCCACAGCGTCAACGTCCTCGTCTCTTGACCACACAGCGATCTTGGTTCTGGATCCCGCCTCGCGGGCAACGCCCTTTACCATTACGATGCCGTCCTGGATCTCGGGGATCTCAAGCTCAAACAGGCGGCGGACAAGTCCGGAATGGGAACGGGAAAGAGTAACCAGAGGACCTCTGTTCTCTCTGCTTACCTCGGAGACGTAGACCTTGATCTTCTGACCTACGTAAAGTGTTTCTCCGGGGATCTGCTCGGCAGCGGGAAGTACCGCTGTGCTCGTATCTGTGTCGATGAGAGCATCGCCCGTCTCGCGGTTGACCTTGAGGACGGTTGCTGTGATGATCTCTTCCTTTCTGTTTTCGTAAGCATCTCTCTGAGCGATTCTTTCGGCCTCGCGGATACCCTGAATGATAACAGATTTTGCCGCGCCTGCGCTGAGACGTCTGAAGTTCTTTGTCTTCAGCTCGGTCTCTACCACCTTGCCGACAGTATATCTCTTTGAGATCGCCTTTGCGTCCTCAAGAGAGATCTGGGTCTGGGGATCCTCGACCACCTCAACGACCTCTTTCTGCATATAGACCTTCACGTCCTTTTTTGCAGGGTCGATGAGCACTCTTACGTTGGTGCTTGTGGTGCCAAGCTCCTTTTTGTAGGCAGCTACAAGTGCCGCCTCGATCTTTTCGATCATGTACTCCTTGGATATGCCTTTTTCCTTTTCCAGCAGGTCAAGCGCTGTGAAAAATTCCGTATTCATTTTTTTCTCCTTTTATACTATTATGTCAATCAAAAATATATACTGTTCTGAGCTTTGCCACGGCGGACTTTTCAAGGACAATTATATCCTCGTCACCCTCGCCTGTTTTTATTCCGATTCTGCCCTCGTCGTCAAGACCGAGCAGGATTCCGCAGACGACCTTCGCCCCGTTTACGGGTGCGTAAAGCTTTGCTTCCACGTCCCAGCCGGCACAGGACATGATATGCTCGTCGGTCTTCAGCTCGCGCTCGATTCCGGGGGAGCTGACCTCAAGGTTATACGCGTCCTCTATGGGGTCTGCCTCGTCCAGGATCGGGTCGATGGCGCGGTGCATTTTTTCGCAGTCGTTGATGTCGATGCCATTTTCCGAGTCAATGGTGACGCGCAGGTACCATTGGGAGCCTTCCTTTACGTATTCAACGTCCCAGAGCATATATCCAAGCTCGTCGGCTGTGGGTGCTATCAGCTCACGGACACGGGAGGCCGTGCCGCCCGACGGTTTTTTTACCATAAATACATTACCTTTCTTAAAAAGATTTCAAGACAACAAATTGAGAGTGGACTTTCGCCCACTCTCAGGATATCTGAGGCTATTATATCACGTTTTTTTAATTTTGCAAGAGTTTTTTTAAAAAAATTGAAATTTTTCTATATTTTTTTCGTACATAAATAATAGAGGGGTATACGGGTTCAAAACACCCGGTAGGGGAGGGGTTTGCTTCTCCCGTCGTTAGCCTCCCTCCGGGAGGGAGGTGGATTTTGCGTAGCAAAAGACGGAAGGAGCCGGTGTTACGTGAGGTTTGAACAAGCTTCATGTCAACGCCTTTTTCAATATCCTTTTCATTGCAAATGAAAAGGATACGCAAGCCTCCCTTGTGTAAAGGGAGGTGTCATTTTCCAAAGGAAAATGACGGAGGGATTGTGAAAACGAGTGGTTTTGGGAGATTTCACACAAGGTGATACATGAAAAATCACAATGTAGGGGCGACCACAAACGAGCAAGCTCGCCGTCGTCCGTTCGTCTTTGAATGAAATTTCAATCTCCTTTTCATTGTAAATGAAAAGGAGAAAGGTGGAGTTTCAGAAAACCATATTGTTTTTGAGGATTCATTTGCGTTTGGATTTTCTTTGTCTCATTTCTCTTGTTTCTTCTTTCGCAAAAGAAGAAACAAGAGAAACCAGACGGAAAGAGAAAAAAGAAGAAAGGCT
>JAFQKA010000041.1 GCA_017397175.1 Clostridia bacterium | reverse complement strand
TTTTTGTTGTTGTGTTATTTAAGTGGTTCAAGCCCTTTTCCTCAATCTTCACCAAAAAAGATGTTGTTCAGACATCTTTTTCCCGAGTTTAGTTTGGGGAGTCCAGGCCCCTTTTCAAAGGGGCTTGGTGGGGGGGCCCGCCACCTTTTTAAAAGGGGCTGGTTAAAGCACAATAGCGTTGTCGCATCCCTTGTGGATACCAACGATAGTCTTGTCGCCCTCGGTCTCAAGCTCGTATGTGCCGTAGAAGCCATCGAACTCAACGTAGCCGTCCTCGTCGGTGGTAAGTTCAAGAGTAGTGCGCCAGGTCTTTGAGAACATTTCCTGCATAGCAAGGAACGCCTTCTTGGGGGTCATGTCGTGGTGGAGCAGACCGCCGCGGCACTTGTTCTCGTCCCAGTTTCTTCCTGCGGGCGCCCATGCGTATCCGTCGGGCACGTTCCAGTAAACGAGAGTATCAACGTTCTCGTGGCTGAAGAATACGGAATAGAGCAGTTTAAGTATATCTGCCTGAAGATTCTCAAATTCCTCGGTGTCGCCAAAGGTAGGAACGGTGATCTCGGAGATCTCAAGAGGCAGGTTGAACTTGGAAATAATATCAAGTCCCTTGAAAAGCACTGCGGGATCTACCTGAGGTGAGCCTGCAAGAACGACCTTCTCATAATCTTCGTCTGTCGTAGCGGAAGCGCCTGTGAAGATGTGGTGCTGCAATGCGATCTTGTCGATCTCGGCACCCTTCAGGAGTGCGTTTTCGATCTCCATAAAATAAGGAGCGCGGTAATCCTCTGCCGCAAGGGAATAAAGAGGATTGCCCTCGTTGATAACAAGCACGTCATCGGGAAAGTATTTGCGAGCCGCCTCAAAGCTCCAGTTCACAACGTCCCACTGCTCGCTGAGCGCGGACTTGGTTCCCTTTGCCCAGTTCTTCTCAAGAAGCACCTCGTTTATGACCTCGACCTCGAAAAATCTGTCGCCGTAGCGCTCGGAAATCTCTTTCATTCTCTTTTCATAGAGAGCCTTTACCTCGTCAAGAGGCTTGTCAACAAGCCAATCGGGAGTAAATGACTCGTAAACGAGACAGTGAAGCTTGGGGATAATACCGTTTGCCTCGCAGAAGTTCATGCAAAGATCGGGTGCGGGACGGCGCCATACCTTAGGGCTGTGCTTGGAATAACGGGGCTTGCCCTGCTCTACCTCAAGATCCTTCCAATAGAAGGGAACGGTCGCAAGATTGAATGTCTTCTTGAACTCGTCCTTGTAACGCTCGTTCAGCTCATTGTCCTCAAGCTCGTCAAGCATGAAGATGTTCGCGCCGTACTTGAAATCGTGATATATCTGGTTTACCTTGATCTTCTTACCTGCAAGACCGTTTCCGTTGTCGTCGGTCAGGCGGATCTGGCAGTGACCCTTACGGTTCTTCTCGATGCCCTCGGCAATTCTCTTGTCAATGGCTTCTTTGTTCTCATAGTACTTCGCAAACCACTTTTCTCTGCATTGCTGCGCTGTATACATATCAGTTACCTCCATAATATAAATTATGTTTGTTTTAGGCGATTTTACCTTGGTTTTAGTATATCAGCAGCATTCTGCTTTGTCAAGAGAAACGCTTCAACAACCAAACAAAGTATTAAAATCGTAACATAGTATCAGCCGCTCGGCACAGACAAAATAATACAAAACAGAAAATTGTTGACAAATTGCAAAAAGGAGTGTAAAATAATATAATCAGTTTTTCTTTTGAATCTCAGAAAGGAACCGCAAAAAATGAGTAAGGTTATTGAAGAATTCGGCTCTATGGTCTTTAACGACGCCGTAATGCGCGCAAAGCTTCCAAAGGAGGTCTATATCAAGGTCCGCGCGACCCACCAAAACGGCAAGCGCATGGATATCGAGACCGCCAACATCGTGGCAAACGCCATGAAGGACTGGGCGATCGAGCGCGGCGCAACACATTTCACTCATTGGTTCCAGCCTATGACCGGAATCACCGCCGAAAAGCACGACAGCTTTATCGAGCCGGGCTTTGACGGCAAGATCCTCATGGAATTTACCGGCAAGGAGCTGGTTAAGGGCGAATCGGATGCATCCTCCTTCCCTTCGGGCGGTCTGAGAGCAACCTTTGAGGCAAGAGGCTACACCGCATGGGACCCCACCTCCTACGCCTTTATTAAGGACAACACTCTGTACATACCCACGGCGTTCTGCTCCTTTGGCGGCGAGGCTCTTGACAAAAAGACCCCTCTGCTCCGCTCAATGGAGGCGATCAACCGCGAATCTCTCAAAATTCTCCGGCTGTTCGGCAACGAGGACGTGACCTCGGTCAAAACCACAGTCGGCCCCGAGCAGGAATATTTCCTCGTTCCCAAGGAGCTTTACGACAAGCGTCCCGATCTGATCTATACGGGCAGGACCTTGTTCGGTGCAAAGCCCCCCAAGGGTCAGGAAATGGACGACCATTATTCGGGAACGATCAAAACCCCCGTCAAGGAGTTTATGCGTGAGCTTGACGATGAGCTGTGGCGCCTGGGCGTGCTGGCAAAGACCGAACACAACGAGGGCGCACCCGCCCAGCATGAGCTTGCACCGATATTTACCACCACGAACATCTCAACCGACCACAACCAGCTGACAATGGAGGTAATGCAAAGAGTTGCACGCCGCCACGGCCTGGTCTGCCTGCTCCACGAAAAGCCCTTTGACGGCGTTTCGGGCTCGGGCAAGCACAACAACTGGTCTCTGACCACCGACACGGGCATCAACCTGCTTGAACCCGGTGACACACCCTTTGAAAACGCCCAGTTTTTGCTTTTCCTGTCCGCGGTCATCCGCGCGGTTGACGAATACCAGGATATGCTCCGAATTTCGGTAGCATCTGCCGGAAACGACCACCGTCTCGGCGCAAACGAGGCACCGCCCGCCGTCATTTCCATGTTCTTGGGAGAAGAAATAACGCAGATACTTGAAGCTATCGAGCACAACGATTCCTTTGACTCAAAGGAAAAGGAAATGATGAAGATCGGCGTTCACGTTCTGCCCAAGTTCCAAAAGGACAACACCGACCGCAACCGCACCTCGCCCTTTGCATTTACGGGAAACAAGTTCGAATTCCGTATGCTCGGTTCTTCCGCGTCTATCGCCGGCGCAAACATCGTTATGAACACCGCCGTTGCCCAAGTCCTGCGCGAGTTTGCCGAGGAGCTTGACGGAGTGGTCAACTTCCAGAAGGCTCTCCATGATCTGATCAGAAGAACGATCATAAATCACAAGAGGATCCTCTTTAACGGCAACGGCTACGAGGACGCATGGATCGAGGAAGCAGCACACCGCGGCCTTTCCAACTTCAAGACTACCCCCGAGGCGCTGGTCCACTACATGGACGAAAAGAACGTGGCTCTCTTTACGCAAAACAAGGTATTCAGCGAGTCGGAAATGAAAGCCCGCGCCGAGATCTATTTTGAAAATTACTGCAAGGTCCTCAACGTTGAGGCTCTGACTATGGTTGACATGGTCCGCCGCAATATTCTCCCCGCCGCATCGAAATTTGCAGGTGACACGGCGTCCAATGCCGCTTGTATACTCAGCGTTTCGCCCGACAGCGACACCTCCTACGAGCAGGACATGATCACACAGATCACAGACCTGATCTCAAAGACCCACAAGACCGTAAAGATCCTCTCGGACGTCAATGCACAAACCAAGTCCGTAACGGACTCTCAAGAGCGCGCCATGGCATACAAGGACAGCGTTCTTCCCGTAATGGAGGAGCTTCGTTCTTACGTAGATACCCTTGAAACCCTCGTTTCAAAGGAATATTGGCCCTTCCCCGACTACGGAGATCTCCTTTTCGGAGTAAGATAAAAAAACAGACTTTTCTTTGTTGTTCTAACGAAGAAGTTGTTATTACAAAAAATCGGCAGAGAAAATAATATCTCTGCCGATTTACACTATGATTAAGTCGGTGATAAACATGGAAAACGAAAAAAACCTCCCAAAAAGAAAAGAGTGTCGATTAAACAGCTATGATTATAGCAAAGCAGGTGCATATTTCTTGACGATATGTACACAAAACAGAAAAAATATTCTCTCAAAGATCGTAGGGGAGGGGTCTCCCCTCCCGCAATTATCGCTTTACGGAGAAATTGTTGAAAAATGGATTCGAAAGATTCCCGAAAAATATCCGAAGATATCTGTAGACCGTTATGTCATTATGCCAAACCATATACACATATTGTTGTCTATTGTAAAGGATGACGGGAGGGGAGACCCCTCCCCTACGGTAGATACTATGATTGGATGGCTGAAATATAACGCGACAAAAGAGATCAATAAAATACGAGGATCAGCGGGCGAAAAAATTTTTCAACGGTCATTTTTTGACCATATCGTTCGTAATCGCGATGATTATTACGAAATATGCAAATACATATACGAAAACCCCCGGCGTGTTTTGCACAACAAAACCGAAACAAAAAAATGAACAGAGATCTATTAAACAGCGAACGCCGACAGACTTCGAAAATCTGTCGGCGTCGTTTTATTATTTCAGCTTACCTTTGTAACGACCATATCCTTGACCGCGTAATATTCAACGGGTACGTTGTTATAGCCCGTGATGTATATGGAGAAGCCTATGCCGTCCTTTACCATATCCTCTGTAACGGTGAAGGTCTTTGTGTATTCCGTCCAATCACCGGTGAGAGTGTAATTGGTGTCATAGGTTCTGGTGTACGCGTCTTCGGTATCATGGCAGAAAATGAGGTATACGGGAGTATACGCACCGCCCTCAAGAGGCTGACATTTAGCCTTGAGCGAGAGCTTATAGGTTCCGACACCGTACATCTTGATCTCTTCGGTAATATGGTATCCGATACCGCCGTTGTACTGGTTCGTTCCGTGAGGATATGCGTACATTACACCGTCGCCCGTGTTCTGAACCAGGTCGATGTGGTAGCAGGTGGTCTCGTATTCTCTGGTGATAAGTCCGCTGTTGTCAATAACGATATTCTCGGTAGACGAGGGTGCTACAGGGGTAATGGTCAGATTGCCGTCGCTGACGGAAACCGCATTTGCCGCACCGCTTGTCTTGAGCGCAGTGTGAGCCACGTAAGCAATACCGTTCTTTGTAACGGTAGTGGGAGTTTTGGTCGTGCGGAGCTTCGCCAAGATATCCTCGGCAGGCAGATAGAATGTGCTGCCCTCAATAATAACATCGTTTTCAAAGCCCACGAGAAGCGAGCCGATATAAACCTTGCCCGTGGCGGTATAGTTCACCGTGTGAACGTCCCTCTGCGCGGGAGTATACTTGCCGTTTGACGAGAAGCTGTAATCAATGGTCGTGCCATCTGCCAGAGTTACGTCAAGCACTGCCTTATCCTGACTGTCGATCAGCTTACCGTCAACGTAGGTGTTGACAAAGTTCATCGAGTAGTTACCGGAGGGCACACTGCTTGTGGGCTGGGTGATCTCAACCAGCACGTTTCTCAGTCCCGTATAGCTTTCGATTTTTGTCGTATGAGGATCGGTCATACCCGAACCCCAAGGAAGAGAAAGGTTCTCAAAGGTGAACACCTTATCGGCAGAAACACCCATGTTGTAGCCGTAGAAGAACTGAGGATAGTTTATCGTATCAATACAATCAAAGTTTCTGAAGGTCATGGTTGCCACCAGATTCTGCCCGCTGGGATTATAGCGGTGGTTGATGATGCCGTCATTTGAGCGGAACACGTAAATATTCTCAAGCAGAGTATTTCTGGTGTTCGACTGGGGGAAGATAGCCGCGCAGGTTGTGCCGATGGTAATATCGTTGTAATATGCACCGTTTGAGCCGCTGACAACGAGAGCGTTGTCGCCGACGTAGAGCCAGCAGTGCTCGTATCTGCCCGCCTTCGAGGTATCCGTAATACCGTCTGTGGTCATCATGGAGGACATTGCCTTATAGTTGCGTACCACTACGTTTGAGCAGGAGCTTACCAAAATGTGGAAGCAACGTGCATCCATAAGCACGGGGCCGTCATAGAGGAAGTTTGAGCACCTGATCTCCATGAACTGGCTCTTGTATTCGGCAGTATAGTTTCCACCGCCTTCGGTACCGCCCCGTCTGATATCCAGAACGCGGCTGTCCGCAAAGGGATCGACGATAGCACCGTGACCGATAACGAATGAGTTTGTGGCAGTAGGGGTGAACTTAACTCTGCCGTAAAGAACTCCGCCGGGAGCTACGTAAACAGTTGTATTGGGCTTTGTGATGTAAAGAGTTCCCTTGTGACCGTCTGTGGTCTCGGTCTTTCCGTCCCCTGTCTGCGGGAAATACCAATCGCCGGGGCCGACGTAGATAGTATCACCCGAATCGGCTGTGATACCCTCCTCGTCGGGATACTCGGGACGGTCTGCAAAAATTGAGATGATGGAATTATCCATGTCGTCAAGACGGATACCGAAGTAATCGGGTTCGTCAAGGTAGACCGAGATAGTTCCCGTTGACGCATCGAAGGTGGATTCAAAATTCTTTGCAGATGGGATAACGCTGTACGTGCTGAAGTCCCGTCCCACCTTAATGTCAACTCTCACCTGATCACCGCAGAAGGCAAATGCGCTGTATCTGCGGTAGACGTCACCGCCCACCGAGCGGTCACCGGGGGTGTTGAACATTGTGTGGTTGTATACGGGAAGGGTTGCGGACTGCGTTCCCTGGTGAACGCTTACTTTGTAGTCGTAATTCCTGTTGATGTCGCTGTGAAGAGGCTCATAGATGACCAGTTTTGATTCGTCAACAAAGCAAACCTCCTCGCGGATATCCATATAGGTCTTGCCGTTTACGGTCACGTTCTGAGCATAGATCCTGTATGCCGTGGGGGCAAGAGACGCGTAAAGATTATAGAACGCCGCCTCAAACGCGGGGTTTGCGGCCTCGACCGTAACGGGCAGGAGCTTTGCACCGAACGTAACGGCAAAGGCGCTGCCGTAAGAGCCTGTGAAGGAGGAAATTGCACTGACGTTGTCGGAGAGCTTGACCGTATATCCCTCGCTCTTTAAGTTGAAGCACTGTCGGCCGATAGTCTTGAGAGTGGTGTCAAGGGACAGGTCGATGGTCTTTGTAGCGGGAGCCGTGGTGACACCTCCATCGTCGATCCATACTCTGTCGATCTCGTTGATACCGCCAAAGGACTGGGTGGCGCTTCCGGCCGCAAAGCCTGCAAAAACAATGTTTTTTACAAGCTTTGAATCAAGAACGAACGCCTCGGGATGGATCTTGCCCATTCCGCGCAGGTCGTAAAGAGATCCGAGTGTCTCGCCCTCAACGCTCATGGTAACGTCGCCCATGTGATATTTCTGCGCCTCGGTCTGAGCGGGCTTGTTTGCCCAGATCACGTTTTCAAGGGAACCGTTCTGCCTGAGCAGAGACTGAGATGATGCCGCGGGTGCAAATCCGTTGGGATAAACGATAGTGGTCGTGTGAGCTGCGTTTCCGAGAGCGAAGGAGCCGTTTCCGCCCGTTCTGTTCTCAGTGCCGTTCACACCGTAATCAATAACGAGTGTTTTGACCTTTCTCGCATTGGTGGTAGTCAGAACGGGAGAATATATGGTAACGTCCCCCGAGACCTTATTGGTCTTGAGCGCTCCGTAGCTGTCACGGAAGGGGTGAATTCCGCCGTTTGAGTTTATAGTCTGAGTGGGAAGAACAGCCTTTGCGTCCTCCGCTGCCGCAGGATCGCGGCGGTAGACCGCAACGTATTCGTCCCCGTAGCCGTAGAGAGACCAGACGACGTTGGTCGTTGCCACAGCCTCAAAATTTGAGGGGTTGTAGCTGTAGTTTGCCGCGGCGGCGCCTGTCAGACGGTGCAACGGAAGATCAAGATAAGTAAAACTGCCGTCGTCATTGTAAGCAGCACTGATGTTCAGGGCATAAGTTGTGCCCGAGGAGGAATTTTTAGGTGTACCGGGAGTGGCGAAATCGTCGGCGGCAATAGTTACGGCGCCAACTTTCAAAGGCTCCCAGATGATCGCGTCGGCATTTCCGCCTGCGTTTTTGACGGTCTCCGTATTGATAAGACCGTTCTTGAACAGACCGAGAGTAACCTCGTAAAGATTTACGTAATTTTCGTCATCGGAGGCTGTATAGGTAGTATAAACGTACTGATCTTCGCCGTATGCGTCCTTCCAGACGCTGTACGCCACGAAATAAATGTCGTCCATACTGCGATCCTGAGGAATATTTGTCAAAGCAATGCAGAACTGTCTCTTTTCGTAGTCGACGTAACGGTTTGCACCCGTTCCGTCCGCCTTTTCAACGGCGATTCTTCTTATTCTGGAATCGCTTGAATTGAGAATTGCATCGTTTGATCCGAGAGCTTCGGCTACGGTCTTTGTACAAACGGCAACACCGTATTCTGCAAAGTCATAACCCATTTCGGAATATACCTCTTTCGAAGTCTCATTGAAGGTGAAAAGACCTCTCAGACCGTTATACTTTGTGTTGATCTTGACCTGGAAGCCGTCTGCGGTGATAGGGCTTTTAAGCGGGCAGACCGCGTTTATTACGGATCTGTCGGTATATCCCGCCGCATCGAGAGCCGCGTTTACACGGACAACGTCGTCGACGCTTGTAACGTAGATGGTAACGCCCTTTACCGTGTTACTGCCCGAGCCGAAAGCGTTTGCATCAATAACAAAGCTTTCGTCAACGGTTCCGGTGATATAGATCGTCTTCAGAGAGGAGCAGCCATAGAAGGCGTAGCTGTAAATTCTGTAAAGATTTACGCTTTCGGGAATGGTAACCTTTTCAAGTCCCTTTGCGCCTCTGGCGAAATCATAGGGGATCATTCCCGCAAACTGACCGAGATATGGCTCGATCTCTGCCGCCTTCGCCTTGACAAATGCCCAGCCCGAAGGAGCCTGCCAGCTTGTGCCGTATGCGATAGCACCGGTCTCGCTGTTTACCATTCTGTAAGCAACCGTGCCCGAGGGAATGTTGCCCGAGCCGTCATACTTGGGGAAATTGCTCGTTCCGTCCGAGACCTCCGAAATGTTATACTCAAAAGCCGCGTTTTGCAGAGTCAGAGTTTCGGGAAGAATAACTTCCTTTACGGAAGTAGAGCTTCTCAGCGCGGCATTGGCATAGAGGATCTGGTCGGGAACCTTCGACGTTGTACCCGAGGGCTGAAGATAGATAAATCCTCTCAGGTCAACTACACCCTCGTTGTAATATTCGGAGGAAGGCGTCCATGCGCCGGTGGTCTTGTCCCAGCTTCCCCAGCCGAGAGTTGTAAGAGAGGTAAGACCCGCAAAAGGCGCGGTATCCTCCTTTGAGGCTCTGTATGTTGCTACAAGAGTATCCATCTTTACGGTCTTAACGCTTTTCAGAGGACGAACGATATATCCGCCGTTGTTAAGACTGCCGATGTTTCTGAATTCAAGATGTTCCACCTTGTCTGCATTGAGCGAACACCAATAAGGGAACATATGATTTTTTGTTCCCGCTGTATTCTGATAATCGCCGTAATTTGCCGAGGGCGAGGAGGAGGCTCCGCCGCCTTCGATCACCAGGGTCTTTGTATTTTCATTGAAATAAGCCCTGTAGCTTGAGCCGTAAGGAAGGTCGCCCTCCTTTACATACAGGCCGTCGCTGTCTGCATCCTGCTTTGTTCCGGACGTGGCAACCTGCACCCAGCCGTTTGCATAGGTGATGTCGGCATACACAGACTCGTCCTGAAAGGTTTTTACGTGCGCGTAATCGTATTCGGCTGCCCACAGGCTTACGCTGAGGATAGCCGCAAGACACGCGACCGCAAAAAAGTACAAAAGTGTTTTCGCTGTTCTTCTCATAAATTCTCCATTTTTTCGCCTCACGGCATAGTTTCATTATTTTACCATATTTTCGCGTTTTTTTCAATAGATTTTTATCAAAAGCACAAAATTTACAAAAATATAGTGTTCTTTTTGTTTATTTCACCTACACCAAGTACCAAAAGACATTTGCAGGACCTGTCGAATGGGCTTTTCTTTCCAAATTGTCCCAAAGGGTTTGACATTTTATATTTTATGTGATATAATATAATGAATTTTTGTCTAAACTTTTAGGAAAGGGGGACGGGTCATGGAAGAAAACAAAACTCATGCGGACATAGACGAGAGCGCAAAGAAAAAAATTGCGCCCGTAAGTCCTGCCATAGCTTCAGCTCTGCTTTTGGCCGTTGTCTATGCCATATATGCCTGGGGATATCGCGGCTCGGGTGTTGCGTTGTCTCTCGCACCCGCTCTCCCCGTTCTTGCGATCTTCGGTGCCGGTGCTTTTGCTTATACGGTACTGAAAAGCACACCGTTGGCCGCAGGGTCGGCAGTTTTGTCCCTTTGCGCCATGGTCGGCTTGTCCTTCCTTTGCAAAACGTCTGTCGGTGAGGCGGCGGCAATAGCCGCGTTGCCTGCCATCGCTCTGCTGGGCGGCTTGGTCATGGGTGTTTGCACCCACAAGGAAAAAGACATGAAAACCACGGTCATGCTGTCTGCCGCGATCCCCTGCGCTTTGGCGGCGGCTGTAATTATGATCCATTCGTATATCGCCACAGGTTCGCCCCTTGAATCGCTCCGTGTTTCCGTCTCTCAGGCAAGAGAGGAAACGGTGGCGTTGCTTGAAGAATCCATGGCTCAGCTCAGAGAATCCCTGGGTGACGTGGCTGCACTCAATGCCGAGGGACTGGTCTCCGAGGCGTTCAACACTCTTCCCGGAACTCTGGTGGCCTTTGCCGTGGTGCTTTCCTATCTGGCGCAAAAAGCGATGTTCCTGGTGGCACGGCTTTTCGGTACGCCCTCGGACATTCCTCAAAAAACGAGAACCCTTGAGGTAAGCGTGGCGGCGGCAATCGTTTACGTGGTCTCAACAGCTCTGTCCCTTTTTGTTCCGACAGGTCTCCTTCAGACCTCGGCTCTCAACGTTGCTCTTTGCTTTGTCCCGGCTCTCGCGCTTGTCGGCGTCAAGACCCAATTCGCTCAAAGACGAGGCGGCGTGGTGAGGATCGGCTGTCTGCCAATAATCCTGTTCGTTTTTCTTTTCTACATAAACCCTGCTTTGGCAATAAAGGTATTGGCTCTTTTCGGCGCCTTTGATATAATCGGACAGCGCCGCACAAAAGCAAAACACCTCTGACATGAAAAATCTCCAGATTGAAAAAAAGGAGTGCTCCCTATATGACAAGTGAAAATAATCAAAGTCGCACCAACGGCGAAAAAAAGAAAAGCTTCTTTAATTTTCCCCTGGCCTTTGCTCTTTGCCTTGGCACGGGGTTGCTGAGCTGTATTCTGTTGATGCTTCTGCTCTTTCTGACCGATGTAAAGCCCACCTCCGCGGCGCTTATCATGGTGGCAACCTTGGTGTCTCTCGATGCGCTGGTAATAATACCATTGCTTTTCCGCGCCAGGTCGAAGGCAAGAAATGAAATAATAATACATCGCTTCAGCCGTATGCTGGACGGCATGGTATATCCCTATATTATCACGAATCACGACGGAATCATCGTAAAGTGGAACCCCGCCGCGCAAAAACTGTTCAACAGCAAAATGCCCGGCGTTGCCCCCAACCTTTCCGCCGTTATCCGCAACCTCACCCCCGAAAAGATCGCGGAATCGGTAGATAAGGCGCTTCCTTTCCGTCACGAAATGCCCGATGGGTCAAACCGCTATATGACGATCCGCTCGGTGAAGACCGTCATCGGAGACGAAAAGAACCCCGTGGATTCGTTTAAGGGTGCTTACTACCTGTCTACTATCGTTGACTGCACCGAGGATAAGAATACCATCGACGACTTAAAGCGCCGTCTTGAGTACGAGACCGCGGCTGTGGGACGTATCGAGATAGACGACCTCAAGGCATTTGCCGGCGCTTCGGGAATTTCCGAAAAGCAGGCGGCGGACAAGGTCCGCGAGCTGCTGTCCGAGTGGATCTACCAGCAGCACGGCATTATGTACGAGCCGGAAACCAGAAAATTTATCGCCGTTATCCCGTTTGCGTCATTGCGTGAATGTGAAAAAGAAAAATTCCCAATTCTTGACACCATTCGTGAGGCTTTGACCGTAGGCGACGACGAGCTGACCGTCTCAATGGGCTTTTCCGCCAGCGGAAGCACCCTCTCGGAGAGACTGCACAACGCAGAGCTTGCATTTGAACAGAGAAAGAGCGGAAACAAGGTCATCGTCAACCACGACGGACGCTTTGAGGACTACGGCCGCGACCGCCGCAAGCAGGCGAGCAGCGACAGCTTCGATTACCCCAGAGTTTCAAGGACTGTCAAGAAATATATTTCCGAGTGTTCAAACGTGTTCATTATGGGTCACGCACGTCCCGATTACGACAGCATAGGTGCCGCTATCGGCATGACCAAGCTGGCTCGTGAAATGGGAAAGCCCACGAATATCGTTATAAACGACCCATCCGACGTGAATTTCGCCACACTCACCGAGTCCCTCACCTCTGCTCCCGAATATGACGGAATGTTCATCGACGAGCAGGAGGCTTTGACAAAGGCGCGTACCGAATCGCTTCTCATCGTCGTTGACGTGAACAATCACCGAAACATGGAGAGCACACATCTCTATAAAACTCTCCGCGAGACCCTGGGCGGCAAGATAATAATTCTTGACCACCACGAAAAGAACGAAAACACGGCAGAGTGCGACTACGATTATATCGACATCACCTCGTCATCTGCCTGTGAGATCGTTTCGGGTATTCTGGACGTGGGTCTGCGCCGCTCCAAGCTCTCCTCCGATGAGGCGACGGCAATGCTGGCGGGAATCATGCTTGATACAAAGAATTTTACGCAGTACGCAAGCCGTAAGACCTACGCGGCCGCCGAATACCTCAGCCTTTGCTCGGCAAAGGTGGACCGTGTCCGTAAATTCTTTGAAGCGGACTACGAGACCTTCGACGCGCAGTACCGCATCGGCGCGGGTCTGCAGATGGTGCAGGACGGCAGGATCGCCGTTTGCATGGGAAAGGGTCTTGAGGACGAGGGCAAGACCAAGATCGTAATCGGACGTGTTGCCGATCAGCTTCTGTCGATGAACGGCGCACTCGCCTCTATCGTCATAGCCGAGTGGAACGGCAGGATCAACGCCAGCGCACGCTCAAACAACAATCTTGTGGACTGCGCTCAGCTTATGCGAGGCGTTGGCGGAGGTAATTTCAACAACGCAGGCGGCATGGCGGACGACATGACCTTAAAGCAGTTCAGAAAAATCGTGGACGACAACATAGCAGAATATTTTGCCAGAAACATTGACAAAAAATAAAGTGTGCTTCGGCACACCCTTACATAGTCGCCGCTAGCGTGAAACCAAGCCACAAGAGGTTGCAAGTTCAGCCATTTCACGCATGAAACACTTGCAAAACGGGACCCAAACCCATTTTGCCGCCAAGGCGGTACCAAGCGTTTCTAAAGATTATATATGCCGCCGCATGGCGGCGGATTGGAGATAGCGTGAAACCAAGCCACAAGAGGTTGCAAGCTCAGCCATTTCACGCATGAAACACTTGCAAAATGGGACCCAAACCCATTTTGCCGCCAAGGCGGTACCAAGCGTTTCCAAAGATTATATATGCCGCCGCGAGTTAGCGTGAAACCAAGCCACAAGAGGTTGCAAGCTCAGCTATTTCACGCATGAAACACTTGCAAAATGGGACCCAAACCCATTTTGCCGCCAAGGCGGTACCAAGCGTTTCCAAAGATTATATATGCCGCCGCATGGCGGCGGATTGGAGATTATATATGAAAGTTATACTTACACAGGACGTAAAGGCACAGGGAAAAAAGGGCGATCTTATCGAGGTCTCCGACGGCTACGGCAGAAATTATCTCATTGCGCGTAAACTGGCTATTCCCGCAGATGCAAAGGCTATAAACGAGCTGAAGAACCGCGAGGCTTCCCAGGCTTACAAGATCGAGACCGAAAAGGCAGCGGCAAGAGAGATCGCCGCAAAGCTTGAGGGAATCCTCGTAAAATTCCCCGCGTCAGCCGGCGCTGACGGCCGTCTCTACGGCTCTATAACCTCAAAGGATATTGCCGAAAAGCTTGAAAAGGAGCACGGTGTCACCGTTGACAAGAGAAAGATCAGCTTGGCAGACCCCATCAAGACCTTCGGTTCCTTTAGTGTTGAGGTCAAGCTCTACACCGAGATCACGGGAAAGATCAACATTCTCGTTTCCGAAAAATAATCCGGATCCCAAAAAAATTATGCCGCCTTTTGGCGGCGAACGGAGAAAAAAATGAGTGAAGATTTAGTCAGAAAGCTTCCATTTTCCATGATGGCGGAACAGTCGCTCCTTGGCTGTATCCTCATTGACCCCGAGTGCTTCAACACTATCGCGGGCATGGTAAAGAGCACGGATTTCTATATCCGCGAGCATGAGCAGATCTTTCTTGCCATGCAGAAGCTTTACTCGGAAAACAACGAAATAGATGCGGTAACTCTCGTTGACACCCTCGTGCGCCTGGGCGTTTACGAAAAATCGGGCGGCGAGGATTACGTAAGGCACTTGGGAGACGTAGTCCCCGGCGCAATGAACGTAAAGGACTATGCAAAAATAGTCAAAGACAAGAGCCTTCTGCGTAATCTTATCGAGGTCTGCGGAGATATTTCCGACACGGCTTACGGCGAGCAGGACAGTGTTGCCCACATTATCGAAAACGCGGAAAACAAAATATTCGATATTGCTCAGGGACGGGACACAAAAAATTTCGTCCACGTCCGTGACGTGCTTTTGCAGGTATACGACCACCTGAACCTGCTTGTTACCGACAAGGAAGCGACGCAGGGTATCCCTACGGGATTCTCGGGTCTTGACAGAGTTCTGGCAGGTCTGGGAAAGTCCGACCTTGTGATATTGGGCGCGCGCCCCGGTATGGGTAAGACGTCTTTTGCGCTTAACGTGGCAACGAACGTTGCCCGCAACACAAAGAAGAAGGTCTGTATCTTCTCCCTTGAAATGTCCGCCGAGCAGCTTGTTACACGTATCGTTTCAAGCGAGGCTATGATAGATTCCTACAAGCTCAGAACAGGCGATCTGACCCCCGAGGATTGGAAGACCATGGCGCACGTTTCGGGCTGGCTGTCCAAATGCGATATTCTCATTGACGACACCCCCGGTATCACCGCCACAGAAATGAAGGCAAAGCTCCGTCGCGAGAAGAATCTCGGTATGATCGTTATCGACTACCTGAGCTTGATGACCGGCGAATCCCACCAAGACAACCGCGTGCAGGAGGTCTCGGCAATTTCCAGAAGCCTGAAGCTCATGGCAAAGGAATTTAACGTCCCCGTTATCTGCTGCGCACAGCTTTCCCGTGGTGCGGAGGGACGTACCGATAAACGCCCAATGCTCAGCGACCTGCGTGAGTCGGGAGCTATCGAGCAGGACGCAGATATAGTTCTCTTCCTCTACCGAGAGGAATACTACAAGTCAAACGAAGAAAAGAGCGACGACGGCCCGAACACCGCCGAGGTCATTATCGCAAAGAACCGTCACGGCTCAACCACCAACGTAAAGATGGGCTGGGTGGGCAAGTTCACAAAGTTCCGCAATCTGGCGGAGGACGAAAATGTGCCGGGAAATTAAAACGGCTGACGTCAAGGGCTTCAGATCTCCCGAGAAGATCCTCGGTCACAAGCCCGCTTCTCTGCTGCTGGCATATTCGGGCGGCGCAGATTCCTCTCTGCTCTTGCATCTGCTCTGCGCATGGTGCAAGGAAAACGGCGTAGGGCTGTACGCCGCTCACGTCAACCACTCTATCCGCGGCGACGAGGCTTTACGCGATCGGGATTTCTGCATTGAAAGCGCGCAAGAGCTGGGTATCAGATGCTTTGTGCTTGACGCGGACGTGCCCGCCATCGCAAGAGAACGCAAAAAGGGCATCGAGGAAACGGCAAGAGAGGTCAGATACGATTTTTTCCGCGAAATAATGGAAAAAGAAAATATTGAGGCTCTCGTAACCGCCCACAACGCCGACGACAACCTTGAAACGCTTATTTTCCGACTTGCCCGGGGCAGCGGCGCAAAAGGTCTTTGCGGTATTCCCGAAAAAAGAGAGCTTGGCGGCGGCAAGGTTGCCCTGCGCCCCATTCTTTCAATTAAAAAAGAAGAAATTCTTGATATATGCCGTCAACTTGACATAAAATATGTCTGTGACAGCACGAATTCGGACGATAACTACGCCCGAAACAGAATAAGACTTAACGTAATTCCCCAATTGAAGGAAATAAACCCTTCAATTCACGGCTCTGCCGCACGTCTGTCGGCACTTGTATCCGCCGACTGCGATTTTATCGACGGAGAAGCGGAAAAATACGTGAACACCCCCGATTTTGACAAAATCGGGAGACTTCAGGCACTTCACCCCGCGCTTTTGCGGCGGGTCACGGACAAAATGATGTCAAAGGTGACCGACGCTATGACGGAATACGTGCATTTTGAGGCACTTTCGAGACTTATAAATGAGGGTAAGCCCCATTCCTCACTGTCTCTGCCCGGCGAGACCGAGGCGGTAATAGATTTTGACCGTCTTGCTTTCAGAAAAGCCGAGCCGAAAAGGGAAAAGACCGAAAAAAATACCGAGATCCCGTTGCGCGAGGGCGAAAATCGGCTGGAAGGCGGCTACCTGTTGCTTCTTCACACAGATTTCCCGATTTCCTCGCAGAAAAATCAACTTCAAGAGGAAAATATTTACACCTTATTTACACAAGTGACCCTGTCATCTGATAAAATTGTAGGGAATCTTTTTTGCAGAGTGCGCCGTGCAGGCGACAAAATAAAACGCGGAGGTATCTCAAAGGACGTGAGAAAGCTCATGTCCGAGCACAAGATCCCTTTAAAAGACCGTGATCGTCTCCCTGTCGTCTGTGACGACGAGGGTATCCTGTGGATCCCCGGCATTGCACTCCGCGACGGAACGGAACAAAAAGAAAACGCAATAACGATAACTCTTTCCGTGTTCAAAAAACAATAAATATTTTACGAATTTGAAAAGGACTTTATCATGAACGATTTTATTCAGGAAATACTGATAGACGAGCAGGAGATCGACGGCATCTGCTCAAAAATAGCCGCCGACATCAGCCGCGACTATGCCAACTCCCAGAAAAAGCTGCTCCTGCTTTGCATACTCAAAGGCTCGGTGGTCTTTATGGGTGAGCTGATGAAAAAGATCACTGTCCCCGTCGAAATAGACTTCATGAAGGTCTCCTCCTACGGCTCGGGTACTTCCAGCGCAGGAAAAATAAATATCCTGCTCGACCTGCACCGCGGAGATCTTGAGGATATCGACATCGTCATCGTCGAGGATATTATCGACAGCGGCAGAACGCTTTCTCACCTGACCGAATACCTTAAATTAAAGGGCGCTCACTCGGTACGCACCTGCACTCTCCTCGACAAGCCCTCCCGCCGCGAGGTGAACTTCAACGCCGACTACGTGGGCAAGATCATTCCCGACAAATTTGTTATCGGTTTCGGTCTCGATTATGATGAAAAATACAGGGCGCTGCCCTTTGTGGGCGTGCTTCGCCCCGAATATGTCAAAAACTGATTCGGAGGATTACCTATAAAAAATGAAGAGTAAATTCAAAGTCATACTTTTTTACGCACTGCTCATCGGCGCCGTGCTCCTTGCCGTCTCGGGAATATTCCGAGATGCTGAGGGCGAGATCAAGGTGCTTGAGGATTACAGTGAAGTGGTCTTGGCATTCAAGGGCGAGCAGGTAAAGGAATTTACCGTCAGCGAAGACCTTGAGCTTACTATGATAATGGCTGACGATACCAAGGCCGTCTATCAGCTCAGCAGTCTCAACCTGTTCTACAATGATCTGGGTGAAACGATCAACGCCCAGCTTGAGGCAGGAAAGCTTTTGCGCTACGAGTACGAGCCTGCCACCGTTTACCCTTGGTGGGTATCCCTGCTTCCTTATGCAATCATCATCATCGTCTTTATCGTTCTGTGGATATTTATTATGAATTCCGCTGTGGGCGGCAAGGGCGGAGCAGGCAAAATGGGCGGATTTGGCCGCGCGAGAGTTAAGATGGGCTCATCCGAAAAGAAAAAGGTACTCTTTTCCGACGTGGCGGGTGCCGACGAGGAAAAGGAAGAATTGCAGGAAGTCGTTGAGTTCCTGAAAAACCCCAAGCACTATTCAAAGCTCGGTGCGCGCATTCCTCACGGAATCCTGCTCGTAGGCCCTCCCGGCACGGGTAAGACCCTTTTGGCGAAGGCAGTTGCAGGCGAGGCTGACGTTCCCTTCTTCTCCATTTCCGGTTCGGATTTCGTTGAGATGTACGTGGGCGTTGGTGCATCCCGTGTACGCGACCTGTTTGATACAGCAAAGAAAGCCCCCGCCAGCATTATCTTTATTGACGAGATCGACGCCGTCGGACGTCACCGCGGTGCAGGTCTTGGCGGCGGTCACGACGAGCGTGAACAGACGCTCAACCAGCTGCTGGTCGAAATGGACGGATTCGGCTCAAACGAGGGGATCATCGTTATCGCCGCTACGAACCGTCCCGACATTCTTGACCCCGCACTTCTCCGTCCCGGCCGTTTTGACCGTCAGGTGACTGTAAACTACCCAGACATCAAGGGCAGAGAGGAAATCCTGAAAGTCCACGCAAAAAACAAGCCTCTT
This sequence comes from Clostridia bacterium, assembly GCA_017397175.1. Lineage (GTDB taxonomy): Bacteria > Bacillota > Clostridia > Oscillospirales > CAG-272 > SIG710. The sequence continues at coordinate 1,505 of JAFQKA010000041.1, read as the reverse complement.
GAGGCTACCGTTGATTTCAAGAGGATCGCTCAGAGCACCGTAGGATTTACGGGCGCAGATCTGGCAAACCTCTTAAACGAGGCGGCACTCCTGGCAGCCCGCCGCGGCAAAGACCTTATCGGCATGGACGAGATCGAGGACGCTTATATGAAGTCCCTCATGGGTCCTCAGAAGAAGAACAAGCAGAGAAGAGAAAAGGACAACAAGCTTTGCGCTTACCACGAGGCAGGTCACGCTGTGGCAGCCTACTTCTGTCCCACCTCCGACCCCGTTAAGCATATTACCATTATCCCCGCAGGCTCTGCCGGCGGCGTTACCGTCCGCGTGCCCGAGGAGGACAGAATGGTACAGACCCGAGGCGAGATGATCGACAACATCATTGTTGCTCTCGGCGGACGAATCGCCGAGGAGCTTATTCTGGACGACATTTCAACAGGCGCATCAAGCGATATCAGCCAGGCGACGAAGATCGCCCGCGCCATGGTCGAACGTTACGGTATGAGCCGTCTCGGTACGGTCCTTTACGGCAACGAGCATTCAAGCGGCGAGGTCTTCCTTGGTCGTGACTTCAGCTCGGGCAAGAACTATTCCGAAAAGACAGCCGCGCAGATCGACGACGAAGTCCGCGCTATCATCGACGAGGCGTATGCCAAGTGTAAGTCCTATCTGCAGGAGCATATCGACAAGCTCCACTTTGTTGCAGAGTTCCTCTACAAGCATGAGTCCATGGACCGCGACCAGTTTGAGGCGGCTATGCAGGAGGGTGCGACCGAAGATGACATCGTAAAGATCGCCGAGGAAAAGAAGCGCGAGAGCGAAAAGGAAAACCGTGATCAAGCGGAGAAGAACGCGCAAAAGGAAGCAGAGGAGAAGGAAAAAGCTCCCGAAGCTGACAGCGATAACCCCGTTGACCCTAACAATCCTTTCGGATTCTGAATTTCCTAAGGCTTTTAAAAGGGCCGCTCCGTAAATAGTTCAAAAGAGAATATGGACAGACATATTTCTCCCCAAAAATATCCCCCGTAAAATGTACAAGTCTGAAAAACGACCGTACATTTGGCGGGGGATTTTATTTTGATCGATTCGGACGATATTCTCGGCGTCCCGTAAAACGGTCGTCTTTATTTTACCCCGTAGGGAAGGGGGGTTAACATACACTCCCACAGATCTGCGAATAAAATCTCAATCTCATTTTCTTTATAAAAAATAAGGCGTAAGCCTCCCTTGTGTAAAGGGAGGTGACATTTTCCAAAGGAAAATGACGGAGGGCTTGTAAAAACGAATGGTTTTGGGAGATTTCCCACAAGGTGGTACATAAAAAATCACAAGGTAGGGGCGACCATCGGTCGTCCGCTCGTCTTTGAATGAATTTTCAATCTCCTTTTCATTATAAATGAAAAGGAGACGTAAGCCTCCCTTGTGTAAAGGGAGGTGGCATTTTCCAAAGGAAAATGACGGAGGGCTTGTAATAACGAATGGTTTTGGGAGATTTCCCACAAGGTGGT
>JAFQKA010000040.1 GCA_017397175.1 Clostridia bacterium | reverse complement strand
TAGAGCTTCATCTGCTCGTTTTACTTTTGTTTGAGTAGTATTCTCAAGAAATTGCGAGATTCGTCTTTTCACACATCTAAAATATGCTTTGTACTTCATCTCTTGTTGTTCAATTTTCAATGACCAATGTGCTTCCCCGCTGTTTTCGGGACAGCTTGTCTATTATATCACCATCTTTTCCTTTTGTCAAGCACTTTTTTCAATTTTCTTAAAATATTTTTTAGAATGATAAAAACGGCGGTGTTCAGCCGCCGTTTTGCAAGGTTTAGTTAGACAAGATGTCCGTAGCCATTCCCTTTTCATAAAAGTTTCGCGGGGGTGTGGGGGAGCCTTTTCAAAGGCTCCCCTGCATTATCTCACCGCGAGGATTTTATTATGCCCCGAGGGCATTTTTCGGCGCAGATGCCGCACTCGGCACATTTTTCGTAGTCGATAGACGCAACGTAGTCTTTGACCGTGATTGCGCCTGCAGGGCAGTTCTTTTCGCAGATCTTGCAGCCGATGCAGCCTGCGTCACACTGCTTTCTCACCACAGCACCCGGCTCTACCGACTTACAACCCACCCAAAAGTCTGCCTCAAAAGGAATCAACTCAATAATATGCTTCGGGCAAGCGGCAACGCACACGCCGCAACCCTCGCACTTGTGGTAATCCACCGCCGCCACGCCGTCGACCACGGAGATCGCGCCAAAAGGACACGCGGCAACACAAGTACCAAGTCCGATACAGCCGTTAGCACACATTTTGTCTCCACCCGCCAGGGACGCGGCGGAAACGCAGTCGGGGGCACCGCTGTAAACGTATTTCTTTTTTGAAGCCTCGCAATTTCCCGAGCACATGACCTGCGCGCGCTTGCGCTGAACATTCGTCGTCTCGACGCCCATGATCGCGCCGATCTTTACCGCCGTTTCCGCGCCGCCCACAGGGCAGGCAGAGGGCTTTGCGTCGCCTGAGGCCACAGCCTCAGCCAAAGCCGAGCACCCCGAATATCCGCAACCGCCGCAGTTTGCTCCGGGCAGACAGTCAAGGATCTGAGGCACACGGGGATCGGTCTTGACCTCGAAAATTTTCGAGGCAAACGCCAACAGTACGCCAAATACTCCGCCAAGAACGGCGAAGACGAGGACGGTGATCAATATTTCTTTCATATCATACCTCCTCGATCAGAAGCTCATGCCCGAGAATCCGGAAAAAGCCATAGCAAGAAGTCCTGCTGCCACCAAGGTCAAGGGAAAGCCCTTAAAAGCCTTGGGCGGATCGGAAAATTCCATTCTCGCCCGAACGCCCGCAAAAACAACTATCGCCAGAGCAAAGCCGATGGCCGCCGCAAAGCTGTAGCACACGGACACGATAAAATTGAATCCCTCCTGGATATTCACAAGCGCACAGCCCAGCACCGCGCAGTTGGTGGTGATAAGCGGCAGGTATATTCCAAGAGCGCTGTAAAGAGCGGGAACGAACTTGCGCAAGAACATCTCGATGAACTGCACAAGTGCCGCTATAATTAAAATGAAGGAAACTGTTTTCAGATACTCCAGTCCCAGCGGCACTAAAACAAGGTAATAAACAAGCCACGTGACCGCGCCCGAAAGGGTCATGACAAAGGTCACCGCCATACCCATGCCGAGGGCAGTGGACGGCTTATCCGAAACGCCGAGAAAAGGACAGCAGCCATAGAACTTGGAGAAAATGAAGTTTTCAACCAAGATCACGCCGAACATCAAAAGAAGAACCTGTGTAAAGCTCATGCCGTCTCCTCCTCTCTGTCATTTTGCGCGGATCGCGCCTTTTCCTGCCTTGTGTTGCGGATCTTCTGAACGCCCGCGATAATAAATCCGAGAGTCAGGAACGCGCCCGAGGGCAGAATAAAGATGATCGCGGGGTTATACCAGGAGCCAAGCACGGGGAATCCAAAGAGAGTTCCCGCGCCCAGAAGCTCGCGGAAGAACGCGATAAGGCAAAGAGCAAACGTAAAACCGAGTCCCATTGAAAGTCCGTCGAAGATCGAGGGCAAAACGGGATTTTTCGAGGCAAATGCCTCGGCTCTCGCCAAAATTATGCAGTTTACAACGATCAGCGGAATGAAAAGTCCAAGCGCACCGTAAAGGTCGAAGAAAAACGCCTTCATAAGCAGCTCGACTGCCGTCACAAAGCCGGAAATTATGACTATGTACGCCGCAATTCTCACCTGACGGGGGATGAACTTGCGGCAAAGTGAGATTATCATATTGGAGCAGATAAGTACCGCCGTTGCCGCCGCGCCCATGCCCACCGCGTTTGTCAGCGAAGTTGTCACCGCCAGGGTGGGACACATTCCAAGGAGCTGGACCAATGTGGGGTTGTTATCAAAAACTCCGTTTTTCAGAGATGCCAAAAATCCGTTTTTCTTCATTTTGATACACCTCCCGATCCCAAATGTCCGTCAAGCGCCGCCAAAGCGTCAACAACGCCATTCAGCACCGCCTTTGAGCTTTTTGTTGCGCCCGAGATCATATCCACCTCGGAGGCGGACAGTCCTGCGGTCACACCCGCATACTGAGACAGATAATCCGCATCGTCCACACGGGTTCCAAGCCCCGGGGTCTCGGACATGGACACGATCTTAACTCCGATAACCGTCTTGTCCGCTGTCACAGCCACCATCAGCTGAACGTCTCCTCCAAAGCCGGGGGAAAGCACCAGAACGCTGTAACCGACGGTGGAGCCGTCCTCCGCCACGCGATAAACAGCCTCAACACGCTCACCGTCACTTTCAAGTCGGTCAAGCTCGGTATATTCTATCTTGTCCGAGCCGAAAAGCTCGACCATGGCAGTCCTTTTTTGCTCGGTCTCGTTTTGGGCAATCTTTTCCCGTGTCACCGTGTTCACAAAGGACAGCACCAGCGCCACAATGGCGCAAATGAGAAGCAAGGTACCGCCGATCCGCAGAAAATACAGAGCGGAGGATTCTTTTTTCATCTCCTTATCCATTTGCCGCACCTCCCTTTCCAAAGACTCGAGGAAGTGTCACGCGGTCTATGTAATACACAAGCGAATTTGCAATGAGAATTGCAAAGGAAACGCCCTCGGGATAGCCGCCAAAATAGCGGATAAGCACCGTAAGTGCGCCGCAAAGCGCGCCGAAGATCAGCTTTCCTTTATTTGTAATAGGTGAAGTTGAATAATCGGTAGCCATAAAGAACGCACCTATAACAAGTCCTCCCGAAAAGAGCTGAGAAAGCACAAAACTGCCTGTGTCCGCATTGCGGGGAAATAGCACGGTCAAAAGTGCCACAACGCCTATGTAGGAAACGGGAATATGCCAGGAAATGACCCGTCTGCAAAGCAGGTAAGCCGCCCCCAGAAGAAGCAGCACCACCGAAACCTCACCGATACAGCCACCAACCTCGCCCAATATCAGCTCGGTCATGGAAACGTCGGGAAGCGCGCCCGTTTTAAGGGACACCAGAGGGGTAGCGGTCGCCACGGTGTCAACGTCCGCGCCCGAAGCAAAAAGACTAAGTCTCGAAAAGGGTTTCACGAACTTATTCATCTCGGAGGGCCAGGCGAAAAGAAAAACTCTTGCCGCCAACGCGGGATTCATAAAGTTTTTTCCGATTCCGCCAAAAAGCTGCTTTGCCACGACGATGGCAAAAACGCCTCCCACCACGGGCATATAATAAGGAACGGAAGAGGAAAGGGAAAGTCCCAGCAAAAGTCCCGTCACCGCCGCAGAGCAATCACCGATCGTGACCTTTCTGTGGGTGATTTTCTCAAAAACGTACTCGGCAAGCACGCAGGACGCCACCGAAAGGATCACCACCAAAGCGGCACGGGGGCCAAAGCAGATAACGCCCCATATAAGCGCGGGAACAAGTGCGATGATAACGTCAGTCATGACCGAGCGAGTGGTGTCGGAGTGGCGGATATGGGGGGAAGGTGAGACGGTCAGAAGCTCGGGATAGCTTGCGCCCGAGGGATTTTTATCATTCATCGTCTTTTCCTCCTTAATTTACCGTAATGTTCGCGGCATTTTCCTTTGCCTTTGCGCGCTCCGCCGACTTTTGCGCCTTTATCGTACCCTTTGCCGCACGAATGTACTGAACAATCGGCACGTGGGCAGGGCAGTTATATGAGCAAGTGCCGCACTCTACACAGCTTAAAATGTCGTATTTGTCCGCGTCATCGTATTTTCCGTGACGGGCAAACAGCGCCAGGTAATTTGGCATCAGGTGCATGGGACAGTTGCGGACGCATCTGCCGCAACGGATACAGCTATGATCCTGCTCGGTGTCGGCGCACATCTCCTTCGACAGCACAAGCACCGCAGAAGTGCCTTTTGTTACAGGCCCGTCTATATTCCATTGAGCCGCGCCCATCATGGGGCCGCCGTTGATTATCTTTTCGGGGGTCTTTTTCAGTCCTCCGCAAAACTCGATCAGGTCGCGGTATGACGCGCCGATGGGAGCAAGCACGTTACGAGGTTTCTGAACGCAGTCGCCGTCCACCGTCACCACACGCTCGATCAATGGCATTCCCGTGGCAAACGCGCGATATATTGCCGCGCAGGTCTCAGCGTTGAAAACAACGCACCCAACGTCCGCCGGCAGCTTGCCTGCAGGCAGTTCCTTGCCCGTGATAGCGTAGATGAGCTGTCGCTCGTCTCCCTGGGGATACTTTGTCTTCATGATACAGACGTGGATCATCTTGCTCTGCGCGATCTTTTCTTCCAGCTTTGCTACCGCATCCATCTTGTTGTTTTCTACAGCTATGTAAGCGTCGCGCAAGCCAAGTGCCTTGAGCAGGATCTTCGTTCCGTTGATTATCTCGTGGGGACGTTCAAGCATGAGACGATGATTGGCAGTTATAAACGGCTCACATTCGGCGCAGTTGATAATGAGGCGGTCAACGCGGTCTACCGCCGACGAAATTTTTGCGTAGGTCGGAAAAGTTGCGCCGCCCATGCCCGAAATTCCTGCACGGCGAACAAGCTCGATTATGTCCTCGGTGGTAGCCTCGGACAACTTTTTCTCAAAAGGCCGCACCTCGGGGGACAGTCGGTCGAGGCCGTCGTTTTCGATCACCACGGTCATGACAGGGGTCGCCTTTGCGTCATTTACCGAAACTATGCCGCGCACCACACCCGAGACGCTTGAATGAACGGGACACCCAAGTCCGTTTTTCACCTCTCCTATGACTTGTCCGCGCAAAACCTCATCACCTGCCTTGACGGTAGGCGCGCAAGGTGCGCCGATGTGCTGGGATAGAGGTATCGCCACCATCTTTGGCGCGGGAAGCTTTTCGATGGGTGAATCCTTTGTGTTCTTGTGCTCGACCACGCGGGAGCCGCCCTTGAAGGTATATGCCAAAAAAATCACGCTCCTTTTAATAAAGAAGTACATTTATTGGCTTAATTATACCGCATACGAACGTTTTTTTCAAGGGGGACGGCGCAACTTTGTGCGATATGCAAAAAACACGGTTCAAAAAGAATGGCAAAAGGAAAATTGGGGCAAAATTTTAACAAAGGTGACGTTTGACAAAGATTTTTCGCAAAAAAGGGTTGACAAATGGATTTTTTTATGATATAATCACCGTCGTGCCGGAAAAATCCGGTGCAAAGCATGGCGGAATAGCTCAGTTGGCTAGAGCGCTCGGTTCATACCCGAATGGTCGTTGGTTCAAATCCGACTTCCGCTACCATGCCGGCCCGTTGGTCAAGCGGTTAAGACACGGCCCTTTCACGGCTGTAACATGGGTTCGATTCCCGTACGGGTCACCAAAAACAAAAACCCCACACCACAAGGTGTGGGATTTTTGTTTTGACGCCGTGTCGATAATCGACACGGCGTTTGCATAGCAAACGCATGGGTTCGCATTTTGCGAGCAAGCCGATGGGAGCTTGCTCACATGAGGCGAGAGCAAAAATATTCGCCGTAGGCGAAATTCCCGTATTTCGCAAACCGGAACAGTTTGCGCTATGAGGAATATCGGTTTGAGTGAGCATTGGCGCAAACGTGGGTTCAGATTCCCGGCGCCTTCGGCGCAGCGTTTGCATAGCAAACGCATGGGTTCGCATACCCCGCCCGAAGATCTGCAAGCTCGCTTGCAAGGCGCAGGGCGAGGGTATATTCGCCGTAGGCGAAATTCCCGTTCTAATGGCAAAAAGGAGCACAATGTGCTCCTTTTTTGTTTTTGCTAACCCGTGCGCCTTTGACACTCCCTCTTCGCGTCGTCAAACCGCTTTGCCGCGCGTGCAAACGCGCGACCGAGGGAAATCAGCTTTTCGGGAGTGACGACATCGTCCGCCGTGCCGAAATACGCGCTTTCGAGAGTGAACGCCAGAGAGCACTCGGGGTGCTTGAGCATTTCCGTGGCAAAGGTGGGCCCGCCCTTGTTCCAATCCTGACCGAAGGGCTGGTCGAGACCGACCTCGTACCTCATGGAATTTTTATCACACTCCTGTGCCAAAAGCTCGCTGAAGCGATCGTATTTCTCTTCCCTGTCTCCGCACTTACGAACAATGAAAATCTTATCGTTCTTTCCACCCCAATGCCATGGCGAATGAAAATCAAAAGCATAGACACAGCCGTTTTTTCGGGCGTGCTCCATTATAGCCGCCGTTTCGGGATAAACAGGTGTGTAAATATAGTCTCGGTTGTGGTCGTGAGGCACCCTGCTTTTGCCCTGATCGCCGTCAAAAACGCCGTCAAAATCCACGAACGGGACGCACAGGACCTTCGTATCTGGCATCGGGTGCTCCAAAAGCTCCTCCAAAACGCCCTCGAGTACCCAGCTGCCCGTGGATTCGCAGGCATGGTGGCGGGCGGTGAGAATAACGGTCTGCGCGCCCTCACCGAACTCAACATAGGGCACCGATCTGCCCTTTTTGCTCTTGCAAAGCTCTTTTGTTTCAATTCCGTACTTCTCCGTCAAACGGTCAAAACGCGCCATGGGGTACAAGGCGTGATGGGCAAAAAAGACCTTGCTCTCGTCGGGCGTAAAACGGTATGTAAAGGAATTTTTCCCACTCTCGCCAAGCCATGTCCAATTTTCGCCGTCGCGGCTTACCGCGGGACCCCAATAGCCAAGTCGGGTGTCCTGAAAATGGAAGATCAGTTCCCGATCTTGCGCGCCCTCAACGCAAAACGCCCAGTAAAACCAGTCGCACTGCGTGTCCCGAAGCTCGTTTTCGAGGAAAATTTCATTATTTTTTTCTGCGACAACACGAATGTTGCCGCCCGTAAAATCCTTGTGAATTTTTATCATAGTGTCTCCTTACCGAAATACAGCCACACCGTTGTTTCGCCCTCTGCAGAGGGCGACGAGGTCTCCGCGACCTCCACTGCACCAAGCCCCCTTTTTAAAGGGGGTTGGTGGGGGGAGATTATTTTGTTTTTACAAGCTCAAGCTCTTTTACGGCAAAATATTCATATGCCGATCCCATACCGACAACTGAAACAATAAACATTTCGCCGCTTTCGATCAATTTTTCATCGACCTTCAACGTAATTGAGAAATCCTTCCAGGAGGTGGAAAGGGAGAGCTCGTTGTTTTCCCTTGTATAGGTGTATGTCGTGTCGTATTTCCAAGCGGCGTTGACTCCCAAGGAGGACGAGCCTCTTGCGCGGAATCGGAATTCATACTCTCCCGCGCCGTATTTCTTTATCTCCTCAGTGAACATGATAGAAAATCCGCCTGTGTAGTAGTTGCGCAGGTCGTAGAGGTAATAAACGTAATCTCCGTCGTTGTCCTCGGTCACCATATCAACCTTGTAGCAGCCCGCCTCACTTATCTGACTGATAGTACCCTCGTCGGGCAGGAGCAGATTTTCGCCGCCGTACACGGGGGTCAGATAAAGATTTCCGTCCTTGATCTCAAAGCTTTCTGCCGCGCCTGCCTTCATGAGCGCATCGGGGGTGGTATAAAGTATTCCGTTTCTCTCGGAGTTTTCGGGAGATTTGTCCGAGCGGAGCATTTTCAGGATCTCTCCGACAGGCAGATAGAAATTGCCGTCCTCGACGACCACATCAGCATTGAAAGCCATGAGAAGCGCGCCGATATAGACCTTGCCAACGCCCTTGTAACTTGCCCGTTTGCTCATACGCTCCACAGGAGTATATTTTCCGTCGTTTGTAAAGGATACGGTGTTTTTTGAATCATTTTCGATCGTAACCCGGCTCACGTCCGTGATCGCCTCGCCGCCGACGTAAAGATTATTGAAGGTCAGGTGATAATTTTCGGTAAAAAGATCGTTGGGATTGGTGAACTGCGCCAGCAGATCGGTATATTCCTTAAAGTTGCCCTCATGGGGGTTGGTAACACCCGACATATGAGGCAGGGAAATACCGTCAAAGAGTATGGATTTCTTCAACAATCCCATATTTCCGCCCTGGAAGAATCGGGGAACGTTTATGCAATCCATGCAGTCCAGGTTTTTAATGGTAAATCCGACTTTTCTTTCGGTTTTTCCGCCGTTGTAGCGGTTGGTGACGATTCCGTCGTTTGAGCGGAATACGTAAATATTCTCAAGTGTGACGGATACTGAATCGTTCTGTGGGAAAATAGCCGCACAGGTGGTGCCCAGCGCTATATCGCGGTAAACGTGATTTTCCGCTCCGCTGATAACGAGCGCGTTGTCAGCGCAATAGATCCAGCAGTGCTCAAAGGTTGAGTTCTTACCTCCTCCGGTTATGCCGTCGGTGGTCATCATGGTGGAGAGCGCCTTGTAGTTTCTGACCTTGACGTTGGAGCCGGTCATCAGGTTGTAGGCGCGGGTATCCAGAAGTACGGGACCGTCAAATTCTCCGCCGTCGGAGTAAAGCTGACAGAGCATCACGCCGTGGGTTTCGGTGCCGCCGTCCCGAATATCCAGCTTGTAGATGTTTTCAAAGGGATCGAGGATCACGCCGCGTCCCAAGACCTTGGAATTCGCACCCCGAATGTCCAAACGGGAGTTAAGCACAGCGCCCGGAGCTATGTAGAGGGTGGTCTTTTCTTCTTTAAGATAGAGAATACCGCCGTCAACGTCGTGCCAGCCCTCGATCCAGATGACACGGGGATCGTCCTTTTGCGGAATATCTCCGGGGTATTCGGGCAGGTCGGCAAAGACGGAAAGGATAGAATTATCGTCATCGTCAAGCCGGATCCCGAAATAGTCGGGCTTTTCAAGGTAGACCGAGATGACGCCTTCGTGGTATTCGGTCTCGAAATTCTTTGCGGAGGGGATCACCGAATAGTATTCGAAATCCCGATTGACCGCAATATCCACTCTCACTTTTTCGCCCGAAAAAGCAAACTGGGAAAATCTTCTGTAAAGGTCTCCGCCGATGGCGCGGTCAGGAGCATCGTATTCCATGGTGTGATTGTATACGGGAATACCTGCACTCTTGTCCCCTTGAGTGACAGTTACCTTGTAGTCGTAGTTTCGGCGGATGGGTTCAGGCAGTTCGGGGTAGATAACAAGCTGATCCTGCGCGAAAAAATCCTCTCTTGAAGGAATATTTTCAGTGTTGTCACCATTGACCTCGGGGGTCTTTGTTTCTGGGGTGTTTTCCGTTGTTTTAACGTCATTTTTCCCGGTATCGGGGGAATTTTGCTCTCGGTTTCCGCAGGCAAAGAGTGAAAATGCCACGATTGCCGTTAAAACGAGGCAGAGATAAATTTTCAGATTCGTTTTTTTCATTTGTTGGTTCTCCGCTATAAATTTGGCTTATTTTTTTATCAGTTGAAGATCGCTTACGGTGAAATAGTCAAATTCCGAGCCTGTTCCGTTAACGCCCACAGCGAAAAGATTATTTTCAAGCATTTCCTCGGTAACACTCAAGCTCAGGGTTACGTCCTTCCACGCGGAAGAAGCTGTGATCGGGGTTTCCTGCTTTGTGTACGAGATCGGATCGTCGTATCTCCAGGTGCCGATGAGTTGAGCCGGGGAAGAAGCTCTCAGACGGAAAGAAAATTCATACGTTCCCGCGCCGAATTTCTTTATTTCCTCGGTGAACATTATTCTGAATCCGCCGTCAAAAAAGCTTTCCGCCCGGTTTGAGTAGAAGGAATAGGTGTAGTCACCCTCCTCGCCCTCGAGCACCATGTCGATCTTGTAGCTTGGGTTTTCGGTTATCTGGCTGTTTTCCGTATGGTCGGGCGCGATGAGATTTTCACCGTTATACACGGGGGTCAGGTATAGGTTGCCGTTTTTTGTTTCCGCCTTTGCGGCGGCTCCCGACAGAACGAGCTCGTCGGCTTTTACGTACCCGATCCCGTTTTTATCTTCTGTTTTTGGGGTCTTATCGCTTCGCAGAGCCGTGAGGATCTCCTCAGCGGGCAGATAGAAGCTGTCTCCGTCGACTGTGATATCGCTTTCAAATGGCACAAGATAAGTGCCTATATAGACCTTTCCGCTTTGAGTGTGGTTTATCTCATAGATAACGCGCTCTACGGGAGTATAGCTTCCGTCGTTTGTGAAATTCAGGGTGTTTTTGTATTCCGTGCCCGACAGAGCTGCCTCGTCTGCGCTTGTTACCGGTCTGCCGTCAACGTACACGTTGTGCAGATCGATCGTATAATTTTCGGTAAAAAGACTGTTGGGGTTGGTGAACTGCACCAGATAGCCCTTGCCCGTCTTCGTCTTGCTTGCATGGGGATCGGTGGCACCCGAAAGGATCGGCAGGGAAATGCCGTCAAAGCTGACAGTCTTTTCAAGAGTTCCCATGTTACCGCCCTGGAAGAATCGGGGGACGTTTATGCAGTCCATGCAGTCCAGATCTTTTATAGTGAGCGAGACGTTCCGATCCGTTGACCCGCTGTTGTAGCGGTTGGTTACGACGCCGTCGTTTGTGCGGAAGACGTAAATTCCCTCAAGCAGAACGTCGATGGTGTTGAGCTGGGGGAAGATTGCCGCGCAGGTTGTGCCAATGGCGATGTCCCGGTAGGTCTGTCTTTCCGTGTGACTGATGACCAGCGCGTTGTCGGCAACGTATATCCAGCAATGCTCAAAGGTGCTGTCCTTTGAGATCCCGGTGATACCGTCCGAGCACATCATGGTGGAAAGCGCCTTGTAGTTTCGGACGGTAATGTTATTTGAGGACGTTACCATATTGAAGCCGCGGGCGTCAAGCAGTATCGGGCCGTCAAATAAGCTGTTCTCGCCGCCCAGCGTGCAGAGCTTCGTGTCCTTTGAGAGGGGCGCGTTAAGCAAAATATCGTAGTTGTAGAAATCGGTGAATGGGTCGAGGATAACACCGCGGCCGATGATCTTCGAATTTGCGCCGGTAAGCTTTACACGGGCATTCAGCACCGCGCCGGGAGCTATATATACCGTGGTATCGGGCGTGTCCGTAATGAGCAGACCCGTGTCGGTCTCGTGCCAACCGTCAACGAAGATCACGTTTTCACCGTTCTTTTCGGGAACGTCTCCCGGGTATTCGGGCAGGTCGGCAAAAATGGAAATTATCGAGTTGTCGTCATCGTCGAGACGGATCCCGAAATAGTCGGGCTTGTCAAGGTAAACAGATATGATGCCGTCACGGAAAGAAGTCTCAAAATTCTTTGCGGAAGGGATCACCGAATAGTATTCAAAATCCCGATTGACCTTAATATCCACTCTCACCTTTTCTCCGCAGAAAGCAAATTGCGAGAATCGGCGGTAAAGGTCTCCGCCGATAGAGCGGTCGGAAACGTCATATTCCATTGCGTGGTTGTAGACGGGGATCCGGGCACTCTTGTCCCCTTGGGTAACCGTCACCTTGTAATCAAAATTGCGGATTATGCCCTCGGGCAGCTCGCGGTAAATTACAAGCTGCTTTTGTTCAAAAAATTCCTCTCTTGAAAGTCCCTCAAAGGGGTCTTTTTCGTCTTCGGTCGGCACACTGCCCGATTCGTCACGGGAAGATTCCAAGGTGTCGGATACACTGTCGAGAGGGTCTCTTACAGCCGTGTCAGGGGTGTTTTCCGACGGCTTTCCGCAGGCGAAAAGAAAGGTAGCAGCCATTGCAGTCAGGATCAGACACAACAGGGTTTTGATTGTTCTGTTTCTCATTTTAAAATATCCTCCGTTCGAGGCAAAAATTACTGAAAATATTTTACCATAGGCAAAAAAGTCTGTCAATGCACATATTAGACAAAGATTCAAACAGATTTTTTATGTATCAATCAAGGCGCAGACCGCATAAAATGGTGATAGAAGAAAATTTGGAGGAAAACCCGCTATTTGGGTGAGATTTTGCCATGATTCTTGACAGAAATGCGCTTAACAGGCTTCTTTCTTTAAACGACGGTCAGCTCAAAATGGTGATGGAACGGCTGGCGGCTGAGTCGGGACTTGATCTTTCGGCTCTGAACATTTCCCCGGACGATATTTCGTCGGTCCGCTCGGCTCTGTCGGGGGCGACCGATCGGGATCTTGAAAAGGTGGCGGAGCAGTTTGCTAAAAGCAGAAAAAAGGAGGGAAACTGATGAGCGATGATAAAAGATCGCCCATCGAGGAGGCGTTGGCGACACTTCAATCGAATCCCGAGATAATCACAAAAATAGCAGATGCCATCGGAATGGATCCCCCCGCTCAGACGTCGCAAGCCGAGGCAGACGCCGAGAAGACCCAAGCCGCCTCGGAGATAAAGATTCCCGACGGGCTTCTTGAAAAAATGCCTCTTATCCTGTCGGCGTTGGGAGGATCGGGCGGATCACTCGGCGGCACGGGAAAGCTGAACCTCGGCGCGCTTATGGGTGACCCGAAAAAGACCGCCCTGCTCCGCGCCCTCTGCCCTTATCTCAGTCCCGCCAGAAGAGAAACGGCGGAAACTATTCTTCGGCTCTGGTCGGTGGGCGACGTTCTGAAGGGACTTTAATAAGGAGGGACAGATGTACAGTCGAAGCTATAACAAAAACACGCCTTTTACAGTACCGCGGCAGTACAGCGGAGTAGCTTTTTCACGACCGCGGGAAGGAGACGCACCAAGGTCATCGGCACCGCCGTCAAAACCGCCCGTTTCCTATTCCCGTGAGGCGGGAGAACGTCTTTATGCTCCGGGTGATCTTCCGAAAAAAAATATTCCCATGCCCTGTCGCCGCGAAACGGAGGAAAAAGGTGAGGCGGAAAGAACAGAAGAAAAATCGCTCGAAGCCCCTGTGCGGGATCGCCCCTCTTTCAGGGATTACCTCGGATCTCTTGGAGACGATACGCTGATGATCCTTGCGCTCATTTTACTTCTTTTTGGGTGTGAGGATGCGGAGGATACGGTGATCTTACTTATTTTACTCCTGCTTCTCGGATAAAAACACACCCCCCGCCATCTGGCGGGGGGTGTGTTTTGAATGTTATCAGAAGAATCCGTCGCCTACGTTTACGTCAACGTCTCCGATGGATATTGTCAGCACTTGGGGTGCATCTGCCTTGATTACTTCTATCTCAGGAGCTATATAATTTTTCATCGATATTTACCTCCTTACAAATTAAGCTGCAGGTGTGTAGAGACCCTGAGCTACCAGGTATGTTCTCCACTCTGAAATCTTCATAGACTTTGTCTCACCATTAACCTCGCAAACAAAGGTAAGCTTATTAAGGTTGTCTGCACGAGCAGATGTCAGCGTACCTGCGGCAAGCTTTGCCTGCATATTGTCATAGAAGGACATCAAGCTCCAGTCGCCGTTACCATCCTTTGCGCTGGCAGTAAGAGCCTTTATGTTGGTCAGAACAACCGTAAAGCTCATATCTGCTCCAAAGATCTGCGAGCAAGGATCGGCTTCGGAGACATTGTAACCGTATGTGCTTATTCCCATGAAGTTTTCAGGAAGAATGATCGTGGGAGCTGTGATCGCTGCATTCTCGGACGTTCTCGTAAAGCAGTTCTTTGCAAAGCTTCTGAGATTCTTTGCACCGGTCAGATCAATTGTTCCGTCTTCGGGCACTTCAGCATCTACAGTCCAAACTCTCTTGATAGCATATGCTTCACGGAAGCCTTCTTCAAGACCGCTCCAGGTAGCAACAGATTTAGGAAGAATAACGTTCTCAACCTTGCGCGCGTAGGAGAAAGCATAGTTGAGAGTGAATCCGGAGAGACCGCTGAGGTCAGCGATCGCACCAAAGTCGTCTGCCTGTGTTTCCTCTGTGATAGAGGTCTTGTTATCGGAGGCGTAAGTTACATTCTCAACGTAATAGTTGTAGTTGAGGAACTTGCCGGCTGTCGTTATTCCCTCGGGATATACGATAGTTGCAAGTGTGGAAACCGTGGTGTTCTCGAGAGCACCGCCTGTGATCTTATTTACACCGTAGTCAATAACGAGCGTTGTGATCTTAGCCTCGTTTGTATCCGAGAGGATAGGGGAATAAGCGTTCTGTGTCGTGCAGAAAGCATTTGTGCTGGTATCTCCATATGTGAGATCACCTTCAGTGAGCACATTTACATTTTTGTTTTCGCTGCTACTCCAAGTATAACCGGGAGTCATGTAATTGCTACTGTAAGGAGCGTATCCACCGTAGCTGCGGTCTCTGATAGCGGGGACTGTTGCTACTGCATCGTCAGCTATGCCGTCAGCGCGGCGGTAAACCACAACGAGGTCGTTACCATTGCGGAGGATGGACCAAACAACGTTTGTGGAGCTGGTCTCCTCAAGAGAGTGAGCGTAAGCGTTCCATGCAGGAGATGCCGTTGCGCTGCTCTGGTAGAATCTCCAGGCATAGAGAGGCAGGTCAAGGTATGTGAACTTGTTCTCTGCATCGAACTCATATTTGGGCGTAACAGTAACAGCTGTGCTGAATGCCTTCTGCTCGCCGTCTGTGATAGAGAATGCACCCTTCTGGAGGATATCCCAAAGCTCGACGTCTGTGGACATCTTGAAGTTCTGAGAGTTAACGACACCGTTTGCAAATGCGAATACGGTTGCATCGTAGAGAGAATGAGCGGACTTACCGGGTACTCTCGCGGAAACGTATGTGGTGTAGGTATACTTTGTATCGGTTCCGTTTGACCATGCTGCGTAAGCATACGTGTAAACAGCAGAATCATAGTTAGCTTCATCGATACCTGTGATAGCGGCAGCGAAAGTCTTGTCGCCTTTGGCATTAACGGAAACGTAAGGGCCGTTTGCAGCGGTAACCATCTTGATCTTCTTCTGTGCTGTTTCGTCAAGGCCGCCCTGAATAGCTGCGATGATAGCGTCAGCAGATCCGTATGCGTTGTAAGTATTCTCGGAGAATACTACTATACCGTAGTCGGCAAGGTCGTAGCCCTCTTTGGCCTTAACCTCATCCACCTTTTCCTTGAGCAGTGTGAATTCGGCACGCAGAGCGGGACCCTTGTAGAAGGCTGAGCTATCATCAATGCGGATAGAGTAACCATCTGCTGTGATGGCAGCCTCGGTTGAGGAGTTATTAACTACCGTAACGTTGCTCCAGGAAGCGAAGATAGCATTTGCTCTTGCCTCATCAACAGCGGAGTAAACATTGACAGTAATTGCCTGCTTTACATTATAGAAAGCTTCGGAATGAACTTCAGCACTCTCTGCAACACCGCCGCGGAGGTCGATAGTTGTAAGAGCCGTGCAACCACGAAGTCCCTGACGAGCGATAGAGGTAAGAGGCGCTGTCAGAGTAATAGTTTTCAGAGAGGTAGCTCCATAAAGTGCGCGGTAGTCAATAAGACCCGCATACTCTGTGTCACCCGACTTGATAGAGTTGAACCAAACAATGTCTGTCATTCCCGCGTCCTGAAGAATTTCAGAGAAAAAGTAAGTTGTACTGCTGGGGGTATAAGGCGTAACCTTTGCGAAACCGGAAAGGTTAACAACACCCTCGGTAACATTACCGGTGTAAGCACCTGTCATCTCTGCATCGTAGGTTACGTGACCCAGAGTCTTCAGAGCGGCATTGCCGATGAACAGACCGCGGGTTGTATTCGTGAGACGAAGATCGTTGATCTTGCTGTCAAAGAGGATAGTTTCAGCCTCGATAAGCTTGGAAACAAGACCTACGGTACCGAAGTAAGGAGTAACTCCCTTTGCTGCGCGGATCTCAATGGTCTTGAATACGTAGCCGTTGTTTGCAAGCTCGTTGAAGATCCAAGCCATTCTGTAAAGCGCGCCTGCTTCCTTGCAGTTTCTCAGATTCTTGTAATGAGCGATATTGTTATATGCCCACTCAACAAGAAGATCCTGGTGAGCTGTGTCGGAAACATTAGCATCCTCTGCATAGCCGAGAGTTGCCTTGTACGCAACAAAGTCAGCGTAAGCCTGAGCGGTAACGATAACGTTGGACCACTGCTTGCTTGCGGTGCCCGCCTGTATGTAGCGCTCGTAAATAGGATAGTTTGTAGCGTTCTGTGTAACGTACTGAGACTTTTCCGAAGTGCCGCCGGCAAAGTGTGTCTTGAAAGCATTGCCCGTCTTGTTGGTTACGTCAACGAAGCAGGAAGCGTAAGCATAGAACTTCTGCTGTGTAGATGCCGTAACGTTTTTCAGGCTGACAACGCCTTCTTCACCCGAGTCGCCGGACATATTCTGTGCGGTAACAAGCCATACAGCCTCGCCCGTTGTCTTGTTCCAGTAGAATCTGGAAGAGTTGAGCGATGCGAAGGTGGGGAAGCCTCCGTCAGGTGTGGAATAGTCGGAATCACCGGAGGACATCATATACCAACCCGCCTCGGTATCAACGTCCGAATACCCGGAAGCCTTCCATTTTGCGTCGTCTTTGGTTACGCCGGAGGGAAGATCTGTGTTAATGTCGAATGCAAAAGCGCATACGGACATGACAGCAGCCACAGCCAGCGTCAAGACGAGTGCAAGAAAGATTTTTCTCGATGTTCTCATTTGTCTTTTCTCCTTTACTTGTTTTATAAGTTATAAATTTATATAATATAAATCTATCCAGGGTAATTCTACATTTAAATCACCTTAACTGTCAACAACTCACGGAAATATTTACTAAATGTTTACAATTTTGCCCTCCACGCAAGCGTTTTCCACGCAAAAAAGCCCCCGTGCAGTCGTTTTTTTTGCACGGGGGCCGGTTTTGGTTTATTTTATATTACTTTTCGCTTTTTTTGCCGTTTTTCTTCTTCATAACAAGAACTACCGCAACGGCAGCGGCTACTATAACCACAACAACCACTACGATGATAACGGGCAGCATGGATCCACCGTCTGACTTCTTCTGATCGTCGTCACCGCCAACGGGAGCCGTGTCGGGAACTGTATCAGGAGTCGTATCGGGAGTTGTATCGGGTGTTGTATCGGGTGTCGTATCGGGTGCTGTGTCGGGTGTTGTATCGGGAGTTGTATCGGGTGTTGTATCTACCCCTGTGTCAGAGGTATCCGCAGGAGGTGTGCAAGTGATGGGCTGAGGTGTGTTTGCAGCCTTATCGAAGAATGTGAACTCATTCTTTGTTGCATACTCCTCTGCGTAAGAACCGGGAACACCGTAGATGTTCTGAAGGTTTACACAGTTGTCGAATACGGAAACACCGATCTTCTTTACGTTCTCGTTAATAACCGCATTGGCAATAAGGAAGCAGTCAGCGAACGTATAAGACTCGAACTCGTCGATGAGAGAGAGGTCAGCCGTTCCTTCGATGGGCTGGTTGCCCTTGATGTATATGGACTTGAGGTTGTAGCAATCCTCAAACGCAGCGTTGAGAATTACAAATCCTTCCTTTGCGGGAAGCTGAACTGTCTCAAGATTCTTGCACTCGGTGAAAGCATACTTACCGATAGCTGTGATGTAGTCGCCTACGACAACGTGCTTGATGTTATCTCTGACATCGAACCAGTGCTGGTTCTTGGAGCCACCGCCCCAGTAGTTTGCAACGTCGGAAACCGAGCCTTTACCCAGAATGTAAAGTGTGCTTGTTGCCTCATCGAAATCAAATACAGCGGCGTCACCGCAGAAGGGCAGACCCTCGGGAACCTCAACATACCACTCGCCAAAGGATGTTCCTGCGGAGTCCTTGATGTTCAGATAGTTTTCCTGGCAATATGCAATGATCTCGTCACTGGGAGCGTCGAAAATGAGAGTAGACGTCTTGGGACCGGGAACGATGTTGCCGATGAAATCCCAAGAGGAGCTACCCATATTGATGGACTTAACGGCTGTTCCGGCAAGGCTCAGCTTGAAGTTGGTCTTAGCACCTGCAAGGACCGCCTCACCTTCTACTCTCTCCATACCTGTAAGGAAGATAGTCGTAAGGTTAGGAGTACCCTCAATCGTACCTGCTGCCTGAGCTATGCTGGAGGTCATCTCAATATCCTTGAGGTTTGTCATACCTGTAAAGGTAGTTGCTGTAAGCTTGTGGATATAGGGACCGACAACAATGTGCTCGATCTCTTCCTTGTATTGAGACCAGCCTGCGCCGTCCTCACAAGCGGCAAGAGAGCCGATCTCGTTGTAGCCGGAAGCCTTCTTCGCAAAGAACTTCAGCGTTTTTGTATCCTGGTAGTATGCCCACCAGTTGTTGGAATACGTGCTCTTCATGGAGCCGTAAGCAGTTGCGCCCGAGGTCTCGGGAACGAACTCAACCCACGCAGGAACTGCGGGAAGTCTTGTAACCTTTGCGGGAATAGCGGGCTTAACGCTCATATCAACGGCCTTGACGTTGGTTGCGCCTGCCTCCTCAAGAGCCTTGTTCATAATATCGATATCTTCCTGAGCTGCACACTGAATGATACAGCCCTTTGCAACGTTCTGAAAAGCATTTTTCTCGACTACGATCGCAGGGTCTACCTTACCGAGAATAGTGATGCAGCGTACAGCAGAAGCGGCAAAAGCTTTCGCTTCAATAAGCTTTACGGTTACTTCCGCAGGGATGGTAACCTTCTGAAGGCTCGGAGTTGTACCGCAGACGATCTTAGCGATAATGCCCGCGTACTGGCCGCCCCACTGGTCGGTTGCACATTCGATAGTCTCTGTTCCTGCAGTCCAGCTTGAGCCTACGTTAACAGAAGGAGTGTAGGAGCCAACACCCACGAGCGTCTTGGGAAGAATGACCTCCGTTACCACGGGACAATCGTAAACCGATGCGCCGAAGTAACAAACGGGCTTCTGGTCGTAGTAAGAGCCGAGAGGAGTGAGCTTTGTAAAGCCCGTAAGGTCTACTACGTTCTCCTTGAAAGAGGAGGGAGTAAAGGTTCCGTCCTTGGCAAACTTACCGTGTCCGGCTGTTGTAAGGGACTCCATTCCCACAAGGATACCCGTATCCGACTTCTGTCCCACGATCCAGTCAACGCTTTCGTCAAACTTAACGTCAACAACGTGGTTCATACCGTATGTAACGTATCCGAAGCAACGCAGTCCGCCCTCGCCGTTACGCACCTCAAAGTGCTCGATCTTTTCACTGTTGGTGGTTGCCCAATAGGAGAACCAATAGAGTGCTCCGGGCATATTTATTTTTCCGTTGTGACCTGCGTTCCAGTCACCGTAGTTGGCAATTTCTCCTGCCTTGAACTCAGTGAGAACGACTGTTTTCTTTTCTTCGTTAAAATAAAATTTACCCGACTGTGTCTTATAAAGATCAATGTCCTCACCGTCCTCATCGGGTTGTGCCTCGGGGGAAGCGACGAG
This sequence comes from Clostridia bacterium, assembly GCA_017397175.1. Classification (GTDB taxonomy): domain Bacteria; phylum Bacillota; class Clostridia; order Oscillospirales; family CAG-272; genus SIG710. The sequence continues at coordinate 2,001 of JAFQKA010000040.1, read as the reverse complement.
CACCCAGCCGTTTGCGGGGGTGATGTCGGTGTAACCCGAATCGGGGAAATCTGATCTCACGGCAAAGGCTGTGACCGCAAAAGCGGCTACAACAAGCAGTGCGATACAGAATACCAATGCAATTTTCTTAAAGTTGGTTTTCATGGTGTTGTTCCTTTCACTGTAGAGAATGCGGAACTCTTTCGTTCCGTGTTTATAATTTTACCATTTTATGGCGGTTTTGTCAAGGTGGATATATTTCGAAAATGGCATTATTCGTTTTTTCGTCGTGTTGCACAATTTATTGCATCAATTTCACCCGTTTCAACGCCTCATTTAGCGCATTGGTGGCGGAAACGGTACGAATATATGCTCTGTCGCGGCGAGGCGACAGGTGCAAAGTCAGCGCGCAAGTCTCCCGAGCTGTGGAAATCCCCACGCAAACGGTTCCCACGGGCTTTTCGGCCGTGCCTCCGCCGGGTCCTGCGATTCCCGTAGTCGAAACGGCAACGTCGGCACCGTAAACTCGTCTTGCGCCCTCTGCCATCTCACACGCTACCTGCTCGGACACCGCGCCGAAGGCTTCAAGTGTCTCGTGCTTTACGCCCAGTATACCCTCTTTTGCGGAATTTGCATAAGTCACCGCGCCGCCGAGAAAGACCTCAGACACACCCGGCAAATCGGTCATTCGCTTGGCAATAAGACCTCCCGTGCAGGATTCGGCACAGGCAAAGGTCAGTCCCCGCGTCCGCAAAATGTCAGCCAAAGCGTGCTCGACACTCTCGCAGTCGATGCCGTAAATAAAGTCACCCACGGTCGTCTCTTTTATCTTCTCTATCATCTCGTTACACATACAAAGAGCCGTTTCCTTGTTCTCCGCCCGCGCGGTCACGCGGAGCCGAACCTCGCCCGCGACACAATAAGGCGCAACGGTGGGGTTCAGAGAGCCGTTCATAAGACAGCGAAGCTCGTTTTCAACCGAGGATTCTCCCATACCGATAATATGAACGTTCCGACTGAATATGACACCCTCACAAAGGCCGCCGTTTTTCTGCAAATACGGAATAACCTCCTCGCAAAACATGGGTTCAAGCTCACAAGGCGGTCCGGGGAGCATCACAGCCACGCAATTTTCTCCCTCGATAGCCACGCCCGGTGCCGTGCCGTAATTGTTGACAATAACCGTGGCGCCCTCGGGGATCCGCGCCTGTTTTGCGTTGTTTTCGGTCATGGGACGGCCCATTTCACGAAAATATTCGCTTATTTTTCCAAGTTCGCTTTCATTCATTACGAGCCTGCGTCCGAAAAACTGTGCCGTTGTCTCTTTTGTCAGATCATCGCAAGTGGGACCAAGTCCACCGCTCATAACGATAAGATCGGCGCGATTTGCGGCCGTGTCAAGAGCCTCGCGCAGTCGTGCGGAGTTGTCGCCCACCACCGTGTGATGGTAGACGGCGATACCAAGCTCCGCCAGCTTTGCGGAAAGGAACGCCGCGTTGGTGTTTACAATATCGCCCAGAAGCAGCTCGGTGCCAACGCACAAAATTTCGGCAGTTTCTATCTTTTTCATCTTTCCCTCCGATAAAATTCGTTACTTAATTTTACCACGGGAAGAACGGATATGCAAGAGGTGACACAAAAATCTTCGGTTCTCAACGTGCCCGGTAGGGGCCGGCGTCTCGACGACCCGAAAAATCGAACGGTCATAGAATACTTCCCACAAGGTGACACATAAAAAATTACAATGTAGGGGCGACCACAAACGAGCAAGCTCGCCGTCGTCCGTAAGCCTCCCTTGTGTAAAGGGAGGTGGCATTTTCCAAAGGAAAATGACAGAGGGATTGTGAAAAACATGAAATCTACGGTTACGCGAGGGGTGAACAGGCTTCATATCAATGTTTTTTCAATCTCCTTTTCATTGTAAATGAAAAGGAGACGTAAGCCTCCCTTGTGTAAAGGGAGGTGGCACGAGCCTGCGAGTGACGGAGGGATTGTAAAAACAAATGGTTTTGGGAGATTTCC